>JADGAU010000001.1 GCA_015231865.1 Gammaproteobacteria bacterium | reverse complement strand
GTCGAGTTACGCTACCGCTATAATTAATTTTGAATGCAGTGCTATTTATAACACCCGATGAAGGTGTAAACCAATAATTGAAGCTACTTGCTATAGAGCTTGAATATTGCAGAGGGGCTGATGCTCCACCTGTTACGGCGAGTATATGTGAATTACTACCAACTAAAATTACATAGTCAGTAGCATCTAAATTATTGGCTCCAGTCCAGGTACCCCATGTTGCGCCAGCAGCGATGGCAGTTGCTGTAGGAGTTGTATTTAAAGTTTCACTATTAGAATCAACACGAATATAAATTTTATAATCTAGAGTATCGTCAAATGTTCTAAGAGAGTGATCGGAAGAAACGCCTTCAACCAAATCAAAAATAACGATTTCAGGATCAGAAAATGGTATATCGATATCCGTATTTCCGGATTCATTACCAGCAGCATCAGTTGCGGTAAAACTGAATGTTAGTTCACCATAATCTAAACCAGTAACATCAAGGCTATCTGTTGCTATAATAGAAAACGAGCCATCATCATTATTTGCCGTTGTACTGAAAGTGACGGGGTTGGGGTTGGTATTATCTGATATGCTGACATCAACCGTTGCTCCATTTTCAACAGCACCGGCAGCGCCAACAATTGTTACAGCAGCCTTTTCTGATTCATTAATCTTGTCATCGGTTGCAATGGTAATTTTAGTGTCATCAGGATTAATTGTGGTAGTATCTAAAATAATAGATTTAGTTAAAACATCAGAAACATTACCTAAATCATCAGTTGCGGTAAAACTAAAGTTTAACTCTCCATCCACTAAATTCCCTACATTAATACCAGTAAAACTAAAGGATCCATCTGCTTGTGCTGTAACAGGTTCAATATTCTCAATCGTTGTATCATCTTCATCACTAATGTTTAAAGAGACAGTTGCGCCACTTTCTACAGCATCGGCTATACCGGTGATGATAAACGAGTTTTTTTCTGAGTTATTAATATAATCATCATCTGCATCTACAATCGTAATCTTAGTATTATCTGGCAAGGTTGGCGCTAAGGTATCGACAGCCTGAATAGCTCGATCAATTGCCGCATTATTATTGCCAGCTAAGTCGGTTAATCTATCTGCGGCAATATCAATGGTAATATCATCAGTGCTATCACTATCAGGAGCTACGACTATAGTATAGACACTAGCAGAGTCAGAATTAAATGAACTAATCGTACCTCCACCAATATCAATATCATTTTCGGTAAAGCCAGTGACATCTTCAGAGAAAGTAAAGATATATGTCACATCATCCGATGTTACATCATCAGCGTTATCGGTGATAACCACAGTTGGAGCAATTGTATCAACAGACTGAACAAATTGATCTATTGCTGAATTATTGTTACCCGCAGCATCAGTAAAACTATTAGCTGGAACATCAATGGTTATATCTCTGGTACTATCAGCATCTGGTGTAACAATTAATGTATATTCACTTTCAGAACTTGGATCAAAGGTTCCTTTATCTCCGCCGCTAACAAAAATGTCATTTTCAGTAAATCCAGTCACGTCTTCAGAAAAAGTAAAGGTATACATAACATCTGAAGATACCACGCCTTCGGTATCACTCGTAATTTCTAAAATTGGTATTTCTGTATCGGCAGCTTGCACACTTTGTTCTATTGCACGATTATTATTTCCGACCAAGTCGGTGAAACTATCGGCCGCTATATCAATTGTAATATCGTCGGTACTATCAGGGTTTGGGGTAACGATTAGTGTATAAACGCTATCGGATAGTTTGCTAAAATCCTCTGTCAGGAAAGTACCACCATTGACAGTCAGATCGCTGCTATCAAAACCTGTAACATCCTCTGAAAAAGTAAAAGTATAAGTTACATTGCCTGATGTTGTTTCATCTGCAGTATCGCTAATGACCAGGGTTGGAGGTGCTGTATCAACCGCCTGAACAATTTGTTCTATTGCTTCATTATTGTTTCCTGCTAAATCATTCAAACTATTGGCAGCAATATCAATAGTCAGGTTTTCAGTGCTATCACTATTAGGAGTGACAATCAAAGTATAGTTACTCGCAGATACAGAAACGAAATCACCTTTGTTACCGCCACTGACTTCAATATCTTCTTTACTAAAATTAGTCACATCTTCGGAAAAAGTAAAAGTATAAGTTACGTCACCTGATATAATATCATCCGCATTATCGGTAATTTTTACTGTGGGCATAATACTATCTGAATTAACAGCCTGGGTATATTGAGTAATGGCATCATTTAAGTTGCCAGATACATCACTAAATTTATCAGCTGAAATATCAATAGTTATATTCGCGCTACTATTATCATTTGGAGTTACCACCAGTGTATATATTTTGCTAGAAACTTTGGTAAATTTATCTTCACTAAAACTTCCTCCTGTAACAACAATATCACTAGTATCAAAGCCAATGACATCTTCTAAAAAGGTAAATGTAAACGTGACATCATTATAGGTTGCAATACCATCAACATTATCTGTAATTATTAGTGTTGGTTTAGTGGTGTCACTAATTATACCTTCAACATATTGAGGAAATGAATTAGTTGTTGGATTATTACTGACTGTTTCTGCATGATCAGTAAGTTGAGTTAATTTTAATTTAGTAACAATACTTGCTTGTCCAGTAGGATCATTGAGCAGAGTTTCTAATGAAGATAATACACCCTCGGTTGAGACAGAATCGGACTCCATTGCAGAGAGCGCTGCTAAAACATTACCATAATTATTTGATGTGCCGGTATTATTACCTTCTGTATCAATTAATACCTTAATTTCGCCACTGATTAATTGGCCATAATTAATATTTAGAGCTTCCTCAACTTCAGTCTGTTTTGTTAATATTTGATCTGCATTAATTGTCCCAATAGATGATATATTGGTTTCAGATGCGCTTAGCCCTAAGGCTCTAGTTAGTAATTCAGTTGCTAAATTAAGGTTTATGGTATGTGTGTCAGGTTTAGATAAGTTTGTTATAGCTCTTAAGCTGATTGTTAAATCAACGGCTTGATTCGTTCTCTCATCAATATAGTCAACACCTGAATCGGAATCATTGACTTGGACTAGAATAATTCCTTGATAGGCACTAGATAAATCAGCTTTGTAAGTACCATCATCATTTACTTCAACATTGGCAATAAGTAATTCACCCCTGTCTGAATAAATAGAAACAGTTAAGCCATGACCAGCGACGACAGGTCCGGCTACAATGGTTCCTTCAATAGCGGTATTGCCTGAATCAGAAGTTTGATCCGAACTGCTGTTACTGCTGCTACCTCCAGCTGCTAACGCAACAGCCCCTCCAACACCCAAGATAACTAGCCCCCATCCTAGAGGCGTTAGTGAATATGAAGTTTGTTCTTGATTTACAGGTGCAGGTGCAGGGACATAAATAGGGTCTTCACCAACATACCATGTATCTTCAGTTTGTATCTGGGCTTCAGCATATTGAATAGCAGTAAAGTTTTTGCTTTCATTAATCGTTAGATCAATGTTTTGTATCAAATTCTCTGTCTTAATATTATCAGATTGATCTAATGTACTAGTTTGATCTTCATCTTGCTTAAGCTTTTTAAGCTTGAGAAGAGTTAAATCAGTATAAATACTATTAAGATAATTTTGTTGATAGGAGAAACTTATATCATCAATAAGGTTGATGCGACTATCAAAATTAGATGAAAGTCTATTTTTAGTTGTAATCAAATTATTAATTCCTGTTATTTATCCTGTAAAAGCATTATGGATAGTAAGTTAATTGCAATTATGTAGATAGATATAAATTTAAATATAAGAAGATTTTATTATTCTTTTATTTCATCGGCAAATAAATTAAAAAATAAATAAGATTAAATCACAAATTAAATTTAATTGTTCAATATTTTTAAACGATTAACTAGTTTTTTAAATGATTTTTTTTCAGCTTCAGTGTTAGAATTTGTATACCTTAACTTAATAAATAAATTAAAAATATCTTCAAGCTCCTTTGAATTTTCCGGGAAAAACAAAAGACTTTGTTGTTTTGTTAATTGAGGTGGTTGGTTACCAGGATAATCAAAGCCGTGTTTTTTTAACTTAGTTATTAATTGTTGATAGAGCTTTAATAGCGGATCATTCGTTTTTTTCTGTTTTCTATTCACTGACCACATAAAAAAGACAATAAACAGGCTAAATACACTAATCGCAATCCATAGTATTTGAGTTAGATTTTTTAAATTTAGCCAATTCAAAAGTGAATTTTGTTTTTTTGTATCATAACTGATGACCCATTGGTTCCAGCGATAATTCAAGTAGTGAAGTGACTGTTGCATGTTTAGGTATGCCCTGCGAAATTCAGAGACTTTGAATTTTTTCTGTAATTGCGAAACATCCGAATAATTTAAATTATAAAAGGCTAGATTATCCTGTTGACGTTCAAATATATCGTTTTCAATTCGCTGTTGAGGAATAACTGCAGTTGGATCGATTCGCGTCCAGCCACTTTCTTCTAGCCAGACTTCAGCCCATGCATGAGCATTGGATTGTGTTACCCGATAATAATCACCCACCTTGTTATAACTCATCCCCTGATAACCGGTAACAACTCTGGCAGGAATATTGGCTGCTCGCATTAATAATACAAAGCTACTGGCAAAGTGTTCACAAAAACCACGGCGATATTGAAATAAAAATTGGTCACTAGGGTTTTCAGTCATTATGTTTGGTTTTAGTGTATAGAAAAATTCTTTCTCAAGATAATAATCGAGACCCAGTTGAATGATTTGTTTCGGACTGTTATTTTTTGCCAGCTCTTGACCCAGAGCATAGGTTTCTGGATTAGACGGATGAGGATAAATCAATGCCTCTTGAATATCTTGTTTAATCGATTTAAGGTAATAATCTCGATAGGATAAGGCGCTATACTGAACCAGTTGGCGAATATTATATCTAACTAGAAATTGCATATTATCTGATAGAAACGGATTTTTTATCATTGGACTTGAGAGTGAGTATGGCATATCCAAGGTAAATAACCATTTTTGCTGCTGTGGCTGCAGATTAATTTCATAACTAATTGGCTCTGAGAAATAATCGACTTTACTGGCTTTGTTAAGTGGGCGAGAGTGAGTTCTTTTTTTTATCTGCTCCCATAAAAAGCCATCCGTTTTTGTTAACACAGGACCACGCCAATAAAGTTGATCAGAACTTGGAATTTTATCTTCAAATTTAACCGTAAAAACCAGCTCTTCCGATTGAGAGAGTTCATTCACACTTCCCGGATACATACTATCTGATAAACCAGTGACACTTTGTTGGCTTAATGATGGTAAAGTCCATAAAGGGCCTGGAATTCTAGGAAAAAACAAAAATAGGAAAATGGTTATCGGGATTGTGATGACAATAATTTTTTTTAAATAATGGGCTTCGGTAAACCATGTATGTCGTTTCGTTGAGCCATAAGATAGGGTTTGATTATTACTGTCATGGCAATTGCCCCGAAATTCAATTTGGTAATGTAATAATAAAAACAGTAAAAAGAGCAAAACAATAAAATTATAAATAACCAGAAGAAATTCCTGTGAATTTAAAAATGACACAATGAGTGAAAAAAATTGTAAATAAATGATCATAGTAATATGTCGGTGAGCATTTTTATTATTTATTTCTAATAATTTTAAACACAACATTGATGTTAATAAGGTTGTGGCTATATCCTGGGTAAAATGAAATCCATAGTAGCTGATCAGGATGACAAGAAATGATACGGTAAATAGATGTTTTAAAGCTGGATGACCAAATTCAGGCTTAAGTTGAATGTGGTTAAGATTGACTCGGGTAAAGAAAAACCAGGCTAATACAGAAAAGTTAACGAGAATAAAAATAATAGGCAATGATTGATAATGGCTTATCGTTGTTAAAACTAAACTGGTTATTAGTAGTGGAATAAAAGTCATTATCTATGTTTCAACCAAGGCCAACAATGAAAGGCAATGCTGATAATGCAACTGACCAGTGCCTAACACGGTTTGATCATGATACAGTTTTAAGCCATAAGTCATCGATTGCAGATTCGCTTGTTGAATTAAGTAGCAAAGAAAATTTAGTTTTTTTTCAAATGGAATGTGCCCGGGGAAGTCACGAATATCAAACCATTGTTTTAAAGCTCGCCCTCCTTCAACAAAATCTTTTAAATACATCCCCTGCTCTTTAGCGACCATTTTCCAATGAACTTTTTTTAACGAGCTACCTTGAATATATTGTGATAGACCGAAAAATTCATCATCCCCTTTTTGTGTGCCCTCTCTTTGAGATTGACTATTTGATTGTCCCATTAAGTCTGAATCGTAGTTTAGAGGCTGAGGATAAACCAGGTTTTTTGATTCAAGTTTGACTAAGGACCAGGCACGAAATAAGCCAAATGGAAAGGTCGAGGATATGGTAACCATTGGAATGTCTAGATAGCCTCGTTGAGTTGTTTTAAGTTGAAAAAAGTGTAAATGGGCAGAATCAACATAATTTATTTGATGGCTAAAATCATTGATTTTAATTTGAACTGCCATCGATTGCTTATGTTTTTGTAAAGTTTGCTGAATAACAATCGGTACATTCATGTCTTCGCCACAAAAAACAGGTGTTGCATGTTGGCTATGAATTTTGACGCCCAGTAAGTTAAACTGAGTATAAAACATAGACAACAAAGCAATAGCAATAAGAAAAAAAGTAAATAAATAAATTAGATTGTTTGAAAAATTGATCGCTGCTAACACCATTAAAATAATGGTGAGGGCAAAATAATAACCTTCTTTTGTTGGTAAAATATAAATTTTACGATGCGTTAAAGTCATCGTTTCAACGGGTTTTATTTTTCTGGCAATATATTGATTGATTCTATTCATGTAGAGTTTGGTATAACTACAATTAAGGTTCTAGGGCCTGTTGTCAACGAGCCTTAGTATATACCACTAATCTTTGAAAATGCAGACTTAGTTACTTTTTGTTATTGCTTCAATTACATAGTTCATCTATGCTCAATGAAGAAAATTTTATGGAGAGAGATTATTGATTGATTCTGCAATTGTTGTTGCTGTTACAGCAATTTACCTGTCTATTTTGTTTTATATTGCCTACCGATGTGAGCGTAATAAAGATAGTAGAGTGTCTCAATTATATCCTGTCATTTATGTTTTGTCTTTAACTGTTTATTGTACTTCCTGGACATTTTATGGAGCAGTTGGCAATGCGGCACAATCCGGTTTAAGTTTTTTTACGATTTATCTGGGTCCAATTTTAGTTTTTATTTTCTTTTTTCCTTTTATTAAAAAAATCATTGCCGCAGCTAAACGTCATAAAACGACATCAATCGCTGATTTTATTGCCACACGATATGGTAAAAGCAAGCGACTATCAGCAATCGTTACCATTATTGCTTTAATGGGGACGATGCCCTACATTGCTTTACAAATCAAAGCAATAGCAAATACTTATGATACCTTAACAGGCAACTCGGCTAATCTGACAGGTGTTGCATTTTTTGATACGGCTTTTGTCTTGTCGATTATACTTGCCATTTTTTCAATTTTATTTGGTGCTCGGACTATTGATGCTTCACAACATCATAGGGGCTTGATTCATGCAATTAGTTTTGAATCGATTATTAAATTGTTTGCCTTTTTAGCAATTGCAGTACTGGCTTTTGATATTGTAGTCAATCAGGCAGCGCAGGCACAGAATAATATAAGTACGATTCAATTGTTAGTACAACCTTTTGAATCTTTCGAATTTTCGACCGATTTATTGACCAAAACGTTTCTTGCTGCCGGAGCAATTATTCTTCTACCCAGACAATTTCATGTTTTAGTGGTAGAAGCGCGAGGTGGTGAAGACTTGTCTCGTTGGGGTTTGCCTCTGTATTTAATGCTTTTTAGTCTGGCTGTAGTACCAATTGTAGCAGCAGGCTTATTAATTATTGATGAGCATAAAAATCCTGATTTATATGTTTTATTAATTCCAATGGTTACAGATCATAGCGTTTTGTCTATCCTTAGTTTTTTAGGTGGTTTTTCTGCGGCTACCGGGATGGTCATTGTTGCCACGATTGCTTTAAGCACAATGGTCTCAAATGAACTGATTTTTCCAATTTTAGTTCGTTTCTATCAGGGCAATACCCATCAAATTTTATTAATAGTCAGACGCTTAACAATACTGGCTATCGTCTTGTTAGCCTATGGTTATTATTATGTTGGTGGAACAGATAAGTCTTTACAAAGTATTGGCTTAGTATCATTTGCCATTGCAATTCAGTTATTGCCTTCTATTTTGGCTTCAGTGTATTGGCATAGAGCGAATAAACAAGGCGTATTTGTCGGTCTGGTGCTTGGTTTATTGGTATGGTTTTATTGTTTATTTTTACCGTCTTTAGTCCATTCTTCCTGGATGCCAACGATATTTATAGATTTATTAGCAGATAAAAATTCGTTTTGGAATCCGAATCAATTGTTTGGAATACATTTTAATGATGCCTTAACCCATGCTGTTTTCTGGAGTTTATTTTTCAATATTTTGAGCTTTATTTATTTTTCCTTAAAATATAATCCTAGTTTGGTTGATAGACTTCAAGCAGCTTCATATATTGATCAAACTCGGGAAATGACCTTACCTCAAGGTAAGTTTCATATTAAAGTTTCTGATTTACTTGAGTTATGCACACGCTTTACCGGTGAAGAGCGAACTAAAGAATACTTTCTGGAACAGGGCTGTGATACAGATAAAATTAAGCATCAGGTTGCAGATGATAATTTTATGGAGTTAACTGAACGTTTATTAGCCAGTAGTATTGGCCTCTCTTCTGCGGAACATTTGATTCGATCTGCGGCACTTCCAGAACAGAATTTATATGGGTTTATTGATCAAACCGGGCAGGCAATTGAATTTAATCGTGAAATCCTGAAAGTGACTTTTGATCATATTGGACAGGCAGTTAGTGTGGTTGATGCGGATTTACGTCTGGTAGTTTGGAATAGACAGTATCTTGAATTATTTAATTTAGATCCAGATTTTGTTCGAGCAGGTAAACCCGTTGATGAAGTTATTCGGTTTAATTTAAAGAGAGGTTATGGTCCTGTACTGGTTGATGGTCTGGAAACTCAAATAGAAAGGCGTCTTGAATTTTTACGTTATGGAAAACACTTTACTTTTTCCAGAGAGTGGCAGGATGGCCGTATTATTCAAACACAAGGTGCACGTTTACCTGATGGCGGTTATATAACCACTTATACAGATATTACACCTTTAAAGCAGGTAGAGAAAAGATTAGCAGCGATTAATGAAACTTTAGAAGCAAAAGTCATAGAAAGGACCGAAAAGTTATCAGAGGTTAATCAACAGTTAGAAGATGTGATTAATAATAAAACACATTTCCTGGCAGCTGCCAGCCATGATTTAGCTCAGCCTTTAAGTGCGTCAAAACTTTACTTAGGAACACTTTTAGAAGAATTAACAGATGAGCCTGATAAGCAGAAATTAGCTCAAAATTCCTTAAACGCCTTAAATACAGCAGAATCTTTATTAAAATCTTTATTAAATTTATCAAAGCTTGATTCTGGTGTTTTAATCCCGGAATTAAGAAATATTTCTATTAATGAAATATTAAGAGAAATTCAAAATGAGTTTTTAGTCATAGCAAAACGCAAAAATATTCAATTAAAAATTATATATACGGATGATAAAAAAACTAGAAGCGATAGAACTTTATTACTTAGTATTTTACAAAACTTAGTTTCTAATGCGATTCGCTATACTCAAAATGGTAAGGTGATTGTCGCTTGTCGATGGGTAAATAAAAATGAGTGTGCGATTGAGGTAAGAGACTCAGGTGCGGGAATACCTGAAGAAAAGCAGGAAGATATATTTCAGCCATTTAAACAATTAGAGAAAAAAAATAAACAAGGTGCTGGCTTAGGCCTGGCTATCTGCCGTCAGGCTTCAGAATTATTAAACCATGAAATAAGTTTACGTTCTAATATAGGTCAAGGAACAACCTTTAAATTAGTGTTACCTAAAATATACGAGGAAAGTAATCCTATGATTAGTGCTAATACAATGAATGTAGTAAATAACACTAAGCAGTGGTTAATAAATAAAAAAATATTATGTGTCGATGATGATCAGGATATTTTACAGGCAAGTGAAGCCTTGTTAAATAAATGGGGCGCACAAGTAACCGGTATTAATAAAATTGATGATTATGAAAAAATGACAAAATTAACACAAAGTTTTGATATTGTTCTTATGGACTATCAATTAGATAGAGAGGATTTGAATGGTTTAGACTTATTAAAGCTCTGTCGTAAAAAATGTAAACAGCCCTTTGTTGGTGTTTTGGTGACAGCAGAATATAGTCAGCAATTAGAGGAGCAGGTCAACAACAATGGTTTTAAATTTTTACCTAAGCCTGTTGAGCCTGCTAAACTAAGAAGTTTATTGCAATCAGCTATGATTTAATCATCATCATACTCGTCATCACTGCCAGAAGTGTTACCGGTTGTACCATAAGTACCGTATAGTGGTATAGACGGTGTTTCATAAGCAGCATCTTCAAGCTGTTCACTAACATCAAATGGGTCAGGCATTAATATTTGCGGCCATTTTATTGGCGAACCAGGGATATCACCTGAATCATTTGGACCATCTATGAAACCATCCCAGTACTCACCAAATTTGTTTGATGGGATAATATCAAAGATACCAAACTGGCCATCATCTTCATCTTTAGTCCAACTATCTTTATCAAAAGGACCTCGTTCATAAAATCGGCGTTCATATGGCATTCCATGGTCACTAAAGAAACTATTTTTACCAGGGAATGATTTTCCAGAGAATGAACGGTTATTAAATGGATTCATTGGGAATCTATTATTGCGATTAGCATAAGGATTGTTTCTAGCATATGGATATGCAGGTGGAACAAGTGGCCCAATAGGCCCAACTGGGCCAGTAATTGGACCTCTAGCTTGCATAGGTGCTACTGGAGTATATGGACGATTATAATTATAGCCAGGATTATATGCTGGGTAAGGTGTTGGCCTTGGAGCCATAAGCCTTGGATTCACCATTCTATTATATGAATATGGCGAGAAGCCTTGGTTAGCATAGCTTTGAGGCACATTATAAGGGTGCGCCTGATAATTATTAACTGGGTATGCCCCGGGTGCTTGCCAGTATGGGTAAGGTTGAGCGAAACCAGACATGCTTAACAATAAGCTGAGCATCATTAATAAGACATAAATTCCCTGTTTGATGAATATCATTTAAGCAATCCTAGGTTGTAATTTTAAAAACACATATTAATATATTCTAATATACTTATCAAGCAGTATTTCTGTTAAACGAATGCATATGATTGATCATTAAGCAGTATCAGTATACTAGGGCCTAAGTATTTTAGAGTATAACGCTAGTTTAGGATGATTTCTAAAGAAAGGACAGAAAATTTGACTAGTTTAAAATAAGTTAATGTTCTAAATTAGAATCAGGCAGGTCTAATTCTTTCGCTAAAAGAACGGCTTGAGTTCTATTGCTGACATTTAGTTTACGAAATATTTCTGTTAAATGAGCCTTAATAGTTGCTTCAGTGACATTCATAGAAGAGGCCATTTCTTTATTCAGCAAGCCTTCTTTTAATAAAGATAATACCTTTAATTGGGTACAGGTGAGCTCCTTAAAATCATTTGTAATATGGCTATCACTGGTACTGATTTGTGGATACCAGACATTTCCAGCTAAAATATCACTAATGGCATTTGCAATGATAGGCATCTCAAGGTTTTTAGGTATAAAGCCACTAGCACCGTATTGCATAGCATTATGAATTATTTTATCTTCGTCATAGGCAGAAACAATAACAACAGGTAATGATGGATAATTTTTCTTAAGGAACAATAAACCCTCAATACCTTTGATGTCAGGTAGTTTTAAATCTAATAGAATAAGACTTACAGTAGAATGAGAAGATTTTAATAATTCAATTAAAGAAGAAAAATCTTCAACTTCAGCGACTTTGATATCATTAGCATTAGCGCTAGCACCATTCTTATGAAGTGAGATTAATAAACTACTAATGGCTGAACGAAACAAGGGATGATCATCAGCTACTACAATTTGTTTGGGCATTGAATACGAGCTACTTGAGGGTAATAAATTTATAATTCATCTATTATAGACTAAAGTCTAATGGCGTTCTATAGATGCAAGAGTATATAGTTGGCGGACGTGTTTAATGATTATAAGAAAAATTAAAAGACACCGGTTTTTTAGTCCATAATTAAACTACAAAAAATATAGCTTAAGGAAAATAAGAATGACTGATAAAAAAACAAATAACTGGTCACGTCGCCAGGTTTTAAAGGCTGGCGTAGCTTCATCTGCGGCGATAGGTGCGCCAATGTTCTTTAGCCGTAATACTTGGGCGGCTGATTTTAGGAATAACCCTGGCAATTCAAAAAATTTAGTTTTAGGTTTTAATGTACCACAAACAGGTGCCTATGCAGACGAAGGTGCTGATGAACTTCGTGCATTCAAATTAGCAGTAAAACACTTAAATGGTGAAGGCGATGGCGGTATGTTAAATACTATGAAGCCTTCAGTTTTAAAAGGTAATGGTGTCTTAGGTAAGAAAGTAACATTTGTAACCGGTGATACTCAAACTAAATCCGATGCCGCTCGTTCATCTGCAAAAAGAATGATTGAAAAAGAAGGTGCATTAATGATTTCTGGTGGTTCTTCATCAGGTGTTGCGATTGCCGTTCAGTCACTAGCTCAGGAAATGGGCATAATCTTTATGGCTGGTTTGACACACTCGAATGATACAACTGGTAAAGATAAGCGTCGTTATGGTTTTCGTCACTTCTTTAATGCAAAAATGTCTGGTGCTGCATTAGGCCCTGTTCTTAAGAAAGAAATGGGTACAGACAGAAATGCATATCATTTAACAGCTGACTACACTTGGGGTTGGACTCAGGAAGAGTCAATTAAAGAAACGACTGAAGCACTTGGCTGGAAAACGCTTAAAGCTGTTAAGACTCCAGTTGGTGCTGGTGACTTTTCACAGTATATTACGCCTATTTTAAACTCTGGTGCTGATACACTAATCCTTAACCATTATGGTAAGGATATGATTAACTCATTGACTCAGGCAGTTCAGTTTGGCTTAAGAGATAAGCAGGTTAATGGTAAACAGTTTGAAATTATTGTTCCACTATATTCACGTTTAATGGCTCAAGGTGCTGGTAAAAACCTGCAGGGTATTTTAGGTACAACAAACTGGAACTGGGCACTTAAAGATGCTGGTTCACAAGCTTTTGTTAAGTCATTTGGTCAGGAATATGGTTTCCCACCATCACAGGCTGCTCACACATGTTATGTACAGACTTTGCTTTATGCAAATGCTTGTGAAACTGCTGGTACTTTCTACCCACCTGAAGTTATTAAAACTTTAGAAGGTTTTGAGTTCGATGGTATGGGTAATGGCCCAACTGAATACCGTGCTGAAGATCACCAGTGTTTCAAAGATGTCTTGGTAATGAGAGGTAATATGAAGCCTACTAGCCAGTTTGATTTATTGGAAATTGTTCAACAGGTTCCTCGTAAGCAAGTTGAATATGATGCAAAAATCTTTGGTGGTGAATTAGGACCATATGTAGTATAAAAATAGTGTGTTAAGTGGGTAGCACTAAGTGTTAAGAAAAACACTTGGTCAGAAAAGCCCTAATCATTATGATTAGGGCTTTTTACTTAACACTTAGCACTTAACACTTAACACTTCTTAACTGGGTTTTCATTATGGATACAATCATTATCCAACTTTTAAATGGTTTAGATAAAGGTGGTGCTTATGCTTTAATTGCATTAGGGCTGACTTTAGTCTTTGGAACATTGGGTGTTGTTAACTTTGCACATGGTGCTTTGTTTATGTTAGGTGCCTTTTGTGCCGTATCGATGCATCAATTATTAACAATATCGAAATCAGTTAAAGATGAAAGTATTAAATTTTTTGATGCTTTTAAAGAGCAACCCTATTTAGAAATATGGTGGGGAGATACGGGGACAGCAATTATTGATTACTCGGTCCCGATATCGATATTATTAGCAATTCCATTGATGCTTGCGATTGGCATTGCAATGGAGCGTGGACTGATTCGTCATTTTTACAGGCGTACTCACGCTGAACAGATTTTAGTAACCTTTGGTTTAGCCATCGTGTTACAAGAAATAATACGCCATTTTTATGGTGCTAACCCAATTCCAACACCGGCACCGGCAACATTTTCTGGTAGTGCTCCAGTGGGTTCTTTAGTTGGGTTGGGGGAAAATGTTGTTTACCCTTGGTGGCGACTTATTTATCTTGGATTTTCATTATCCATAATAGGTGCAGTATTTGCCTTTTTGAAATATACAACTTTTGGATTAGTTGTAAGGGCTGGTATGGCTGATAGAGATATGGTCGGATTGTTAGGAATAAATATTGAAAGACGGTTCACTATCGTTTTTGGTATTGCAACAATTGTTGCTGGATTAGCTGGCGTTATGTATGCACCGATACTTCCACCTGATTATCATATGGGTATGGACTTTCTTGTTTTATCTTTCGTTGTTGTGGTTGTTGGCGGTATGGGCTCTCTTGAAGGAGCAGTATTTGCTGGATTTCTGTTAGGTATTTTGCAGTCATTTGCTGCAATGAATGAAGTTAAATCAATTCTTCCGGGAATTGATCAAATTATCATATATTTGGTTGCGGTCATAGTCTTGCTGGTTAAACCACGTGGTTTGATGGGTAAGAAAGGTGTATTTGAAGACTAAATATAGCGGCATTCTTTGTTAATGTAGACTTCGTTATCAAGAATAAAAAGGTTCAGTCATGTATTTTATATACACTCCATCACCTTTAATTCTTGATGCCTCGCTACATTAACAAATATTACCACTATATTAATCAGAATTATTAATCTGAATTTTGAAGTTGAGACTAAGATGAAAAATGAAAAAATTCTAAAATCCAATAATATTCCATTATATATGGTGATATTTTCAGTGGTCGTTTTAACTATGCCATTATGGCTTGAACCAATCGGTGCAGCATATCCTGATCTTCTACAAAAATTTGCAATATTTGGAATTTTTGCAGTTGGGTTCAATATTTTATTTGGTTTAACCGGCTATCTATCATTTGGACATGCGACCTTTTTGGGTGTGGGTTCCTATACCGCTGTGTGGTCATTTAAACTGCTAACTATGAATGTATTACCGGCAATTATATTTAGTATGGTACTAGCGGGTATATTTGCTTTATTAATTGGTTATATAAGTTTGAGACGTTCAGGTATTTACTTCTCAATTCTAACATTGGCATTTGCTCAGATGTCATATAATTTGGCTTATTCTGTATTAACACCCATAACAAATGGTGAAACCGGACTACAATTATCAAAAAATGATCCACGTGTTGTTGATGGTTTGTTTGTAGAAGTTGGACAAGGTATCCCATCAACAAATTTATTTGGACTGGAAATGAGTGGCTATCAGGGATTTTACTTTTGTGCAGTTTTATTAATAATCGCTTTTTATATTTCATTAAAGATCTTCAATTCTCCTTTTGGTTTAAACTTACGTGCGATTAAATCTAATCAAACCCGTATGTCCTACACAGGTTATAACACAAAACCGTATCTTCTTGCTGCATTTGTTATTTCCGGTATGTTTGCCGGTTTAGCCGGTGGTTTGTTAGCAGTTACCGACCCTTTGGCAGGCGCTGAAAGAATGCAGTGGACAGCTTCAGGTGAAGTTGTATTAATGACAATCTTAGGCGGTGTAGGTACTTTACTTGGTCCATTGCTTGGTGTTGGCATTATTAAATATTTAGAAAATATTTTCTCATCAATCGGAGTAAAAGAATTAGGCGATTTCTTCTCATTCGTACCTGATTCGATGCATGCATTTGTCGTAGATTTTAGCAGTCTATTTGTAGGTGAAGGATGGCATTTAACGCTTGGATTATTATTTATGATAATTGTTATATTCTTGCCAGGCGGTATCATGCAGGGCTTCGATAAAATAAAAAATCTAATGTCAAAGAAAGATAAGGAATAATTGTGGAAAGTTCATTTTTTCAAATACAGGGCGTCAATAAAACGTTCGGTGGTTTAAAAGCCTTAAATGAAGTGAACCTTAACGTCGAAGAAGGAACGGTTCACGCAATTATTGGACCAAACGGCGCAGGCAAATCAACGTTATTAAATTGTTGTATTGGTAAGTTAATACCTGATACGGGAACGGTTACATTTAAAGGTGAAAATGTTGTAGGGAAAACTGCATATCAAATTAACCAGATTGGTATTGCCAGAGTATTTCAAACACCAGAAATTTTTCCTGAACTATCACTTATCGAAAATGTTATGATCCCTGCATTTGCCAGGCGGGATGGTAACTTTAAATTAAACTGGTTCAAATCTCTAATGCAAGAAGATACGATTTATAAAGAAGCCACTGATATTTTGGAGAATTTTGGCTTAAAAGATCAAATGATGCATCATGCAGGGAATATGTCACGTGGTGATAAACGTCGATTAGAATTAGCAATGAGCTTAATACAGCATCCAAAGCTATTATTGCTGGATGAGCCTACTGCAGGTATGGCGAGACATGATACAAATAAAACCATAGATACTTTAAAGAAAATTAAAGAAAGTGGTATGACTAAAATAATTATTGAACATGACATGCATGTGGTATTCAGTCTTGCAGACAAGATTTCTGTTCTTGCTCAGGGTGCAATTATTGCTGAAGGTACGCCTGATGAAATAAAGGGAAATCCAGTTGTTCAAGAGGCATATTTAGGTGGTGCAGACGATGAGTGAGAAATTAATAGCGGCAAGCGAGAAAAACAACCCATTTATAAAAGTCCATAAGAATGAAAATATAAGAAATGTTGGTACAGCTCCTGCTTTCTTTTCATGCTGGGATTTACATTCTTATTATGGTGAAAGTTATATTATTCACGGTGTTAATTTAGACATCCATGAAGGTGAAATTGTTGCTCTACTAGGAAGAAATGGTGCAGGTAAAACAACGGTTCTTCGCTCAATTGCAAGAATGAATGATCCTCAGGTGCATCATGGAGAGATTTGGCTAGATCATCAACCCCTACACGAAATGCAGTCATATCAAGCTGCACAGCTTGGCGTTTCATTAGTACCGGAAGATCGGGATATTATTGCCGGTTTAACGGTTCAGGAAAACCTTGAATTAGCTCAAATAGTTGAACCTCACGGATGGAGTATAGAACGAATATACGAACATTTTCCTCGTTTGGGTGAAAGACGCAAACAGGAAGGTGTTACCTTATCTGGTGGTGAGCAACAGATGTTAGCAATTGGTCGGGCTTTAGCCAGAGATATTAAATTATTATTACTGGATGAACCTTATGAAGGTTTAGCGCCGGTGATAGTTCATGAAATTGAAAATATTTTGAAAAATATTAAAAAATTAGGTATTACGACAATTATTGTTGAACAAAATGCGGTTGCAGCTCTTAAACTGGCTGATAGAGCAATTATTTTAGATATGGGCCGAATCGTATTTGATGGCACTGCTAAGGAAGTGCTAGATGATGAAGATTTAAGAAATGAATATCTAGCAATTTAATATGCTCTAATTACCGATGATTATTGACAGTTGGCGGTATTTGATTACCGCTAGCTTGCATAGTTAAAGCTTCAGGATATGCTTGATAATGCCTTCTTGAAACCTCACAAAGTTTTTGTTTCATCAAATCATCAATAATTACAACGCCATTCCCTAAAGTATTACAAATAGCATTTAATAATTTATCTTGTGGTATTGGCATTTTACTAACCCAGGAACGTAATAATTCAGTATCAATATGTGAGGGTATGGATCCAAGAATACCTACATCATTTTCATTATGAATAAGTAAGCCGGAAGTTGTACCTCTATCAAGAGTTAAAACCTGGAATAGGTAAAGCGTATGATAAGCAAGTTGAACCTCTTTATCTGTTGCAGAAAAATCGTTATTTATTCGATTATTAATAATTGTAATATAGGTATCGATCACTGATTCGCCTATTTTTTTGGCAAACTTAGAATCAACGTTAAAATCACCAGAACTAAAGCCTTCCAGATAAAAATGTTCAACACCTCTATGACATTCTAAAACCGGGATATAAAAATATTTTGAACCTTGCTGATAGCCTTCATTAAAATAATTATTGGAAGAAGTTTTAAGATTGTTTTTAAAAACAATTGCATCCTCTTTATAGAAAATAGCAGGATTGAGATCTGCCATAATTCGCCAATAACTATGCTCATTTTTAAGTTCAGTATAACTAATGTGCATATGCATAGACGGTGCTTGAGGATTGAACGGGTGTATTATAGTAGAAATAGCCGTTGCTGAATTTAATGATTTTGAACTATCTAGTTCATATTGAACTTGTGAAAAATTAACTTGCGCACGGTTAAAAATAGACTCGTCTTGACTAACAAAGCGTACACCGCCACCATTTGTTCCAGAGTTTCTAAACCATTCTATAGGTATAAAGTCTTGGTTATTACCAACATTATGGCTAATTGAATTTAACCGTTCAACAAAATAAAGCTGTATATTTTCTATCAAATGATAGGCAAGTTTTGCATTATTAGATTTGGCAGCAAGTCTATTTAAATCCATAAAAAGATTTATACCATTTGCACTTGTTGAAATACATTACGTATCTCTTCATCTGATAAAGATTGCAGGCTGCTATTTTGAAGGCGATGGCCGATTACAGCAGTTAAAATATTGTCAATGTCATCAGGTATGACCATTTCACGTTCGTGCAATAATGCCCAGGCTTTAGATGCCTGAATTAAAGCAAGTCCTGCACGAGGTGACAAACCAGTAATAAATTGACTTTGCTCTCTGGAGATCCTGAGTATTTCCTGGATAATATCTAAAATAGCATCAGATACAAAAACTTTACTGACCTTATTCTGAAGGTTTAATAGTTCATTGTTATTAAAAAAAGGAGACAGTGAATTAATAAGTTTATCTTGTCTTCCCTGCAAAATAAGACGTTCTACAGCGGGTTCTGGATAGCCAAGAGTAATTCTCATTAAAAATCTGTCTAACTGAGATTCAGGTAAAGGAAAAGTTCCCATTTGAAAATTGGGATTTTGTGTCGCAATAACAAAAAAAGGTTTATCTAATGGATAGGTATGCTTATCAATAGATACCTGATTTTCTTCCATTGCCTCTAATAAGGCGCTTTGGGTTCTGGCAGATGAGCGATTAATTTCATCAGCAAGTACAACTTGAGTAAAAATTGGTCCCTTAATAAATTTAAAGTCATGTGTTTCTTTATTAAAAATACTAACACCTATAATATCAGCAGGTAACATATCGCTGGTAAACTGAATACGGGTATAATTTAAACCAAAAAGTTGAGCAATCAGATGGGATAAAGTTGTTTTACCCATTCCAGGTAAATCTTCAATCAGCAGATGCCCTTGCGCTAGTAGGCAACAAATAGAAAGCTTAATTTGATGCTCTTTACCAAGAATAACTGTATTAGCCTGATTTATGAGTTCGCGTATCATTTTTTAAAAAAGACCAGGTAATTAAAGTAAAAAATAAAATTGAATTTGATAAAGAGACATAAATTTAAGAAATAAACTTACCTTCACGTAGACGTTGAGCTTCCATTAATTCAATCTCTCGAGCACCAGAGCAAACAATGTTGTGATCGGGTACAAAATCAAGTGAAGAATCTGAACGTTTATAAGGAACACTATTTAAAATAGTACGCATTGCATTAAGTCTGGCCTGATGTTTATCATTGGAGCGAATAATTGTCCATGGGCAAGTAGCAGTATGAGTACGTTTTAACATTTCATATTTTACATTGGTAAAATCATCCCATCGTTCCTGAGCCTGCACATCAACTTCGGATAATTTCCATTGCCTTAAAACATCAGTTTTACGACGAGTAAAACGCCTTTCCTGTTCTTCTTTTGTCACACTAAAATATAGTTTAACGAGAATGGTTCCCTGGCGTACTAAATCTTTTTCATAACCTACAACACCTTTCATAAATTGTTGATATTCTTCGGCGGTACAAAACCCAAATACCGGTTCAACCATAGCTCTGTTATACCAACTGCGATCAAATAAAACCACTTCACCGCCATGAGGTAGTTGAGATACATAACGTTGGAAAAACCATTGTGTTTTTTGTTCTTCTGTAGGTTTTCCTAAGGCAACAATACGATAATGTTTTTCATTCATATAACGTGTAACACGTCGAATCGTACCACCTTTACCAGAAGCATCTCGACCTTCAAATATAATAATCATTTTTTTATTATTATCTTCAAGGTGCTTTTGTAAACGAATAAGTTCAGCTTGATAGGGCTTTAGTTCTTCTTCACGTTTATAACGTCTAACAGCTTTAGTATTACTTCTTTTTAAAGTATTGCGTTCTTGCTGTAATTTATAATATCGTGTTGTCAGTTCTTCTACGTTAATAATTTCACCATCAATATTAATTTGATTATTAGTAGTCTCTTTATTTTTTGTGTTATCAGGAGTAGTTGTAGCCATGGTTGTATCCTTTTAATTTATTTAATTGTGCTTTAACATAAAAAAAATAGTTAAAGTTACTGCGAGTGTTTATATCACTAAATCTTGAGATTTTCTTCAGCAATTTATTTATTCTCATTACATTCATAATGATTTGTTAGGTTTAATTACCAATAATTACTTTCAGTTTCAAGATACATTTTATTGACATGTTTGCCAAAAACAATATTAAAACCAACCCAACCGTTGTATTGAGAAAATTCTAATTCAATCTTATCTTTAATTTCATAATCTTCCAAACCTTCTTCAAAACCTTTTGCAACAGTCCTTTTTAGCATTAATAAATAATTAA
This sequence comes from Gammaproteobacteria bacterium, assembly GCA_015231865.1. Lineage (GTDB taxonomy): Bacteria > Pseudomonadota > Gammaproteobacteria > GRL18 > GRL18 > JADGAU01. The sequence continues at coordinate 88,185 of JADGAU010000001.1, read as the reverse complement.
GATATGGTTTTACAACATCGATGTATTGTCCTGATTGACCATGTCCCGGGACATAGTAATTAATGTCAAGTTGTTGAGCTAGTTGTAAAGCTTTAATATTTCCTTGGATATTTGAGCTATCATCAAACTGACCAAAGCGGCCATTAAAACCATTATCGCCAAGGAATAAGGTTTTACTTTGAACATGCTCAATCATTATATCTGTATTGGTATGAGCCAAATTAGTCAAATAAATAACAAAACTTTGATCATCAATCTGAATTTTTTGATGATTTTCTGTAATAAGGTTAGGAGGAGTAATAATGGTATTTTTACTTAGTCCCTCTGTCATAGAATTCATAGAGTTTAACCAGATAATTGCTTTTTCACCATTAGCCTGGTCAATCATATTTTGACTGCCATAAAACTTTGCGTTTGGGTAATATTGTTTAAAGGCATGATTAGCAAACCAATGATCCCCATGAATATGCGTGTTAAATACAGCTAAAACAGGTTTATTCGTAATTTTTTTTATTTCAGATATTACATTTACGCCTACATCATACGTTGAGCCGGGATCAATGATAATAACTCCCTGTTGACTAATTATCATCGCCGGATTATTCATAAAGCCAGTATTTTGTTTAGTTGGTAAACCTAACGGGCCATGCATAATATAAACGTTATGAGTATTATTTATTAATTCGAATTTATACTGACCAAGCCCATCAATATTCCAAGCATAGACTGGATATGTAAAAAATAAAAAAAATAAAGATAGAATCTTATTCATAAAATATTAAAATAACCGGGGATGAAGTAATCCATCAGCAATATTGTTCGCAGTAAGTTTATCAGTAAGTAAGCTAATAAGTGTTAAGGCAAATTCAATAGCCGTTCCAGGGCCTTTTGAAGTTACAACATTATTACATAGGGTAACGTTTTTATCGATTCGAAGACTGCCTTTTGTTTGTACTTTTTTATATTTCTTAAGATCAACACTATCAGGGTAACAGGTATAAGTTTTATTAGACAATAAATTTGCTTCCATTAAAACTCTTGGTGCAGCACAGATAGCACTGATATATTTTCCTTCTTTATTCATTTTTTCAATTATTTGATGAACACGTTTATCTTTATTTAGGTTATCGGCGCCTGGAAGTCCGCCAGGTAATACAAGCAAATCAAATGATTGTGTTAAAGCAGTGTCGATTGAAATATCAGGTAAAATCTTAGTTCCTCTACTTGCTGTAACAGGGTTAAGTTGCGTGCTATTGTCTAAACTTACAATTGTCACAGTAATATCAGCTCTTCGAAGTAAATCAATTACAGTAACTGCCTCGAGTTCTTCAAAACCTTCAGCTAAGATAATTAGGACGTTTTTATTCATTAAATAATTATAATTGTTGTTGTTTTATTAATTCAGAAACAGAGACTAATTCTATACCTAATGACTTAAGTTTGGGTAGTTGTTGTTCTAAAAAAGTTAAAGTTTCTGGAAAAGGGTGTGCGATAGCGAGAGCGGTTTTATTTCTTTTGGCCAGTTTTAACAATCTATTATATTGAAACTGGATATCTTTAGCATTTCGAGTATGATCAAGAAAAACATTTCGACGAGTAACCTGTATATGGTTTTGTCTAGCGAGTTTTTCTGCAACAGTTTTAGTTGTTGTTCGACTATCTATAAAAATAAGGTTTTTTTGAGACATTATTTCCATTAACCATTGCATGTGAATATTACTTGTCGTCAATAAACTTCCCATATGATTATTGATACCAATGATATATGGAACTGAGTTAATACTATTAATGACTGAATTAGTAAATTCACTTTTTGTCATTTTATAAGTCAAACCACCAGGACCTAATTTTACCGAATTGGTGGCTTCCATAGGAAGGTGTAAAAAAATATTTTGCTGCTTTTTTACGACTTGTTTCGCAAGAACCTTACTATTTGGTGCAAACGGTAAAAAAGCATAGCTGAGGTTGCCTTTAAGTGCTAAAGCACGACGATCGTTTTGTGGTTTATAGCCCAGATCATCTATAATAATTGCTATATAGCTAGTTTTATTTATTGGTGAGCTAAAAGCAGTTATAGGCAATATCAAAAAGACAATTAACCAAAAATAAAAACAGGTTAATCCTCTATTAACAAGACGAGATTTAATCTTCATTGAATAGTTAACTATAGAGCCTTTTTATGCTTACTTAAAATATCTATGCCTCTTAATAAATTTAGAGCTTCATTTAGTAAATAGTCGGTTTCTAATTTAGAGCTTATTTTTGAAAGGTTCTTGTCAGATTTTTCTCCATTTTTATCCTTTGAGGAAATTTTAGCACCACTTAAATGGCCTTCTAAATCCGCTTCCTTAACACTGGAATTAAATTTTGATTTTGTTTTGTCAAGTTTCCAGTTTTCAATAACAATATCCGGAACAATGCCTTTAGCCTGAATGACTTTGCCCGAGGGTGTATAGTATCTTGCTGTGGTAAGTTTGATCGCTGTTTTTTCAGACATCGGTAAGATTGTTTGAACTGAACCTTTTCCAAATGATTGTTGGCCCATAATGATAGCACGTTTGTGATCTTGAAGTGCACCGGCAACAATTTCTGAAGCAGATGCAGAGCCTTTATTAACTAAAACAACAATAGGTGCTGAATCTAAAATATCTCCTTGAGTTGCTGAATATTTCTGAATAGAAGATTCGTGGCGTCCTTTAGTATAAACAATCAATCCTTGATTTATGAATAAATCACTAATATCAACAGCACCCGTTAAAATTCCTCCGGGATTATTTCTTAAGTCCAGGATTAGGCCTTTAAGCGGTGATTTATTTGTTTTCGCAAGTGTTTTAATTTGATCTTTAAGATCATTTGCAGAACGGGATTGAAAACTAGACAATCGAGCATAAGCAAAATCAGGTTTAAGTAATTCTGATTTTACACTGGAAAGTTTAATTACTTCACGAGTTATGGTGATATCTTCAGGAGTTTTACTGCCTTCATGTAAAATTGTGATGGTAATTGTCGTTCCAACTTCACCGCGCATTAATTTTACAGAATCATCTAAACTCATACCTCTTGTTGGTGTATTGTTTATTTTAAGAATGAAATCTCCGGCTCTTATGCCTGCTTTTTGAGCTGGGGAGTTATCAATAGGAGTAATTACTTTAATGTGTTTATCTTCAACACCAACCTCCATACCAAGCCCACTAAATTCACCTTTTGTTCCTTCTTTTATTTCTTCAAAAGATGTTGAATCCAAATAAGTTGAATGAGGATCTAAACCGGAAAGCATTCCTTTTATAGCATTAGTAAGAATTTCTTTATCATCAATATCTTCAACGTACTCTTTTCTAATTTTATCAAAGCTATGAGTAAATTCTTGAATAATATCAATGGGTAGTGGTCTGGAAAAACTTTCAGCTTCTTGTTTAGTTTCCAGGCTATCTTTGTTTTCTTTAATTGAGTCAGTATTGATATCTTCGGCAAACACAGGGTGAAAAAGTAGGCCAAAAACAATAGTGAGCAGTAATGATAATTTTTGATGTGATATTTGCATAATTTCTGAATGATTATGATTCTTTTAGTTAATTTAATTGGTGACTATATAACAGTCGTTGTTAACAATTCAAGTATACTCATCACCTTTAACCAGGAGTAGGGTTCATGAGGGAAAATACAGACTGCGTTACTTTTGGCCAAATATCATGAATATAAATAAGATTTAGCTTTTGGGCATTTTCTTACACCAGCTTGAAGGGTTTACTGGCTGCCCTTTGTAGCGAACTTCAAAATAAGTCCCTGGTATTGCGTTACCCCCGGTTCTGCCGCTGGTAGCAATTTGTTCACCAACATAAACCTCATCGCCAACACTTTTTAATAAACTTTGGCTATGCCCATACAAACTCATGTATTGTTGGCCATGATCAATAATCGTTAATAAGCCATAGCCGCGAAACCAGTCAGAAAAAACTACTCTGCCAGATGAAATACTATAAACTTCTGAACCTTCAGGATTTTGAATGATATTGCCATTCCATTTCACTTTATTAACACTTCTCCAACGTCCATAGAGTTTCTTTAACTTGCCAGAGCTAGGCCAGGTCAATTTACCTTTAAGCTGTTTAAATGGTTTTTGTTGTTCTAAGGCTGCCATTCTATTAACTGCAGCCTGGATCTGAGATAATAATTGATTGAGTCTATTTTTATCTTTTATCAATTGTTCTAATTGATCTGTCGATTGTTTTTGTCGCTCATTCAATTCAGAAATTAAAAATTGTTGTTTACTTTTTTCTTGTTTAAAAGTTTCGTGCTCTTGCTCTAAAAGGTGTTGTTGTAAAGAGATTTCCTGTTCCGTTAATTGGAGTTGATGTTGTTCCTCTCCAATTTTAGAAATAATTTGGCTTACTTGTTGTATTTGATGTAGGCGGGCTTTATGGAAGTATTCGTAATAGGTCATGATACGATTAAATTTTGCCGGCTGTTGTTGATTTAATAATAATTTTACTAATTCTTGCTTTCCTGCCTGATAACTAGCTGCTACTTGCTGAGATAAAATGTTTTGATGCATGGACAAATTTTGATTATGCTTGATTAAGCTTTTATTTAAATTACTTTGTTGTTTCTGCAGGTTTTGGATTTTGATATTGAGCTTGTGAATTTTATTACTAATAGCATTAATTTTAAGATCAGACTGTTGAAGTTTATATAAATGTTTATTTTTTTTCTGGCTAATGCTACTTAATTCATTTTTTAATTGGCTAATTTTTTGTTTAAGCTGATTAAGTTCCTGGGTTGCTAGTTTTTTTTGAGACAGTTGTGCTTTATCATCAGCCAATACAGGTAGGCAAATAGTAAATAAAAATAGGAGGAATAAAGGTTTCATCTTAATTTTTTAAATTTAACCTTTTAGTTTAAAAATAAAGATGATTATAAGTTAATTTCTTGAAAATTAAGTAATGACCTACCATTCATTTCTTCAGGAATATCCAGTCCTAATAAGGTTAACATCGTTGGTGCAATATCTGATAAGGCACCCGTACTGGCAATTTCAGCTTTGCGGCCAATATAGATTAAGGGCACTGGATTAATGGTGTGAGCAGTATGAGGCTGACCAGTTTCATCATTCAACATTTTTTCTGCATTACCATGGTCAGCTGTTATTAATAGCTCACCACCGACGTCTTGTATTGCTTTGACTATCATACCAAGGCATCGATCTACAGCTTCAATTGCTTTTATTGTTGGTTCTAGTTTACCTGTATGCCCTACCATATCAGGATTGGCAAAATTACAGATAATACTATCGTATTTCTGAGTATTGATAGCTTCTATTAATTTTTTGGTTAACTCTGGTGCATTCATTTCAGGCTGTAAATCATAAGTTGCCACATTAGGGGATGGAATAAGAATCCGTTCTTCATATTCAAATGGCTCTTCAGCACCACCATTAAAAAAGAAAGTAACATGTGCATATTTTTCAGTTTCAGCAATACGTAATTGGCGAAGACCAAATTTTGAAATGTATTCACCATAAACATTATTTAAACGTTCCGGAGGAAAGGCAACTGGAACATCAAAGTTTGCAGAATACTCAGTTAAACTAACAAAACGACCTAGTTTAACGTTCCTATCTTTAGTAAAGCAGTCAAAGTCATTTGAAATAAAAGGGCGTGTAATTTGTCTAGCCCGATCAGAACGGTAATTCATAAAGATAATGACATCACCATCTTCAACAGTGGCAATTGAACCATCAATATTGGCAATAGATGTTGCTTGCACAAACTCATCAGTTTCTCCTCGTTCGTATGCAAGGTTTAATGCTTCTGCTGCTGATTTTGCAGAAAACTTGCTTTTGCCATCTGTGATCAGATCATAGGTAGTTTTTATTCGATCCCAACGATGATCTCTGTCCATGGCATAATAACGGCCAACAATAGAAGCAATATGACCTTTGCCCTGCTCATTTAAATAATGATGCATTTTTTCAAGCGATTTCATTGCACACTGAGGTGCGGTATCTCTTCCATCAAGAAAAGCATGTAAATAGAGCTTTTCAACGCCTTTAGTTATAGCCAGTTTCATCATTGCATGAATATGGTTTTCATGCGAATGAACGCCACCATCGGATAATAATCCAAGCACATGAACAGATTTATTATTTTCTAAGGCAAAATCAATTGCATCAGTCAAAGTGTTATTAGAGAAAAATGAACCGGTTCTAATTGAACGACTAACGCGGGTGAACTCTTGATAAACGACACGCCCTGCTCCAATATTCAAATGTCCAACTTCTGAATTTCCCATTTGTCCACTGGGTAATCCAACATCAGCACCTGAGCCTTTGATTAAGGTATTAGGATATTGTTTCCACAATTTGTCCCAATTGGGTTTGTTAGCTTTGGCAATGGCATTATTGTTATTGATATCAGAATAGCCCCATCCATCCAAAATTATTAATGCAACGGGCTTGGGTCTAAAGTCGGTCATAGGGAAATATTATTTTGTCTTTGATCAAAAAACTTAGATAATACTTGATTTGCTACGATATTTAAATAACTAATTGGTCTCATTTTTAACGATAACAAGCTATAAGACATTTACTTATTTTCTCATATTAATGTATACTGTAATATTAATATAATTTGCAAGGATATTTTATATACTCTTGATTGTAAGAGAAATATAAATATCTCATTGCTTAGTGTTTTATCGGTTTAAAAAGATTGTACCAGGGTGGATAACTAAATATGGCAACTAATGATACTAAAGATGACAATGCAACTTGTTATACTGATGAGCTTTTAGGCTTGATGACTAAGGATGATGATATTGATAGAGCTTCTCGATCACTTAAAGCTATGTCTCACCCATTAAGATTAAAGATTTTATGTACATTAGGCAGCCAGGAAAACAGTGTGCAGGATATTGTCGAAAAGGTTGGCACATCGCAAAGTAATATTTCACAACACCTTGCTATTTTGAGAGATAAAGGCATTCTAGCTTCAAGAAAAGATGCAAATCGTGTTTATTATCGAGTTGGAGATGCAAGAACACTTCGTCTGGTCTGTATGATGAGAGAGGTTTTTTGTTCTATTGATTAATTTGGCTAATTTTCTGGCTAAAGAGAAATTGTACCCGGTTTCTTTCTATTTGCCCGTTTACCCTGGTAATAAAGTTAGGGTATGATGTATACGAGTATAGCACTCGCGTATTGCTCATTTACGTTTATATCAGTTTTATTCAGTTTAGGTCATGTGATTAATGGAAAATATCGGTGAATTTTATAGTAACAATTTATTGTTAATAGTTGTATGGACGATTCTGTTCTATATGATTATAAACTCTTTTATTAAGGGTAAGTGGGATAAAACACCGCTTGAAGTTGTTCAAATAATCAATAAGGAAAACACGGTGGTTGTTGACGTCAGAGAGCCCAGTGAATTTGAAGCTGGCCATATTGCTGATTCCGTTCATATCCCACTAGGCCAGGTGAAAAGCCGCCTAAATGAATTGGATAAATATAAAAATCAAACCATTGTCGTCAGTTGTCGTTCTGGTCATCGTTCCTCAAGAGCAGTTTCAATATTAAGGCGTTCAGGCTATGAACAAGTTTTTAATTTAAAAGGCGGCATCGTTGCCTGGGAAGGAGAAAAACTTCCTGTCAGTAAAGTATAGATTAAGTTTAGGAGCAGTTAACATTGTCTCAAGAAAAGGAAATGTCTCAAGAGCAAGCAAATATAGTTATGTATTGCACGCAATTTTGCCCTTATTGTGTTCGTGCTAAATCGTTATTAAATAGCAAATCTGTTAAGTTTACAGAAATTGATATTGATGCTGATCCAAGCAAATATAGTGAAATGGTTGGAAAAAGTGGTGGAATTACATCAGTTCCACAAATATTTATTGATGATGAACATATTGGCGGATGCGATGATTTATATGCAACTGAAGCAGCTGGTAGGCTTGATGGATTATTATTTAAATAAACTATAAGGCTGATATTATAAAAAGCATCGCTGTATTTTAAAGATTTTCATTTATTGATGACTAATGAATAAGAGAGTGTGTTATGGCTGAAGAGCAAAGCAAGTTTGTTGTTTGTTGCCATTGTAGCGGAATAAACAAACTACCAATTACTAAAATTAATCAAGCTGCTAAATGTGGCAAATGTAAATCACCATTATTTGCAGGTCGAGTATTTAATTTAAATGAAGGAAATTTTTCACGTTTTGTTGAAAAAAACTCCTTACTTGTTGTTGTTGATTTTTGGGCTAGCTGGTGTGGACCTTGTAAGATGATGGCTCCGGTTTTTGAGAAAGTAGCAGAGTCAATGTCGCACCGGGCTTTTTTCTTTAAAGTGAACACAGAAGAACAGCAGAATCTTTCAACGCAATATGCAATTCGAAGTATCCCAACACTAATTTTATTTAAACAAGGTCAAGAAGTTGATAGGCAAGCAGGTGCGATGGATGAAGGCCGCTTGACTCAATGGATTAACCATTATTCTTAACTAATACGAGGTTAAAATGTCAGACGAAGCATCACAAGAGAAGCTGCAGCAATTTGCTATCCAAAAAATTTATATCAAAGATGTTTCTTTTGAAACCCCTAATTCACCTCAAATCTTCACAGAAAAGAAGCAACCTGAAATCAATGTGGATTTAAATACGTCTGTTAATGTACTTAATGAAGGTGATATTTATGAAGTTGTCTTACGAATTACCGTGACAGCAAAAATTGACGAAAATACCGCGTTTTTAGCAGAAGTTCATCAAGCCGGCATCTTTAATATTACTGGTTTTGAGAAACCTAACCTTGATGCAATGCTTGGTAGTTATTGCCCAAATTTATTGTTTCCTTTTGCTCGTGAAGCAATTTCTGATTTAGTGACTAAAGGTGGATTTCCGCAACTACTTCTTCAACCTGTTAACTTTGATGCAATGTATGCACAACATATCCAACAACAAAAAGCAGCAGTACAACCAGATGAAGTAAATAAAGATTTACATTAACTATATATGTATTGCTATCAATATTAATGTCAAAGCAGTTAGCTAATATTAGTGTTCTAGGCGCTGGTTCCTGGGGAACCGCTCTAGCCATGCTATTTAGTCGCAATGGTCACCCGGTTACTTTATGGGGTAGAAATATTGATAAGATCAAAAAGATGCAGCTTGAAGGTAAAAATCAAGAGTTTTTGCCTGATCGTCAGTTTCCAGAAAATCTTCAATGTGAGTCAAGCTTAGAAGCAGCAATTTCTTTTTCAGATATATTAGTAATTGCTGTTCCTAGCCATAGTTTTAGAACATTATTACAGACGATCAAGGGCTTCAAACCAGATATCAAGAAACTAGCATGGGCAACAAAAGGTTTTGAAATTGAGACACAAAAACTTTTACATCAAGTCGCTATTGAAGAGTTTAATGATAGCATCGAATTAGCAATTATTTCAGGACCAACCTTTGCACTAGAGGTTGCTGATGGCTTACCAACAGCTGTAACCATCGCTTCAAACCAACAGCGGTTTGCTAAAGAACTGGCTCAGGTTAGTCATAATGATTCCTTTAGACCTTATATGAGCGATGATATTGTCGGTTTAGAAGTCGGTGGCGCGGTTAAAAATGTTTTGGCTATCGCCGCCGGCATTGCTGATGGTTTGGGTTTTGGCTCTAACACTAGAACGGCTCTAATTACTCGTGGTATTGCTGAAATGACTCGATTTGCTGTTGCCTTAGGCGGTAAACCAACTACCTTAATGGGACTGTCTGGTATTGGTGATTTAATGTTAACCTGTACAGATAATCAATCTAGAAATCGTCGTTTAGGTTTGGCTATTGGTTCTGGAAAAAATATTCAGCAAGCGATGGAAGAAATAAAGCAAGTGGTTGAAGGCTACGAGGCAGCAAAAGCTGTTCATCTTTTATCGCACACACTTAAAGTAAAGATGCCGATTGTAGAGCAGGTATATTCTGTGCTATATCAAAATAAGCAACCTAAGGATGCGGTAAAAAGTCTTTTAAATCGTGATTTTAATTATGAACACTAAGTAATTATTTATGTTTCATATTGCATTGTATGAGCCAAAAATTGCCCCGAATACCGGTAATATCATCCGTTTAGCAGCAAATAACGGTTGTAAGCTTCATATCGTTGAGCCGATGGGCTTTGACTTTGAAGAAAAAAAATTACGCAGAGCCGGACTCGATTATCATGATTTAGCTAATGTTACGCTTTACCCTGATTATCAGTCACTATTGACTGCACTTCCAGATTCACGGGTAATTGCTTGCACAACCAAGGGGCAGCAAGCTCATGATAAGCTTGCTTATCAAGCTGGGGATTTATTATTATTTGGTTCTGAGACTCATGGTTTGCCGGTTCAGGTTATGGATAGTATTGCCGTAGAAAATAGGGTACGGATACCGATGCAAGAACAAAATCGTAGCTTAAACTTATCTAATGCGGTGGCCATCATTTCTTATGAGGCCTGGCGTCAGCATGATTTTCGAGGCGGTAGCTAGTTTTCAGTTCTTTTTACACTAAAAGATACACTTGGTGGAATACCCATTCCAAGTTCAATATCGGCGATTCGATAATTACAGCCTTTAGCCTCAAGAATAGCATTCACTTTTTCCTGCTTATCAACTGCTTTTATAACGGTATTAGCAATGACCTCATCACTACTAAACTTAGTAACTGACTCATTAACTTTATCACTAAGTTCTTTAGCTTTATCTAAAAGTCCCATACTTCTTTCTAACCCCTAATCACTAAACTCTAATCCTTTAGCCCCTACTTGCCAATATCAATATTAACACCTTGTTTAACTAATTCAGCTGTACGGACATCTAAATAATCATAAAAACTTTTGGGGTATTTTTTATAGTGACCTTCTGCAACATAGCGTAGAACTTCTGTAAAATGATATTTGTAAAGCATGCTTTCAATACGCATAATTTCTTTACCTTGATCATAGAGAATAATGCCTGGGCGGTAACTTAATTTAAGTGTTTCAGCTAAATCTTTAGGTGTTGTTTTATTACCGTGAATATCTTTAATTGATTGATTTGATAGTGCATCAAGACGAACAAAGTTCATTTTCTTTAATACTTCATTGACATCAGGATCTTTTAAATAACCTTCATGAAGTTTGCTACAATCTTTACAAGATTTATCTTCAAATATAAGAGCCAAAGGTTTTCCTTTGAGCGATTGTAAATCATCCGATTGCATTAATAATGGGTGAGATTGAAAAACATATTTTTCTTTTTTTCTTTCATCAATAAATTTAGCTAATGATGTTTTAAGATAAGACTTGCTTTGGACATAATCCAATATCTGTTTAAAATCGTCAATATTACGGTAACCATTGATTCTTGCAACAATTTTGTTATCAGTGTTTAAGAAAATGACAGTTGGAGTGTAAAGAACCTTAAAATGTTCTGCTAATGCTTTTTCAGTTAATGAAATATCTTCATTAAGAGAGACCTCTCTATCACCCTTGATATTTAGTGCAATGACTTCAAAATTTTCTTTAATAAAATTGGTATAGGGAGCATTTTTTAGGTTCTCCTCTGTCATCTTATAACAATATGGACAGCCATTTAGGTGCATAAAAAGAATGACATGCTTATCATTATCTTTAGCTTCTGAAACATCTTCGCTAATATCCAGAAAACTTTCTTTAAACCAGGAGGGGTGTTTTGAAATTAATGAGCCAGTTACTTTTCCTGTAGCATGAGCTACTTGCATCCACGTAAGAAATATGAAGGAACTAAGTAAATAAAAAACTGTTAATTTATGATGAAATAGAAAGGATTTCTTCATGTTGGTGATTCTCCATAAAATTAAGTAATAAAGAATAGTCTTGCATAGTTGAAAGAGAAACTATATTAAGGTAAATACCAATAAAATAGTTTAATTAAACCCAATCCAATACATCAATTGCCTTATTATCGATATAATAATCAGCATAAGGTTTACCTTGATGAATTTCATGATAATTAACTCCCCAGTCGATCAGTTGCTTTTCTATTAATGGTAACCAGTTTGTTTTACTGGAATAACCTCTTGAAGTGAATAGGATAATTTTGTGGCCTTGCTGGTATAAATGATTCACTTTATTAATGACTGAATAGATTGGGCTGGCATCTTCATATTGACAGTATTCAGTGCAAATTGTGCCATCAATATCAATACAAAAAGTTTGTTTATCTGGCAAAGTTTCTTGATAAACCTCACCTTCTTTGAGCAGGATTTTATTGTTTAAATATTTGTATAGCAATAAATTAACAATGTAACTATCAGTGATAGAGTGAATGTTGTTATAAAGTAGTAACTGGACTAGATATTCTGGCGTATGATGCCCAGCGGCAAATCCTAATGCAGCCCCTCCTCCAAAACGCGGATTAACTTCAATAAATTTTATTGCACCAGTGATATCTTCAACAAAACATTGAATTGTATTATGACCAATCAGTTGTAATTTGTGGGCTAATTTGTGGCATTGTACTATTAGCTCATCATTTTTTATTGTTTGGCTAATATAGGACTCACCGTGTTGAACATCTATTCGCTGCCGTGGAACGACACTCAAAACACGGGCATTAAAATCAGAGAAAATATCAATTGTAATTTCCTTGCCTTTAAGAAGTTCCTGGATAATAAATTGAGTGTCATCATAAAATCTTAAGAATAAGCCCAGTTTTTTCGGGGAGGGAATAACTTGATGCATCATGGAACCAGATCCCGTTCGTGGTTTTACATAAACAGGAAATAAATTGGGAGGTATTTCTTTTAAGTAATTTCCTTCTGCTAAGAATGTAGCAATATTATTAAACTTATGTTTGTGGCAAAACTCGTGAAATAAGTATTTATCCTGGCATAATTTTATAGTTTTCAAATTAGAAACCATAACTTGAATGCCTTTTGCAGTAAAATCTTGTCTATGTTCTGCAAATACTGCTAACTCAGCATCTCTACTAGGAACAATTAGTTTAATTGTTGACTTGAGACAATAGCTAATAATTTCATTAATAAAATTAGGCTGATCACTTTTGGGTGAAATAAATACCTGATCTGCAAATAGTAATGCAGCTTTATTTGCACTAATATCAGCAGCATGAACGAGGCCACCACCATTTTTCCTGACAGCCTGTTGAAAAGCTTGTATTAACCAAACTTTGTTAGCCGCACTGGTTATAAGCACATTCAGCATGATTTTTCTTGAGAAAGAACTTGATACATTAATTCAGCTCTTTTCCAATCCTCAAGTGTATCAATATCCTGGACCAGATATGGGGGCAGTTGATAGGCTTTATGTTCGCTAACACCATTTATTAATGCATCATATGTCCACCAATAAAATTGCCCGGCATCATGATAAGCATCTTCAAGATCCTGTGATCGACAAGGCATATATTCAGGGTAAAAAGGGATAGGGTGGTTATCTTTATCTAATTTAAATGCACGCTGAATAGGAAATGAAAAACTCGTTATAGCGGTAATATGACCTTTACTTAGATTGGCTAACATAGTAAAACTGTCTTTTATTGCCTGTGCTTGAACAAATGGTGCAGTTGAATATATACAACAAATATTATCAGGTTTAGCGATATTTTGTTCTACCCATTGTGCTGCATGTCTTACAACAGGCGTTGTTCCCGTAAAGTCGTCTGCTAACTCATTGGGACGAAGAAAAGGAACTTCTGCACCAAATTTTAATGCAAGCTGTGCAATTTCCTCATTATCGGTAGAAACTATAATTTTATCAAATAGTTCACTCTTATGCGCAGCATCAATTGAATAGGCGATAATAGGCTTCCCCAAAAATTTTTTTATATTTTTTTTGGGAATTCTTTTACTGCCACCACGTGCTGGAATTATAGCTATATTCATAGTATTTACATTATAAAGTTAAATCTATCCTAATGTCTTTCTTTCGGACAAAATAAAAAACTTTAATTATTTTAAAAAAAATACTAAAGTATATAAATTTTATAACGCTATTACTGCTGAGATACCATAAATAAGAGTTGGAGTCATAATGAATATTGACAAACTTTCTGGAAGTCCTAATACGTTGGGCATTCAGGAGAATAGAAATCATAAAATTCAGTCCTTTGACGAAAGGAAAGACGAAAATAAAATTCGAGAGTCGGCTGTGGCTAACGAATTGTCATCTAAATTTATGTCTCCTGAGCAAACTCAAAAAATTCTTAATAAAGAACTGGCAGATAAACTGGAACAGCGTTTTGGTGAAGAAGGAGTTGAATTATCAGGCCTTAAAGCTGAGGATTTTACACCCGATAAAGTCGCAGACAGAATATTAAACTTCGTTGAACTTGGCGTTGCCATGGGCGATGATGATGAAGATAAAAAACAACGTTTGGCCGTTGCCAGAGACGCAGTCGAAAAAGGTTTTAGTGAAGCTAAAGAAATTCTTGACTCTATTGGTGTATTAAATGGTAAAGTTAAAGAAGATATTGATAAAACCTATGATTTTATTCAACTGGGATTTGATCGTTTAGAAGATCCGGAAAAAGCACAACAAAAGGCTGAAGAAGAAAAGACCAGACGTGCAGAATTAATCAATCAAAGTTCAGCTAGTATTGATGAGTCTTCTGAAAAAAGAAGAACAACCGTTGAAGTAACAACTCAGGATGGAGATAAAGTTACTATTGGTCTGTCTATGCGTCAAAATGAACAAGTATCAACGGTTTTCGCACAGGGAGATGAACAGTCCACTTTTTCTTTTAGCCATGAACAGTCATCACAATTTAAATTACAGTATCAGGTTGATGGTGAATTAGATGAAGATGAAAGAGCGGCTATTGATGATCTATTCAAACAGTTAGGCACAGTTGCAGAGGATTTTTATCAAGGAAATATTGAAGAAGCATTTAATAAATCAAAAGAAATTGGTTTTAATGAACAGGAATTAGTTGGTTTTTCTGTAGAAATGAAGCATCAACAAATGGCTAGAAGCGCTGTCAGTTCTTATGAAAAAGTTCAGCAGACTGAGAAGGAAGGCAATGCCTTAGAAGAACAAAAACAAGCAACTCCTCAACAAAGTTTTGTTAGAGACACAGCTAACTTTATGAATGAACTTGAGCAGTTAATGAATCATGAGTCATTATCGCTTTTTTCTGAACACCCCAAGCCAATTACCGACTTGCTGAACTCAGCTGTTCATATGATGGATAATCATCTTGAACATGAAAAACTGGTGTTTCCCTTAAAATATAATTCTATTAATAGTATGGTTTCGGCAATATATGATTCTAAATTAGAAGCTTTAGCAGTGAGTACCCCTCCTGCACCAGAAAGGTCTACATCAGCAAACACGACATCAGAAAACCTTACACCATAGAGCCTACAGCAAAAAACATGGTATCATAAAACACTAGTAATCAGTAAGTTTTAACGTAATAAATATTCGTTATTTCGGTAGATCAAGTGCTTTTATTAGTTCATTGATTTGTTCCTTGCTCATGCTATTAACTCTTCCTAGTTGTATTGCACTAAATAATGCTTTGGCTGTAAATTCTGCTAGTTCTAATCGATCAAAAGCCTGAAATAGGTTTTTTCCAGTTACAAAGACACCTAAATTCTGTAGCATAACCAAGGGCGTAGATGCAGATATATATTTAGCAATAGATGGTAATTTATCTGGCTCCAGGGAAGTGACATCACGAAGAAACATATAGGCTTCAGGAATAATTCGAGAGACAAAATTTGTTTGCGAAATATTAAACCCCATTAAAGTAGGCGGCTGGGCAAAAAATATCGCATTGATATCGGGGTTAGAATCAAATATGGATATTAAAATTGCACTTAACTTCGATGGTTCTTTTCCATGCCTATATTTGTTGTCATAAATGCTGACTAATTCAGATTCAAAGCAGCTACCACGGTCAAACTTCTCAGGTGTAATTAAATAGCCATTTTTTGTTCTTATAGCAATAGTTCCTGAACTTGAAGTAAACAAACCTTGAATATAGCTTCTATTAAGATAGTTGCAAAGTAGAGGAGCATTTTCAATGTCAAAAGGTTCAGTTACATCAGATGTTAGTTTCTGTAGAGCAGATAAAATAGGTATTTTTTTAAAACTTTTATCATAGTCTGTGTTAATAGGAAAATTTTTATTTAATATTGTTGCATTAATTTGAATACGGGCTACATTGATCAGTGTTTCAAACTGAGCTAATACATCGTATATGTTACAGGCAATAGATACGACGCCATGATTTTCGAGAAGCACGGTATTAAAGCCTTTAGAAAAAGTATCAGCAATATTCTGTCCAAGTTGAGTGCTTCCTGGGAGAGCATATTTTACGAATCCAATTGATTGGCAGGTTTCTTTTGCAGCCAGTATAATTTCAGGCTTAGGCGTCGTTCCTGTTGCTGAGAAAGCAACTAGTGGATCAGGGTGTGCATGTAAAATAATAGAAATATCTGTTCTACTATTGTAAATAGCTTGATGAAATGGCAGCTCAGATGAGGGTTTATGTTGACCAATAATTGAATTATCTGCTTTGATACAAACAATATCATCCTTTGTCAGACTACTTTTATCAATTGATGCAGGTGTAATCCAGATGCTTCCATCATCATCCTTAATAGAAATATTTCCACCTGATGATGTTGTTAATTTCATTGAGTAAATTCGATGCAGAATAATTGCTATTTGTTCTGCTACGGGGCAGTTTTGATAATATGGAAATTTGCTAATCATTAATTTTGATTATTCCCTCAATTGATTGCATAAGACTTTTACAGAATGAATTCTTTGACGATCCAACTCTTCTTTTACTGCGGCACCTTTAAACCCTTGAACAATAACATCCTGGACATTAACCGCTTGAGCTGCCTGCAAGTAGTGTTGGCAATGTTTGATTTGTATTGGTTCTATATCCTCATAGCCGAGTCTTCCACGTGAATCGGCTTCACAGGCTAACAAAAACTGCTGAAAACGTTCAGGTCGCCTAAATGCATCAACAGAATTAAAAAATTTAACCATGGTTGAGGCTTTAATTTCATCAATACGATGTAGGTATAAGTGGTACTCTGTCACGACTAAGGCGAGTTCTTTTTGTAGTTTAGATACCTTTAGACGTTGGCTTAAATTTTCTACCAGTTTGACACCACGAAACTCATGTTTTTTATGACTTGGCCATTCAGCTTTTGGTGTTAGCGCTTTGCCAAGATCATGAACAAGGGCAGCATAACAAATAGTAATTTGTTCATCACTTGATAAGTTATTAGCAAGCTTTCTGGCTTGCTTTAGCACCATTAAGGTATGGATACCCGTATCAATCTCAGGATGCCATTGTTCAGACTGGGGTACACCAAATAAAGCATTAACTTCAGGCAAGAGAACATTTAGTGCACCACATTGCTTAAGCACTTCAAAGAATATTTGCGGGTTTGGTTCAGTTAATGCACGACTTATTTCATTCCAAACTCTTTCCATTACTAAAGCATCAACTTCACCACTAGTAACCATAGCTGTCATAAGTTCAATAGTTTCATCAGCGATAGTAAAACCTAAGTGATGGTATCTGGCCGCAAAGCGTGCAACTCTTAAAACTCTAACGGGATCTTCTGAAAAGGCAATAGAAACATGTCGAAGTATGCGATTGTTTAAATCCTGTTCACCACCATAAGGGTCAATTATGTTACCATTATCAGTTTCTGCAATAGCATTAATGGTTAAATCTCGTCGGTATAAGTCTTGCTCGAGAGTGACTTCCGGCTCACAAAAAAAAGTGAATCCCTGATAACCAAGAGATACTTTTTTTTCCGTTCTAGCTAACGCATATTCTTCATGAGTTTGAGGATGTAAAAAAACAGGAAATTCTTTCCCTACTGGTTTAAAGCCTTGTTTAAGCATTTCTTCAACGGTGGCACCAACAACAACAAAATCCTGGTCTTTGGCATCAATTCCAAGCAGTTTATCTCTGACACTACCACCTACTTTATAGATTTTCACAATTGTCAGTCTATTAATTCATTGCTATTGAGCAATATCCCGATAACGATCATTTAGTAAATTCTTTTCGTTACTGCCCAGGTACCAAGGTAAGACTGATTCAATTGATACAGGTGTAACCCCTAACTCTTTGGCAATGGGATGTTCACTAAAGCTAGGAAGTTTCATACTTCTGAGGTTATCAACAGTGATCGGTTTTATGGGTAAAATTGATAAAAGCCGAGTAAATAACCCTGATAATAACCAATTCATCGGGAAGATTGTTTTCTGCTGTTCAAGCATTTTTGCTGTATAGTTTACTAATTCATGCAAGGTATAAACTTTAGGTCCACATAAGGCATAATTATTTCCATAGGTTTCATGGTTACCTAAGCTATTAATGATTGCAGACACAACATCTTCAACATAGATTGGCGCAAAACGGGCTTTAGCACCTATTAATGGCATAATGCCAGGTAACTGAATTAAAGTAGCAAACCGGTTAAAGAACTGATCATTTTTTCCATAAATAATTGAAGGACAAAAAGTGGTTACTTTCATTTTGGCAATTTTGTGAACCGCTTCCTGACCGTGACCTTTACTCATTAAATAATCACTGGCCTTGTCACCGGCATTTAAAGCACTCATATGAATAAAGCGGGTAATACCAACAGCAGAGGCAGCCTCAAGAAGACGTTGAGTCAGAACCAGATGGACTTGTTTAAAGCTAATAGCACCTTGTGGGTTTAATATACCAGCAAGATTGATAATAATATCATAGCCATCAAACTGTCTTTCTAGAACTTTAGCAGCATAATAATCAACACTACAGATTGTTACGCCGGGTAGCATGCGCAAATGCTTAGCTCTTTCTTTTCTACGGGTAAATACTTTGACCTGATGTTTTTCACGACTAAGCCTATTAATTAATGCTGTACCTACAAAGCCAGAACCGCCAATGACACAGATTTTTTTGCTTTTCTTGGAGAGAGCAAATATGGATGTATTATGTGATGCATTAGTCATGATGTTTACTACCATTAGTTAGATAAGTATTTATTAAAATGTTTATATTTTGTTTATATCTTTAATAGTTTAGTATTATGCTAATTTTTGAAATGTTTTTAAATACCTATATTTGTATGACATGGATTTTAGCTCTAGCCAGTACGAATAGGAAAATAGTCTTAAGAGCATTCCTTTAACGAATATTTAAAGTGAGTTTAAGTGATTAGATTATATATTGACCGGCCATTAAGTTCTAATATAGAGCTATTGCTAAATAGTGACTCAAGCCACTATCTTAAAAATGTGCTACGTTTAAAACAAGGTGATAGGCTGAATGTGTTTAATGGCATTTCACCATTTGGCTATTTTTCTGCTCAAATAAAATCAGTTGAAAAAAGAACAATCACGCTTGAAATTGGTGAGTTTGTAATACAAGACACACGATCGCCTTTAAAAATCTGTTTGTATCAAGGGATATCAAAAGCTGAGAAAATGGATTTTACTATTCAAAAGTCTGTTGAATTAGGTGTTTCATCGATTCAACCCGTTTGGATGGAACACACGAATATTAAACTTAATGATGAAAAGCGTCTATCTAAGAAATTACAGCATTGGCAAAAAATTGCATATAGCGCTATGGAACAATCAGGTCAAAATGCTCTGGTAAAGGTTGATTCTCCTATTGATTTTCAATCCGCTTGCCAACTACTTGAACCTTCGGATTTAACCATCGTACTTAACCCATGGGCAGCTAATACATTAGCTGATATTGATTCTTTACCTTCAAAAGCTATAAATATTTTTATTGGCCCGGAAGGAGGAATCAGTGAAACAGAAGTAAATATTTTAAGCCAGTACAATAGTGTTGATATACAACTAGGACCAAGAATATTAAGAACTGAAACAGCCAGTTTGGCTATTATCAGTATTTTACAATCCCTTTGGGGTGATTTTAAATAAATGGTAAGTTTATGAAGAAACTTGATATCGGGATTATTATGGATCCCATTTCTCAAATTAAATATTACAAAGATAGTAGCTTTGCGATGATGTTAGAAGCTCAGAATCGAGGCTACACAATTTATTATATGGAAATTCAAGATTTATTTATGAAATCTGAAATTCCAATGGCTAGAGTGAGAAAAGTAAAAGTTTATGATAAGCCAGATATCTGGTATCAATTTACCAGCGAAGAAAGTTTAATTGAATTATCATCGCTAGATGTTGTTTTAATGCGCAAAGATCCACCATTTGATATGCAGTATATCTATGCAACTTATATTTTGGAATTTGCAGAAAAATTAGTTAATCACCCTATTATTGTCAACAAACCACAAAGTTTGCGTGATGCGAATGAAAAAATGTTTACCCTTAATTTCCCGGAATGCATAGTACCAACTGTGGTCAGTCGTGACTTCTCAGATTTTCAAGCCTTTATTGAACAACATCAAGATGTCATTATTAAACCATTAGATGGAATGGGTGGGCGTTCAATTTTTAGAATTCAGCAAGGCGATCCTAATACCAATGTTATTTTAGAAAGTGTCACCAATAATCAACAATCATTTGTCATGATGCAACGTTTTATTCCAGAAATAACAGAAGGAGATAAACGTATTTTATTAATTGATGGTGATCCAATTGATTATGCTTTGGCTCGAATACCATCTGTTGGAGAGAATAGAGGTAATTTAGCTTCCGGCGGCCAGGGGCAAGGCATAGCGTTAAATGAAAGAGATTATTGGATTTGTGATCAAATCAAGCCAACTTTAAAGGCTAAAGGTTTAATTTTTGTTGGTTTAGATGTGATAGGTGATTATATTACTGAAATAAATGTAACCAGCCCAACATGTATTAGAGAGCTTGATAGTCAGTTTAATTTAAATATTAGCGCAACGATGTTTGATAAGCTGGAAAAATATTGTCATGAAAAATAAATAAGCGACCGATATCGGCCGAAAAATAAAAAACTTTAATTAAAACCATAAAAATGTGAACTTAATCACAAAAAAATTAAAAAACTGTGCTAATATAAAAGTAATAAGTAAAGTTGTATTCTTAAATTAGATAATAGTGAGTTAGTTTAATGTCTGCAATCGATGGTTTAAATCAGTTTCAAAGTCAGGGCTTTGCTACTTTAGCGGAAGCTTCTGAGAGGTTTTCACGACAAACTATTGAAGCAAATGTTAGAACTTCTGCTGAAAAAAATTTAAAAGCAAAAGTTAATGATTTAAGTAATGAAAAGGCACGAGCAGAGTCTAAAGTGCAGGAACTTCAGCAAGATATTTTAGAAATAAGCCGAGAAAATTCTGAACTAAGAAGTGATAACGATAAACTTCAACAAGAATTAGAAGATGCTGAATATACAAGCGAGTATTCTCCACAAGATGAGTCAAATGATGCTGAAGATGATGAATATACAAGCGAATATTCTCCACAAGAGAACTCAAATTCTGATCCGGTAGAAACTCGACATGAGCTAGATCAGCGATTAGCCAGAGCAAGAGAAGGTAGCTCTTTTAATGTCCGTTATGAATCTAATTCTACCAGTTCGGCTTATCCAACTTCTGGCGAAGTACCAGTTAATACTTCGAATAATATTCCAGAAGATGTTATTGATAAATCGGGAATTGATCTTAAAGCATAGCTTAAGGGTATTTAATTAGCCTACCTGTTCTCCTGTCTATACCTGCAATCATGCTATTTTACTAATAGTGTGTTCAATTCTTGTCTGATATAATGTTTATTTATATTGCTTATCCATAAATTATATCCATATGACTTTAAGAAAATTTAAACAATATCAACCACAGGTTGATCATTCTGCTTTTGTCGATCCATCAGCCCAGGTAATTGGTCAAGTAATTATTGGTAAAGATTCATCAATTTGGCCGAATGTTACGATACGTGGTGATGTCAATAATATTAGTATTGGCGAGCAAAGTAATATACAGGATAATTCAGTGCTTCATGTCACTAGCCCATATCCTGGCAGTCCGGAAAATGGTTATCCTTTAAAAATGGGCGATAGAGTCACTATTGGCCATCAAGTAATTTTACATGGTTGTAAGATAGGTAACTTATGTTTGATAGGTATGGGCTCTTGTGTCTTGGATGGTGCAGTCATTGAAGATAATGTGTTAATTGCAGCAGGAAGTTTAGTGGCGCAAAATAAGAGAGTTAAAAGTGGCTATTTGTGGATGGGAAGGCCTGCAAAACCAATTAGGGAATTAACTGATGAAGAGCTTAATTGGTTAAAAATTTCTGCAGATCATTATGTCGAGTTAAAGGATCAATACTTAGATTCTTAAGTAAAAGATTTTCGTTTCCTTATTTCAGAAAGTATGCTGATTAGCTTATCCTTATCGATAGGCTTTGATAAGAAGGCATTCATTCCAGCCGCTTGTGTATTTTTCATTTCATCTTCAGCAGTATTTGCTGTTAAAGCAACAATACTTATTTCATTCAATTTATGTGTTTTTTCAAGCATTCTTATTTCTTGTGACGCTTCAAAACCATCAAGTATTGGCATATGGCAATCCATAAATATTGCATCAAATGGATTATTATTTGCATCCAGGTATTGTTTAACTGCTTCTGCACCATTAATTGCCAGTGAAACCTTGCAGCCAAGCTTTTCCAGTAAGATTTTACTAATTTTTTGGTTAACGAGATTATCTTCAGCAAGCAAAATATTAAACTCAAATTGCTCTTCATTCAGTTTATTAACATTTAAATGTTTTTCAATTCGGGCAATTGATTTAATTTCTTCACGTTGACTGCCTGGTATATGTTTTAGGCATTCTAGTAATAAATTTTTAAACTTCATTGGATGAATTGGCTTTTTAACCAGTGCATCAAAACCAAGTTCTTGTAAATAAGCAATAAATTTTTTCTCCGGGTATTGAGTAATTGAGATCCATCTAGTATTTGTATACTGATCACAATTAATAGATAATTTCTCAGAAGCATTTGAAATTTGATAGATTAAATCCTGATCATCAATATCCAATAGAAAAACAAAGTCATAGTCGGGGATATTGTTTGACTGTAAATATTGTAATGCTGTTTCCGGTTCTTCTATCGTATATGTTTCAGCATCCCAATACTTAAGTTGCTCATTGAGTATCGTTGCCGTGGTAGTTAAGCCGCCAATAATCAGACAGTTTTTCTTTTCTAGGGCAGTGGATTTTTTAAAAAAGTTAGTTTCTTTATTATAGTAGGCATCTATAATTTCTTCATGGATGTCAATAGGCAGGGTAATTTTAAGCCAAAAAGATGAACCCTCACCTTTGATACTCGTTAATCCAATTTCTGCAGACATTAATTCTGCAAGTTCTTTACTTATGGCTAGCCCTAAACCGGTTCCGCCATAATTTTTTACAATTGAGCTTTCAGCTTGCTGGTACTTTCCAAATACATACTGCTGATTTTCTTCATCAATACCAATACCAGAGTCGTCGACAACAAAAGTAAGATTAACTTCATTGTTGAGTATTTGTTTATCAAATTCGACATCAAGGCAAACATATCCATGACTGGGGGTGAATTTAATGGCATTGGTTAAGAAATTATGAATAATCTGACGAATTCTAAGAGAGTCACCAATTAAGGTGTTTGGAATTGCTGGTGAAATACGTAATTCGAGATTAATTGATTTTTGATTTGCCTGAAATTCCAGAAGGTTAACGATGTCATACATGGCATCAATTAAATCAAATTTTTCCAGATTAATTTCAAGTTTGCCTGCTTCTATTTTTGATAAATCTAAAATGTCATTAATTAGTATTAACATTGTATCAGATGATTTTTGAATTTTATCAAGGTAATCAAATTGTGAATCTGATAAATCAGTATCCAGTAATAAATTTACCATACCCAGAATACCACTCATTGGTGATCTTAGTTCATGGCTCATATTTGATAGAAAGTCACTTTTTTGCTGGCTATGTACTTCATGTAATTTAACCAGTTCCTTGAGGCTGGATTCGTATAATTTTCTTTCTGTTATATCCAAGCCATAGACTTGTATTAATCGCTTATGATCTTCTTTAATAGAATGAAAATTCCAACTAAAATATCGATTACCAAATTTTTTTTCTATATTGATAAAGTTTTCCCGGTCATAACATTTTTGCGTAATTGAAGAGAGATTATCTGGAAGAATATTGGGAAAGCCATTATCAGAGAAACCATATTTGACCATCATGTCGGTCATGCTGGCATTGGCATAGTGTATCACAGCCTGTTCATCTAATTGTAAAACAGGAGAGGGATTGAGTTCAGGAAATAAAGATAAGCGCTGGGTTTCATCAGGACTAAAGCGTAAATTAGAAATATCTTTAAAAGTTATAAAACAAATAGGTTCTTTGGGCTTATAGTAAGTAATAAATAATTGAGTTTCCAGATGAAGGTAAACACCGTTTTTTTTAACCCACAATTGATCAAATTTATTTGGTAATGAATCTTGGGGACTATTAATAAACTTAGACAAAGAGTCTTTCCCAAAGGCACATCTTGATTCCTGATGTCCTGATTCACTATCATCAGGACACAATTCTTCATGTATGAGTTGTCCTATTATTTCTTCTTCATGCCAGCCTAATAATTGTTCTGCCTTGTTATTTAAGCCTAAAATAATACCTTCTGCAGAAATATGCAGGGCACCATCAGGAAATTGTTTGTAAAAATATTTAAATGCCTGTTCCTGATTAGAAATCATTAGCGTCCTTAAATTACAATATCAGCAGGTAATGCACTATCATCCAACACATCCGCCACTAAACGGCTTTCTTCTTTGCTGGATAAATTTATCATTTCACGCTGAGTTAATAGCTGATTATTTTCATCCAGTAATAATTCTACTAAGGGTAATAAAGGTAGTTTGCGATTAATTTCCCGAACAATGCCGATTTCACCAGAGGTTAATTTTACAATGGTGCTAATAGGATAAATTCCCATGATTCTAAGCATTTCTACGGCTAAAATAGTCGGAAAAAACCCGAGAGTACTTTTTTGATAAATTAATCTAAGTGCGTTTGCGGGTAATTCTGCAGGTTGATCATCAAAGCCATGTATACGTTCATCATATATATCGGCTATTTGTAAATAATGATGTAAACGATGTAATTTTTCTTCTTTTAGTTTTCCAGGATAACCATCACCATTAGAATTTTCATGATGTTGAGCAACCAGTTGCAGTACATCCTTTGAAACACAGTTACTTAGTTGTAGTGCGTTAACAGCAATAGTAGTATGCTGCTTAATGAGTTGTTGTTCTCTCTCGGTATATGCTTGTCTTTTGCCTATAAGATTAATTGGCAGGCGAGACCAGCCACAATCATGTAATAGTGCAGCCATGCCTAAAATATCAATATCTTCATGAGAAAGTTTACATTTAATAGCTAAAGGTAAAACAATACTGAATACCCCAAAGGCATGGGAATCAAGTCGTACATCTTTACGATGCATATGTAAGATAGATAATAATGCTTGATCGTTTCGCTTCAGACTTGCCAGTGTTTCAGAAATAATAGGCTTAATTGAGTCGACATTGATAGGCTCATCATTTTTAATTTTTTCATTCAAATCTGAAACAAGATGATGAATTTGTTGCTGAACTTTTCTGGCAACAAGCATTTCTTCACTTAAAGGAACCGACGGTTCGTCATTATCATTTTGTTGAAAAGTATTTTCATCAGTATTCTGTTCATTGATTTCATCAGATGAATCTGATTTAACAGGCGTAATATCTTTTCCTTTTGATAAATCAATCACAACATTTTTAACGCCTGATTTTTTGAGTAATAAAATATCTTTTTCTTTTTCTATTTTTCGGCGGTGCCTTAAAAATGGACTATTTATCCATGAAATATCTATTTTATGGATAAACATTCCAACTTCTATTTGATCAATCTTTATTTTTTTTAATTTGGACATGTTATTAGGCATTAAGAGCTTGAAACAATTAATTATTCGTTTCAGATATTATATCAAGTTCATTCCAAATAAGATCGATTTTTTTAGTGATATTTTCATCTTTGACAATCGGTTTCCCCCATTCTCTATTGGTTTCTCCAGGTAGCTTGGATGTTGCATCAAGCCCCATCTTAGAACCTAAGCCAGAGACAGGAGAAGCAAAATCAAGATAATCGATTGGTGTATTGTCAATTAATGTGGTATCACGAATTGGATCCATACGAGTGGTAATTGCCCACATCACATCATTCCAATCACGGGCATTAACATCATCATCACAAATAATGATAAATTTGGTATACATAAACTGACGTAAAAAAGACCAAACACCAAACATAATTCTTTTCGCATGCCCGGGATATTGCTTTTTAATGGTGACTACAGCCATACGATAAGAGCAACCTTCCGGTGGTAAATAAAAGTCAACAATTTCAGGGAACTGCTTTTGTAAAATAGGAACAAACACTTCGTTTAAAGCCACGCCCAAAATAGCTGGTTCATCAGGAGGGCGTCCTGTATAAGTGCTATGATAGATAGGATTTTCTCTCATGGTAATGCATTCAATAGTAAATACCGGAAAAGATTCAACTTCATTATAATATCCGGTGTGATCGCCATAAGGACCTTCTTCTGCAACAACTCCTTCTTGTAAATAACCTTCTAGAACAATTTCACTGCTTGCAGGTACTTGTAAATCATTAGTAATACATTTTACTAATTCAGTTTTAGAGCCACGTAAAAGGCCTGCAAAAGCATATTCAGATAACGAATCTGGCACAGGTGTAACGGCCGCTAAAATGGTTGCTGGATCAGCACCCAAGGAAACCGAAATAGGAAATTTTTCTCCAGGATGTTTACTACACCATTCTTTAAAATCAAGTGCCCCTCCACGATGAGCAAGCCAGCGCATAATAACCTGATTTTTATTTAATACTTGTTGTCTGTAAATACCCATATTCTGGCGATCTTTTTCCGGACCTTTAGTAACAACTAAGCCCCAGGTGATTAATGGTGCCGCATCACCAGGCCAACAGGTTTGTATTGGTATTTTGCTAATATCAACATCATCACCTTTAAATACTTTCTTTTGACAAGGAGAGCTTCTAAGAACTTTTGGATGCATATCCAAAACTCTTCGAAATTGGGGCATTTTATTTAATACATCTTTAAAGCCTTTCGGTGGTTCTGGTTCCTTTAAAAAGGCTAATAATTTCCCCACATCTCTTAATTTATCGACCGACTCCTCACCCATTCCCATAGCAACACGCTTAGGTGTGCCAAATAGGTTGGCTAATACGGGCATATCATAACCTTTAGGATTTTCAAATAGTAATGCTGGCCCACCTGCTCTAAGAGTCCTGTCAGCAATTTCAGTCATTTCAAGATAGGGATCAATTTCATGCTGAATTCGTTTTAATTCACCCATTTCTTCCAGTTTTTCTATAAAATCTCGTAAGTCTTTATATTCCATTTTTCTACTTTATCGTTTTGTTTGTTTGATCATTGTTTACTTAGTGCGCCGTTTACTTGATGATCGTTGATTGATACGCCAGAAACAAACTATAACAAGCAAAAAGCATAATACTTGTTCCAGCCATTTGACGAAAGAATTGATTTTGCACAAACTCTCTTAAGCTGCCAGCAAAAACACCCATAAACATTAACATAGGGAATGTTCCTAAAGCAAAACACAGCATAATCAGTCCACCCTGTATCAGACTGGCCGAAGCAATTGCCATAAACAAAATAGTATAAACTAAGCCACAGGGTAACCATCCCCAGAGAATACCTAAGAAAAAAGCATTTTTATAACTTTTAACTGGAATAAATTGTTTGGAAATTGGCTCTATTTTTTTCCAAACAGGCCCACCGAGTTGTTCAATCTTAACGATGCCGCCCCACCAGCCAGCTAAGTATAAGCCCAATGCCAGCATTAATAAGCCAGCGAATAGATGCAAGACTACTTGTACCTGATTAATATTAATTAAATTAGCAGCCATCATAGTAAATCCACCTACTAACATACCAGCAATGGTATAGGAAAGTATTCTCCCCAAATTATAGAAAAATAAGTAACCAATCAATTCACGGTTGATGAGATTAGATTGATTATGCACTGATACACTTTGCGGCAATCCAAAACTCAATGATGCGACTATACCGCCACACATTCCTAAACAATGTGCTCCACCTAATAAGCCGGCAAGAAAGGCAGTCAATAATTGTGGATCAGCTAAATTCATTGCACTTAGTTAAACCTATAACTTTAAATGTCCATGTCATAATTAACAATTAATGGCGCATGATCTGAAAAGCGTTGATCTTTATAAATACTGGTACTGATAAGCTTTTCCTTTAATGATGGCGTTATAATCTGATAATCAATACGCCAACCCGTATTGTTGGCCCAGGCCTGACCACGATTGGACCACCAGGTATATTGTTCCGGTTCCTGGTTTAATACTCTAAAGGCATCAACCATGCCTATCGGTTCTGCTACATTGGCTTCAGGATCATCAAACACTTTATCCAGCCAGGCACGTTCTTCGGGTAAACAGCCAGAACGGTTTTTATTGCCGGTAAAGTTTTTAATATCAATGCGTTTATGAACAATATTCCAGTCTCCACAGATAATATAATCTCGAGAGCCATCTTTCATTTCTTGTAAAATTGGATTGAGCTTATCCAAAAATTCCATTTTTAAGGTCTGGCGATCATCTTTTGATGAACCTGAAGGAAGATATAACGAGGCGATACTTAAATCTCCAAAATCAGCCTGAAGATAACGCCCTTCATTATCGGCAATATCCCAGCCTAAACCCTTAGTAATATTATCAGGCTCCACTTTGCTATAAATGGCAGTACCGCTATAACCTTTTTTTTCAGCATCAAAAAAATAGCGATGATAACCATCGGGAGAGAATACTTCGGCATCTAATTGGTCAATTTGTGCTTTGGTTTCCTGAATACAGACGACATCTGGTTGTTCATTTAACATCCAATCAAAAAAACCTTTTTTAGCTGCCGCTCTAATGCCATTTAAATTTGCTGAAATAACTTTCACTGATTAATTCCCTGTTTATTTTTTCTTGTTTATTTAAGTTGAGTTTTATGTGAATATTAGCCAAGCCATTGATTTTTTTGACTACAGCAAGCTCTTAGAAGTTACCTAACGTATAAGTATGTCGCCAAACTCCGTTATAAGACTTACTTTCTTACCTGTCCGACAGGGCTTACGTCAAAAAAACTAACACCTTGTCTTTCAGAACTATTTTTCCTTAAACGCAACCTAGATTATTTATATACTTTCATTCTAACAGATTAGCTCATAATCGAATATAATTAGCTAATCTTAAACAAAATATGGACTAAAATATGAAAGCTTATCAACAGGAATTTATCAAATTTGCTATCGATTTAGGTGTTTTGCGCTTCGGTGAATTTACCTTAAAATCTGGTCGTTTAAGTCCATATTTTTTTAATAGTGGTTTATTTAATACGGGTTCCAGTTTGGCAAAATTGGGACGATTTTATGCACAGGCTTTGATAGATAGTCAGATTGAATTTGATGTTTTGTTTGGTCCCGCCTATAAGGGAATACCATTAGCATCTACTTGTGCAATTGCTTTGGCTGATAATCATCAAAAGGAAACACCTTATTGTTTTAATCGTAAAGAAGTCAAAGATCATGGGGAAGGCGGTAATTTAGTCGGTTCACCTTTAAACGGTAAAGTGATGATTATTGACGATGTTATTTCTGCGGGTACTTCTGTACGTGAATCAATGGATATTATAGAGCATGAAAATGCCAAAGCTGCAGGTGTAGTCATTGCCCTGGACAGGCAGGAAAGAGGTAAAAATGATATTTCAGCCATTAAAGAAATAGAACAACAGTTTCAAATTCCTGTTACCAGTATTATTAAATTAGCCGACTTGATTAAATACCTGGAATCAGTTGATAATATGCCTGAATTGCAAGAGTATGCAACTAAAGTACAGGCATATCGCGATGAATATGGTGATTGTTAAAATTAAAGTCTTTTGTTAATAAAAACTCTCAGTTAGAGAGTTTTCAAACTCTGACGCAATGAGGTTCTAGTATATTAATTTCTTTATCTTTTAATAAAAATAAAATCTCCACCCTTGTGACCAGCTCTTTTAATATCTGAATATTCAGGTGTCTGTTCGGCAGAGGCTGTTACTTGCGTTTTAACTTGATTAAATAAAGCCATTCCATCAATAGCCTTTTTGTTAGCTTTTAATGAGTCTAAAAAGGCACCTGCAAAAACTGAGTGGTTACCTCTTCCGCCATCAGAAACTGGTTCTAAACCACCTGAAGTCATAACAGTTCTAGCAGGTTTAGTCATCATTCTATAGTGATATTCAGATAATGTTTCAGTGGGACGCAAATCAATATAAAGCCCTCTGGTGAGTGTTCCAGAATAACAACTATCCGAGATTACAATGACATGTTCTGCCTGAATCGATCTGACCTTATCGGTTATATCAATATTTGAAATCCATTCGGCGGTATTGTCTGTTGTTGAATTGACCGGAAGCCAATAACCACGATCTGCAGATTCATCGTAATATCCATGCCCAGCATAATAAATTAATAATTTATCTTTTTTCTTTAATTTTTTTCTTAAACTATCAAATTTGGCAATGATTTCTTGTCTAGTGGCATCAATAAGTACTTCAGTTTTAAATCCGTAATCATTTTTCAATACACTCGCTATTTCATTGGCATCGTTAACAGCAGTTTCTAATTTAGTAACATGTTGGTATTGGTTATTACCAATAATAAAAGCATGAAAGTTATTTTTATCCATAAAAGTGCTAATATCTTTCTTGGTAGATGATTTCTCAGCAGTTTTAATGGCTTTTATAATTGAATTGTCTTTTGGGGATTCTCTATTCGCAATATTTGTAATTGAACCAGGCAAGTCTGTTACTGCAATAGTTGCAGAATTATTACTATTATCAGGCCTTATTGGCGGTGAGCTTTTTTGAGATTCCGGTGGTAAGTTTTTTATTGATTTGATTAGCGCCATTTTTATAGCTTTTTCAGCGGCTTTTCCTAATGCAGATTGGCTAAAATCAATTTTTGGATTTGATAATATTGTCGATTTTTGTGAGTTTGGATGGCTGCCAATAGCACTACCTAATGAGCGTGTAGTACCTGACTTTACATCGACAAAATTAATTTGTACGCCTATTTCAGTTGTTAACTTCGCTTCGGATGATAAACCTTTGATCGATACATTCTTTTCTACACCAACATGGTATACCTCTGGGTATACAATATATGTAGGACTTGGCAGTTTCTGCATTGGTGCATAATTATTATTGCACAGACCGGTTGTACATTGTTGCATTTGCTGCAACATCCTGGATATTACAGCTTGTTTTTCTTCAATTAGTTCAAACTGACCACTTTGAAATAATTCATCGAGTAATCGGTTACTAATACCAAAACCAATTTGTAAATTTCTGAAGTGAGGATATTTGTCTAAATCAACTTTAGAAATATTCCATGGGAAAACCATTACTTTCCTTGGCAGGCCATAATAAACAGGATAGGCAAGCGATTTTTGTGCTTCTTTTTTCGTGTCTAATGGTGTTTTAATGTCTTCTATTGTTGTTTTTTCTGTTGCACATGAAGCTAGCAATAGAATAAAGATAATGATCAATGAATTTAATAATTTAGAATAAATCATAATTTGCCCTTACAAGTAGTCTGACTTAGGAAGTCATCTTAGTTTATCTTCCAGTTTTTCCAGTAATTTTGTGGCAGAGTCACTTATCGCTTTATTGGAAATTTTACCCACCATTGAACCATCAAAAACTTTTCTTCCCTGTCGATGATCTTTGAGTGTAAATAAAAAAGAACTTGATTTTCTACGTGATTTGCCAACTCCTAATTCGCAAGTGATTTCATGTGAACTTGATAAAAACATGCATACCTTGGCGACCAGATTGGTACGCTTGCTGCTAGATGAAAAAGGGCCAATAAATAGTTTGCTGTTTAACTTTCCAAAACTGACTACTTCAACCCAAAAGATAATATTAATATCATTTTTTTT
Organism: Gammaproteobacteria bacterium; assembly: GCA_015231865.1. Taxonomy (GTDB): domain Bacteria; phylum Pseudomonadota; class Gammaproteobacteria; order GRL18; family GRL18; genus JADGAU01. The sequence goes on along the minus strand of JADGAU010000001.1, from coordinate 56,157 downwards.
CGACATCATTTTGAGATTATCGATAGTTACACTTTCTTTTGACAACATCCAGCTCTCATTAGAAGTTTGCTCACGGTTTTTTAGCTCTTTTTCTTCCTTAATAGTAAATTGATTGCTATCAAATAAAATTTGTTTTAACTGATTTTTTACACCAAAACCTACATGGCTATTTTGCCAGGTCTTATTGTCGACAGAATTTAGATATCCGAAAACATATATAGTGTCCCGAGTATTAGCACAGATGGGTGGAGTGATAAGAAATAAGGCAAAAAAAGTTAAAACAAATTTATACATAATATTGATCAGATATCAAAACTGATAAAGAGCATTTAACATAATAGTATCTGAACTATAATCTGTATCACTACTAAGTTTTTCAGTATGTTTGTATCCTATGTTTAAATTAAAAGTATCCATGACGCTATATCTGAACGTTGGTCCAAATGATATATAGTCTTTTCCATCAATTAGTGTTGAGTTAAAATTGTGTGATCCGGATATTTGAAAATCCATACCTTTGCTATCATCAAAATCGTATTCAATTAAGCCACCAAAGCCTAAAACAATATCAGTTCCCATTGATTCAAAAATCTTAGTAATAGTCGGATCATCTACGCCGGGAGCTGTGTACTCACCATAACCCAAAGTCGCACCAGTAGTAATCGTCATATTGTCTGAAGCAAAGTAACGATATGACCCGAAAATAGTTGAACTATATCTTAAATAACCGAGATCTGTTAAATCAGTTTCACTATAAGTAGCCGTAAGTTGTATATTTGCACCAATTTTAACTTGACTGTCGTCAGTGTCTGAAACTAAGTAACTAAACGCAAAAGAGGGGGATAATACTTGAGAACTGGTATTGACACTATCATCAATTTCGACTTGATTATAAGGTAAAAGAAATTTCACAGTTAAGTTCTCGCTAATGTCTGTATCATATCCTATAGTAATACCGGTACGAGTTCCTTTATCTCCATCATTATCAAATTTAGAGTAAAAAAGTGCACCACTTGCTAAACTTCTACTAGCTGTAACCGTAAGGCCATCTTTTTTAATTTTTTCTTTAGAACCCTGTTTATTTGTTGGTGTGAAAATTAGTGTATCAATGACACCATTAGCTTCAGTTGTTGCAGAGTCTTCACCTGCTAAAGAAGTACCTAAATTGCTGGCAAATAAAAGAATCGCTACTTTATCTGCATTGTCATCAAGCCAGTTTTCCGCATCAGTTTTGCCAAGGTTTTCAAAAGCAATTGATTCTCTGCCTGCAGATGAGAAAGTTATACTTAATTTATCAGTGCCGTTGTCGGAATATTCACCCTCTTGAGTCGTTATCAGTTTTGCTGTAATTGTTGAGGAAAAAAGTTTAGCTTCACCAACTTGAGTAAAGGTTCCATCTCCATTATTAGTGGTTTCATAGTTGGCTGTTGAGTTTTGCCAGTAAGTTGAATTAAAATCGAAAAAATCCGCAGATGAATGGGCAATATTGAAAGTTAATGCAAGAGATGAAGCAAATATAAGTTTTATTGTTTTATTCATATCAATTCCAAATTTTGATTATTGAGGATAATAGTTTATAACAGATAATAGTTATATTATATAAAATACCGCAATTTTACATAGATTAATATTGTTCCTATAATCGAATGTATTGGTTAAGCACGGACTACAATGAATATGAAAATAGAAACAACTCGTCTAGATTTTATGCGTCATGGCCAGCCAGAGGGTGGTCAATTATATCGTGGTCATGGTGTCGATGATCCTTTGAGTGAAAAAGGCTGGTGGCAAATGAAAAACAATAGTCAGCTGGTTAATGATTGGGAGGTTATTATTACATCACCGATGCAGCGTTGTTTATCTTTTGCCCAGTATCTCTCAAAGGAACGAAACATTGACTATCATATTATTGATGACTTGAAAGAAGTGGGTTTTGGAGACTGGGAAGGCAAATCACGGCAATGGTTGAAGGAAAATAGACTGCAGGAATATCAGGACTTTTATTTAAATCCTGTTTTAAACCGGCCAAAGGGGGCTGAGCCATTACAGCAATTTAAAGATCGGATTTCTCATAGCATTGAGCTAATATTAAAACAATATACGGGTAAAAAATGTCTCATTATCGCCCATGCGGGTGTCATCAGAGCCAGTTTAGGTTGGTGTATCAATGCTCCCATTATTAATTGGTATCAAGCTCAGGTCGATCCGGGCAGCATAAGTCGCTTCAGCTATAATAAAAAACAAGCAAAATTAGAGTTTTTTAACTACTATCCTTTATAAATTTGCAGACTAGCCCCCTAACAAGACATTATTATTTATAAAAAAGTAGTTTAAGGCTGATATAAAAATCAGATTTATCTGACGGCTTTATTTTTTCTCATTAGATAAACTAATCCCACTATTAATAAATACCAGGATTAGTTATGTCTCTCTCAATCATTAAAAGTCGTAATGCCGAACTGGAAGCTGCTGAAGTTTTTATTGAAGTCCACCTTGCTAATGGGTTGCCTTGTATAAGCATGGTTGGGTTGGCTGAAACAGCCGTTAAAGAAAGCAAAGATCGTGTTCGTGGTGCAATATCTAATTGCGAATTTGAATTCCCTATTCGTCGAATTACGATTAACCTGGCGCCGGCAGATTTACCTAAAGAAAGCAGTCGCTTTGATTTGGCAATTGCTATAGGAATTTTAAGTGCTTCTAAACAAATTAGAGAATGCGATTTACACCAATATGAATTTTATGGGGAATTAGCATTAAGCGGTGAACTAAGACCTGTTAAAGGTATTATCGCAGCTGCTGTTCAGGCAAAAGCCACAAAAAAAACCATTATTATTCCTAAAAATAATGTGCCGGAAGCAAGCTTAATCCATGGACTAAATATTCTATATGCAGAACATTTATTGGAAGTTACGGCTTTTTTAAATGGAATGAAAAAACTTGCAAAGCCAGAAAAGTTTGCAGTAATTGCCAGTAGCACATCATTATGTTTTTCCGATGTGCGAGGTCAGCAGCATGCAAAAAGAGCACTTACCATAGCCGCTGCAGGTAATCATTCCATTTTGATGAGTGGCTCACCCGGATCAGGAAAGACAATGTTGGCATCAAGAATACCTGATATTTTGCCTGAAATGACGGAACAACAAGCAATGATGACAGCATCGATTCGTTCAATTAATGGCGAACAAGTGAATGTCAATAATTGGTCAGTTCGCCCCTTTAGAAGTCCACATCATACGGCTTCTGCCGTTGCATTGGTTGGCGGTGGCAGTTATCCCAAACCGGGTGAAATCAGTTTGGCGCATAATGGTGTGCTGTTTTTAGATGAATTGCCAGAATTTAGCCGACATGTGCTGGAAGTGTTACGGGAACCACTGGAGTCAGGAGTTATTCATATTTCCAGGGCTGCGAGACAGACGTCTTACCCAGCAAACTTTCAATTGGTTGCAGCAATGAACCCATGTCCATGTGGTTATCTTGGAGATAGCCAGCACCATTGTCGATGTACTTCTGAACAAGTTTTACGTTATCAGAGTAAATTATCCGGGCCATTATTGGACAGAATTGATTTGTTTATAAAACTTTCCAGTGTTCCTAAGGATGAGTTATTTAATTTAAAACAGGAAAATAAACCATCAAATTCTGTTACTTATTCAGAAAGTTCAAAAACTATTCAGCAAAAAGTTATATCCGCCCATCAAAAACAAATTAAACGTGCCGGCAAGGCAAATTCGCAGTTAACAAACAAAGAACTTGAAATATATTGTCCCTTATCTGAAAACAATAAACAATTACTTGATAAAGCGGTTTCCAACCTAAAATTATCGGCCAGAGCCTTTCATAGAATTTTGCGAGTAGCTAAGACGATAGCTGATCTGGATGAAGAGTATAATGCGAAAGTTGGAATTAATAATGAGCATATCAGTGAAGCCTTACAGTATCGTCATAAATCGATAGAAAATGTTCATGGATAAAATAATTCAATTTCTATATCGAGTTCCTGTCGGCAAATATCAGCCTGTAAATAACAAATAGATTCTTTTTGTATATACTTTTCAAGGATGGCGGCTATTTTTGGTTGTTGTTCGGGGTTTCTAACATAAACTTTTATAGCAGGAGAGCCTTTGTCAGATATTTTTTTATCAGACATTAATAGTTTAAATTTATCTTTTTTTAAAATGCTGCTATTTGTATGTTTAATTAGGGTATCTAAATTATTCAGAGTAAGCCGTGTTTGCCCTAAAATATCATTGGTATAACGGCTTTGATGACCAGTAATACTAGCTGTTCCGGAAATAAAAAGTTGTGAGTCCTTATCTCCTGAATTGAAACACGCTCTTGAGAATGACGGGCTCTTAGGCGAATAAACTTCGGGGTATTCATATGCACTAATTTGTTCAGGGTTTTCTATAAATACGGGCTTATTTTTAGATGCGATAAAGGTTACCACTAATGATGAACTAAAATTCCCAACGGCGCTGGCAGCGGGGTAGTTACTTATATTATCAAAAGCACAATAACGACCAACACAAAACTGTTGATAACGTTCCAGATTATTATCGATTTGATTAATTTTCGGGAAATAATTCCACATTCTTAATATATTTGTTTTATTATATTTTTTTATTAACGTTAATATTTCTTGATAAACCAGTTGGCTAAGGTCTTGTAGCGTTCGCTTGTGGGAAAGATTTACAGAAATGCCGGCAATAAAAAACTCATCATTGTAAGCATAATTAAATTCACTGTGGGTTTTACTCATTTCTTTATTAAATAACCACTTTCCTGGGGCAGACCATAATTCATAGCAACTCACATTGTCTTGAGAAATAGTTTTTAGACCAGAATTAACCCTAATAAGAGATGAGTCCTTAATGTCAAAATCTTTATTATCTATGGGTTTATGTGCAATCAGCAACAGCGGTGATTGCTGATTTTCTTTTAAAGATAATTTAAACTTATCTAGCTGAGATGGGCTTAAATAATCAATTTGAAAAGGAAGTTTTGCGGGCATATTAAGGTAAATTTGATTTTTTAGCAGAATTTGATAAAAGATTGTAAAAATTATTGCTATAATAACAAATTATGCTCTTAATTAGAAAATAGAATTTAATCTCAAGCAATATTATGAATAGTGAATTACAACAACAAACAGCACAATTGATTATTGATACGTTGAATTTAGATATAGAAGTTATTGACATTGATCCTGAAGATTACTTATTCGGAGAAGGATTAGGACTTGATTCTATTGATGCACTTGAACTATCAATGGCAATAACACAGACTTTTGGTTTTCAATTACGCTCTGATGATAGTAAAAACAGGGAGATTTTTCGTTCTCTAAATTCGCTAAGTAAACATATTGAAGAAAATAAAACGAAGTGATTAGTTATGTCTATGATATAAAGCAATGTTAGATTTCATTGCTCGTTTTCAGTTTTTCTTCTATCCTTTATTAGTTCACTTAAGTGTTAGTTACCATGTTCCTTTTTTAGTTGCCTGTTTGCTTCCTTTTTTCTACTTTATAATTGCCCGGCCCGACTTAGCTGATGGTCAGCAAAAAAAAACTAAACTACTGATATTTATAGCACTATTGTCTATTGCTGTTTTTTCATGGTATTACCTGGACCACTCAATCATTTATCTACCGCCAATATTGATGATATCAATCATCTGGTATCCATTTGTTCGTTCAGTATTGCCGAATAGAACACCATTAATTACTCGCTTTTATCAACTGACAAAGCAAGAAAACGAGCCAGCAGAAATGCGATATACTGATATTCTAACCTGGGTTTGGGTAGTTTTTATTGCTTTATTATTAGTTAATACTCTTTTTTTGACTTTTTGGGCATCGTTAGAAGTTTGGTCTTTATTTACAAATTTTGTTAACTATCTCTTATTGCTTACACTTTTATTTGCAGAATGGGTTTTCCGTTTATTCTGGTTTAAGCGTTGGGAATCACCGATAGAATTTACTAGACAATTGATGACAATCGATCAACGTAAGCTATTGCAATAAAAAGGTATTGATTTATTTTTAGTTGATTTCATGAATAAAATTAATTTATTTAATTATGGCAGTGTTAATGAACCGGTAATTTATTTTCGCGGAAATTTAGTTACGCTTGGTGAATTGATACTGCTAGTGGAATCATTGCTTAAAAATATTCCTAAACATAAATTTTTATTGAATTTATATGAAGAAAGGTTTTTCTTTGTCGTTGGTTTGTTAATGGGAATACGCCAAAATAATCTAAGTTTATTCCCTTCGACAATCTCTGAATTTATTTTTGAATATTTAAGTGATAACTATACATCAATTTTAGCACTATCTGATGAGGATATAGAGGCAGATTTTATTACTTATAAAATCTCAGAGCATTGTATAGAGTTCTTAAATTCTGAAGTTAAAAATTATGATATTGCTGAATCTTTATTACAAAAATACTATTCATCTTTAGACCTTAAAAAAGAACTGGCAATAATTTTTACATCAGGAAGTACCGGTTTCCCTAAACCTTATTATAAACAATTAGGCGATCTGCTAGCGGCTAATTATTTAACCGATAAATTATTAGAAGCAACAAGACAAACAGAAAAAACTAAAACCTTACAGGCATTGGTGGCTACTGTGCCAGCACAGCATATGTATGGTCTTGAGTGGAGTATATTATTTGCATTTCAACATGGCTTATTAATGCATTCTGATAAACCATTTTTCCCTCAGGATGTGTCAAATTGTTTACAGGAGTTAGCAGCTTTAAGAGACTATCATACTCAAATAACTATCATTACAACCCCCTTACACTTAAAAGCCTGTGTGAGTAACCAGGTACTCTTACCACATTTGAAACAATTTATATCAGCTACGGCATTTCTTGATAAGTCATTAGTTAAGCAGTGTTCTAATTTTTACCAGGCATCAATCCTGGAAATTTATGGTTGTACAGAAGTTGGTAGTATGGCCTATCGAAACAGGAATAGTAAACAAGCTGATTTACACTGGCAGACCTTAGAGGATATTTCTTTAGAACCAATGGATAATGATGTTAGGGTGTTGACAAATCGTTCAATTAAGCAATTTTTATTACATGATAATATTAAGTTAATAGATGCTCATAATTTTCACTTAGAAGGGAGAAAGGAAGATATAATTAATTTAGCAGGGAAAAGAACATCAATGGCTTATTTAAATCATCATTTACAATCATTTGAGCAATTTAGTGATGCTTGTTATTATGAGGAAAAAAATGGTGATTTAAGTAGACTTATTGCATTTGCTGTTGTTAAGGAAGGCAATGATTTATCAAATCAAAAGAAAATGAATAGGAAAGTAAAAGACTATTTGAAAACTAAAATTGAAGCGGTTTTTTTGCCAAAAAATATTTATTATATAGATAATTTGCCTAGAAATGCGACAGGAAAACTACCTAAATCTGAATTAAAAACACTCTTATCAATTTGTCGTTCATCTTAATTTTGTGGTAAAAACATGTCGAAGATGAGAATGATATTACAAACCGAATTTACTATAGCTGCAAATCATCCTTCTTTAGAAGGACATTTTCCAGATAACCCAGTTGTTCCTGGTGTGGTGATTCTTGATCAGGTTAGTCGGTATTGGATGGAAAAAATGAAGTCTGATATCAAGGTATATCAGCAGGTCAAGTTCCAAAATATGCTCAGACCTGATACTAACTGCCAACTATCCTATCACTCAGTAAATAATCAAAAAATTAACTTTAAAGTTATTGAATCAAATTCGTCCATTATAATTAGCCAGGGCACTTTTCTTGTCAGTTAAAATGAAAATAGGGGAACAAAAACGCACAAAAAAACGTACAAATAGTTCAGAGCAGCAATGGAAAGAAACGGAAGATCGTGGCAGTTCTTTTATGATCAATCTAATTATTTGGATTATTCTACATTTAGGACGTCGTGTAGGTAGATTATTTTTATATCCAATCGTTTTCTATTTTGTCATTAGTTCAAAAACCAGGCGTTATTCTAGGGCGTATTTGCAGAGAAACTTTACTTATGCCGGTAAGAGCAGTCCAAATATTATCGATATTTTCAGGCATTATTATGCGTTCTCAAATATGTTATTAGATCGGGTTTATTTTTTAACCGGGAAATCAAAAGCATTTGATATCACTTTATATAATGAAGAAATTTTATTAAATCAAATACAAAGTAAGCAAGGCGTTGTTTTATTGGGATCTCACCATGGAAATTTTGATGCCTTACGAGCTTTGGCGCAACAACATGAAAATGTTAAAGTAAAAGCCTTGATGTACAACAATGACCATCAGAAAATTAATATCGCATTTGAAAAATTAAATCCCGATTTAAAAAATGAGGTCATTGAAGTTGGACAGCCTGATTCAATGATAAAGGTACAGGCTGCGTACTTAAATGGGACAGTAATTGGGATGCTAGCTGATCGAGTAGAGCATGATAATCGCACAGTTGAATGTCAATTTATGGGTAAATCTATCAGTTTTCCATCGGGTCCTTTGTTGGTAGCCCACCTACTAAAGGCACCTGTTATACTTTGTTTTGCTCTTCATCGAGAAGCTAATAAATATGATATCTATTTCCATTTACTTTCTGAAAAAGTTGAGTTACATAGAAATAATAGAGAAGAACAAATACAAAAATTAATGCAACAATATGTCAATACCATTGAACAACACTGTATTGATTACCCATATAACTGGTTTAATTTTTATGATTTCTGGTCTGATGAGAAAGCGGTTTAAGTTAATATTTAACAATTTTCAGGTTTTTTTAATAGTTAGTACTCTAGGCTTGTCACTGGCTAACGTTTCATTAATGGCAGAAGAACTATTGCCGCAATCCAATATCAAACAACTTTTCTCACCATTATCAAAGATCAAAGAAATTAGTATTCCTTACCTTGAGAAAAGAGAGTCTTTTTTTTATAAGGAAGCAAAAAAATATAAAGGAACAATCACGTATATCTTTCCCGATACCTTTATTAAGACAATATCTGGCTCAGAGAGGCAACAATTTGAAATAACAGGCGAACAGTTAATCATTAAACTCAATTGGAATAGTGAGACAAAGCAATACCAAAGAGAAAATCAGATTCCTCTAAATAGTGATACAAAAATGTTGCAGTTTAAAGCTTTATTGTCAGGACTTCTATCAGGTCAGACAGAAGCATTAGAAGAATATTATGATATGAAATTAATTAGGCTGAATGATTTACAGTTAAAATTATTATTAACGGCTAAACATGATCCTTTTGTCGAGCAAATTCAGCAGGACAAGCAGACAGTTGAGGTTGTGATTAAACACACAGAACAGCTTAAATCTAATCATAATGGAAAACCATTGCCACATATTCAAACTATGATTATTCAGGGTAGTTCGATGGAAAAAATAAGCTATACATTCTTAGCACCTGATATCAAGGTCAATTAGTGCCTCTATTAGTAATAAAATATAAAATATTAGGCTTTTGGTCAGCAATTTTTCTGTGTCTGGTAATTTATTTAAGTCAGTCATTAATCGTTCGTTCGGATATCAGCTTTTTTTTGCCAGATCAGAAAAATGTTTTAGATCAAATAATGCAGTATCAACTGAAAGAAGGTGATGCGAGTAAATTTATTGTTGTCGTACTGAAAAATAAAAGCGATAAAGAAATTAAAGATAAATCTATTTCACAAATGTTGTTGGCCAATGTTAATAAATTACTTGCTCAACGATTACGTCAAAAGTCAGAGTTTACCGAGGTGAAAAATGGTCAATTATTAACATCAGAACTTAAACTGTCTCCATTTTTTGACTATCGATATTTATTTCAGTTAAATGATGAAAACTTGCTTGCGGAGACGTTTTCTAAAGTTGCTCTGGAAAAATCGTTCAAGCAATTATTAAGTAGTATGCAAATGCTATTGAGCTCAACTGAACAGCAGTTTATTTCATCAGATCCACTAATGCGTTGGCTAGCCTTATTAAAACAATGGAATAGCAAAAAAATATCCAAAAAAAATGGTGTTTGGTTTGATGCTAATAATGAGCAGAGTTTGCTATTTCTGAAAACTAAGGCAACAGGCTATGATTTAAAGCAACAGGAAAAAAACATTCATATAATCCATTCAGAAATCCAGGCAATTAATAATAATCAACAGATAAAGAGTGTTGAGGGCAATAATGATTTTAAATTAGATTATATCTTAAGTGGAGCTCCAGTCTTCGCACTTGATTCGAAACAGATAATTAGCCAGCAAATTAAATATATATCAACCGCCGCTTTTATTGTGCTTATGGTATTTTTATGGTGGGTTTTCAGATCTATAAAAGTGCTTATTGTTATCGGCTTTCCTTTGGCCTTTGCAGCTTTAACTGGTTTAACAGTAGTCAACTTAATCGATGGTTATATTCATGGAATCACGATTGCTTTTGGTATCACGATTATTGGCGTCGCCATTGATTATCCCATTCATTTGTATAGTCACTATTATTTCCATGAAAAAAATACTAGTGATATAAATCAGACTATAAAAATAATTTGGCCTAAATTGCGTCTAGGTTTGATAACCACAATAATCGGATTTTCAGCAATATTATTTTCTGATTTATCAGGCTTGCGGCAATTGGGTATTTTTGCAATAACCGGATTAATTGCAGCAGCAATGTTAACCCGATATTTATTACCCAGCCTGATATCATCAGTTCCAGGCAATCATCAAAATGAACAAATCGTAAAATCGTTAACTAATCAAATTTCTAAATGGCAATTTTTATTGAGCCAGCCAGGCCCTAAAATTATTACAACATTAATTATATTAGTATCGTGCAGTTTATTAATCATTAATCAAGCATCACTATGGGAAAATGATTTGTCGGCCATGAGTCCCATCGCTCCAGCAAAAAAACAACAGGATTTTAATTTAAGAAAAGCAATCGGTATTCCGGAATTAAGATATGCGCTAATTGTAAAATCTAATTCACTGGAAAATGTATTACAACAATCTGAACAATTAAAACCGGTATTAAATACTTTTATCAATGATAAGCTTATTAGTGGTTTTGATATGGCTGCCAACTATTTTCCTAGTCAACAATGGCAAAGTAAGAGGCAGCAAGAATTACAGAATATTTCTAATCTTTCATCAAATATAATTGATGTTATAAATAAACTTGGGCTCAATGAAAATGCGTTTGCACCCTTTATTGAATCAATAGAAAACAGTCATTTATTACCAATGCTTGCAAGTGAACAGTCTTTGAATGAATTGCCGGAAAATTTTATCAGTAATCAATTAAATAGCTTATTATTAAGCCCTAAGGAACAACTTAATTTACAACATACTGTCACAAATGATTGGCTTGCAATCATTCCTTTAAAGGGGGTTTCAGATAAATTTAAAGATCAATGGTCACAACAGGATACATCTTCTGATGTCCGTTTATTAGACATAAAATTAAATGCTCAAGAAATGATAGCAGATTATAGACAACAGGCTTTTTATTGGTTTTTTATTGGCTTGTTTCTTATAATTTTAGTACTTATTTTTTCTGGTTATAAGTTAAATAATATGCTTGCTTTGGTTGTCCCGTTTACAGGAGCCATTGTATTAACCATCAGCACTTTAGTTTTACTAGGGTATAGTCTATCTATATTTCATCTGGTGTGCCTTTTATTAATTGTGGGGATAGGCATTGATTATAGTGTTTTTATGTTAAACTCTCTGCCTGATGAAAATGCGCTAGAAATAGATGTAATAAAAGTTAGGTCTGCCTTTTCGGTCATCATTTGTGTTTTTTCAACGTTAATTATGTTCGGTGCTTTAAGTTTTTCTGATATGCCTGTATTAAACGCGATAGGGTTGACGGCATTTTTTGGTGCTTTGTACGCATTTATATTAACAATAATTTATTCAGATCCATGACAATAACAACATTAATTCTTAGTCATTACACGTTAACAACTGCTGCAGGGTATGGCATAAATGAAAATTTGACGGCCCTACAAACTGGACATAGTGGACTAAAGCATAATGATTTTTTAGATGGTGATTTAGACACCTTTATAGGCCGAGTTAATGGTATTGAAAAGGAAAAATTACCAGGACATTTAACTGCTTATGAGTGTAGAAATAATCTATTGGCTTATTTAGCATTTCAGCAGGATGATTTTATTAATGCTATCAACTCTGCAAAACAGCAATATGGCTCTAATAGAATTGGTGTATTTTTAGGTACTTCAACGTCAGGAATTTTAGAATCAGAATTGATCTATCAAAGTGAAAATTATAAAAAAAGCGGATTCTTCCCAGAAAATTTTCACTTTAAAGAGAGGCATAATAGTTTTTCAATTTCAGACTTTGTTCGCACTTATATGCAATTGGAAGGTCCTGCACTCGTTGTTTCCACAGCTTGTTCTTCTAGTGCTAAAGTCTTTGCTACGGCATATCGATATATACAATTAGGTTTATGTGACGCCGCTATTGTTGGTGGCGTGGATAGCTTATGCCATACAACCTTATATGGATTTAACGCGTTAGAACTTGTTTCAGGAAAACCATGTAAACCTGCTGACAAAGACAGAGATGGATTGTCTATTGGCGAAGCAGCAGCATTTATTTTATTGGAAAAGAAAAATACGATGAGAAACTCTGATAGTACTGTTTTCTTGCATGGTTATGGAGAAAGCTCAGATGCCTATCATATGTCAAGTCCGCATCCAGAAGGTAAGGGGGCCAGCCTGGCGATGCAACAAGCGTTAAATACTAGTGGCTTAACAGCACATGAGATAGACTATATCAATTTACATGGTACTGCTACACCCGTTAATGATAGAGTTGAAGATGCGGCAATTAACCAGGTTTTTAAAAATAAAGTGAAGTGCAGTTCAACGAAAGGTTGGACTGGGCATACACTGGGTGCTGCAGGAGGCGTGGAAGCAATATATAGTACTTTAAGCTTAGAGCATAATTTTATGCCGCAAAGTTTAAATACTGAAAATATTGATCCTGAGATTCATCAGAAAGTTTTATTACATTCTGAGCATACAAAAATAAAGCATGTCGCCTCAAATTCATTTGGTTTTGGTGGTAATAATTGCTGCTTAATTTTTTCTAAATGTTAATTTTACAAGAATATTGATGTTAAGAATTTATCTAAAATCTATTGGAATTATAGCTCCGGGAGTGGCTGGATGGAATGATTTTTGTAATATTGCTAAAGGCGTCCAGCCTTTGGTTTATGAGCCAGTTGCTAAAAAGATTGAAACAGTTTTACCCGCTAATGAAAGACGCAGGGCAACGCGGGTAACTCAATTAGCTTTGTATACTGCGCAACAGGCCTGTGACAATGTCGTTGCAGAAGGGTTTTCAGCCGGCGAATGTCTACAAATATTCAATTCCAGTAATGGAGATGTTAATACTTTTCATAAAATTAGTATGGCTTTAGTAATGCCGGGTAGACCTGTATCACCTACCTTATTTCATAATTCGGTTCATAATGCGCCTGCGGGTTATTGGTCAATAGCTGCAAAAGCTCAAACAGCAAGTACTAGTATAACTGCGCATGAATATAGTTTTGCTGCCGGTTTATTAGAAGCTGCAGTGCAATTGATAAGTCAGGAAAATAATTATGAGCAAAGTAATGAGCTAAATAAAAGAGATTGTTTGCTTGTTTGTTGTGATGATAAACCTCCAGAGCCTTTTCATGCTCAAGGATTAGTTTCCGAAGAGTTTGCCTGTGCTTTCGTTTTAAGTAACAATATAGAGCAAGCATTGTTCCAATTGGACATACAATTATCTGAACAAATTCATGAGGACTCAATTTGTAAAAATCCTGAATTTATTAATTTACAAAACAGTAACCCACAGGCAAAGGCATTACCGATTATAGAATCAGTTGCATTGAATGAGTCAAGGCAGGTTGTTATTCCCTATTTTGAACAGGGTTTAAACATTTTACTAACGCCGTTAAATTAAAATGACTATTATCTCGAAGCCAATTAAGAAAAAAGAGATCAAAAAGCTAATTCCACATAGTGGAAATATGTGTCTGATTGAAGAAGTGTTAGAAGCAGATAAACAAAGCTTAAAAGCAAGAAGCCAAACACATCTGTCAGAAAACAATCCGTTACGTGTAAATGGGCAAATTCATATCGTAAATGCTGTTGAGTATGCTGCGCAGGCAATGGCAATCCATGGTGCTCTATTATCCTTAAAGGATAGTGATGAAGTTGTTGTAAAGCAGGGTTATATTGTTTCTTTACGTAATATTAATACCTACATAGAATATTTACCTGTATCAGAATCAGATTTGCTGGTAGCAATTAATTTATTGATGGGAAGTGAAACGGGTTATTCTTATGAATTTGAAGTTAAAAATAAGAATAACCTGTTAATTTCAGGTAGAATCAGTATTTTTTTATCTGAACAATAACGAATGAAAAAATATGCTTTAGTAACGGGGGGGAGCGGAGATATTGGCAAAGCTATTTGTAAGCGTTTAGCCAATGATGGTTATTTTGTTTTAGTTCATGCTAATTCTAATCTTAACAAAGCTCAACAAATAGTACATGAGATCAAAGAAGAACAAGGAGATGCTGTTGCGATACAATTTGACGTAACAAATTACGAACAAACATCAAAATCCTTGTCGACATTAGCGACTAAAACACCTATACAGCTTATTGTCCATAATGCAGGGATCCATGATGATGTGCCTTTAGCTGGAATGCAGCAGCAGCAATGGGGAAAGGTTATAGATGTTTCTTTAAATGGTTTTTTCAATGTAACTCAACCGCTATTATTACCAATGATGAAAACAAGATGGGGCAGAGTGATTGCTGTTGGCTCTATTGCAGGAATAACCGGCAATAGAGGACAGGCAAATTATGCGGCAGCAAAATCTGGTTTAAGTGGTGCATGTAAGTCATTATCTCTGGAACTGGCATCTAGAGGGATAACAGCAAATGTCATTGCCCCTGGTATTATTGAAACTAATATGAGTAAAGATGCTTTTCCAAAAGAAAAAATTAAACAATTGGTGCCAATGCAAAGAGCAGGCACTGCTTCAGAGGTTGCTTCATTGGTTTCATTTCTTGCATCGGATGAAGCCGCTTATATCTCGGGACAAGTAATTGCTATCAATGGAGGAATGATTTGAAACAAGAAACGCCTCTTAAGTGGTTAGTTGTTATTCCTGCTTATAATGAAGAAGCAACCATTGAAAAATTAATTGATGAAGTTTTGCATAAATCACCGACAGAATTGCTGATAGTCAATGATGCTTCTGAAGATCGGACCGCAGAAATAATTAATGGAATGAAGAATCATTTGAATTTTCAAGTTATTCACCAAAAAAAAAATCAGGGAAAAGCAGCCAGTTTGTGGCAAGGATTTGACTTGGCAATCCAGAAAAAATTTGATGTCGTTCTCACTTTAGATGGAGATGGTCAGCATCGTGCAGAAGATTTACCTTTGCTGATAGATGCTTATCATAAAAATACTAAATCACTGGTTATAGGGGCTAGGAAAAAAGATTTGAAAACCCAACCATTAGCGCGTTTTCTTGCAAATCGTTTTGCTAATTTCTGGGTTTCCTGGGCTGCAGGTTATTCAGTTAAAGATAGTCAGTCAGGTTTTCGTTTATATCCTGTTACCTTGTTGGAACAAATCCAATACATTAGAAATACAGAAGGATTTGTGTTTGAAAGTGAGGTAATTATCGAAGCTGCCTGGCGAGACTACTATTCAGAAGTTGTTGAAATTCCAACGATTTATCATAAAAATAGGCGTCCAAGTCATTTTAAGCCATATCAGGACATCAAAAAAATAACACAAATGATTAGTCGAAAATTGTTTTCTAAAAAAATGAATCTAAAAGGTTTGAAAAGAGTGTTGTTAAATTAATTACTAAAATTAGTAATAGTTGTTATTTTATATAATGTTTGAAAGAGTAAATTCTGATATAGTATTCAGAAAAATAAGGAGTTTATTATGCTAAAACCAATTTATGTTATTTTAATTATTATGCCTTTTTTGTTTGGATGTCGTGGAACAAATGATACAGTACAGGAAACAAAACAAGCAGCAAATTCATCAAAAAATTTTTCAAGTAGTGCAACCATTAAACTTTCCGATAATATACCCTTTAAAAAAGGAGTTCGAGTTAGGCCAGCTATAAAAACCGATTGTGATTTGGGCGGTAAGTTATCGGAATATGTTCAAAGTTTTGGTCAAAGTAAAAATTTTAATTTTTCACCAACAAAAGGTAAAAGAGAACTGGTTTTGAATATTTCACACGTACATGGTACTGGTGGTGGAGCATGGACGGGTGCTAAATCAGTAACTGTAGAAGGAAAATTAATGGAAGGTAGTAAGTTAATTGGCAGTTTTACTGGAACAAGAACATCGGGCGGTGGATTTTTTGGTGCCTATAAAGGTACTTGTAGTATTTTAGGTCGCTGTGTGAAAACATTGGGCAAAGATATTGCGACCTGGTTAGAAACTCCAACAAAAAATGCCATTATTGGAGAATAAACTATCTAATCATTTTATTGGTGCGTAAAATAGCCAATTTTTCATTCCTGTCATTCCATGGCTGACCAATAATTTTACGCATCAACCCTTCTACTGTACGAGTTACTAATAAGTTTCTCAGCATACGTAAAAAATTCTTAGGTGATCTGGGAAATGCCCGCAAGGCCATTGAAAAACTAGTTTCCTGATAAACAATATAGTGCCAATAACCGGGTGGAATATAGAGTATATCACCATGTTCCAGTATGGTTTCCAGCCCACTTAAATTCCTTAATGCTGGATATTTGTTAAAATCAGGTTGTTCATAATTAATATCATACAAACTGCTAAACGAATAAGGAACATGATACATATTTTTAGTTTGAGATGGAGGAAACAAGATGACTTTCTTTTTCCCTCCAAAATGGCATAAAAAAATATCAGCCCAATCAATATCAAAATGCATTTGTACTTTTGTTCCTGCGGCACCAATAAATAGCACTGGTAGTTTTTTAAAAAATTTTAAACCAATGTCAGGATATGAAAAATCTTCTGTCAAAGCAGGAATTTCAGTTAAGAAATTATAAAAAAATAAACGTAGGTCATTGTGACCATTGCTAATATGATCGATATATTGTGCTAATGACATCGTCACTGCAGGTGCATGTTGATGTTTTCTATCCGTCGACGGAACGCTATCATAAAGTGGAACCTCTTTGTTCCCTGCAATGTTTTTTATATATTCAAGACTCCATTGTTTTCTGGCAGGCCAATGCTGCGTTAATTGCGTAACGACGACTGGCGTTGTTGTTTTTTTATAGATCGATAAAAATTGTTCAGAATTAATATTATCAATTTTCTCAACGGCAGAAAGCTTCATGGATTAACCAGACTTAAATAGAAATATTTATTTTAATGTAATCTATTTACTTTAGGCAAATGTATTTCTTTGAATACTCAGATATAATTTCTACAATTTTATATGTTCATAAAGATGAGAAAAAATGACTACAGATAAAAAATCATTCGACATTATTGTAATTGGCGGTGGACCAGTAGGTACGACTGTTGCATCGTTGTTAAGCGAAAAAGAATATCAGGTTTGCTTGTTTGAAAAAGCAAAACATCCCCGTTTTCATATTGGAGAATCATTGTTACCAATGAATTTGCCAATACTTGAGCGTTTAGGTGTATTAGATCAAATTGAAGAGGTCGGAATCATTAAACATGGTGCAGAATTTAATGCGGTCGATCCTTTAACTCAGAAGTGGAAAAGTCAGACCTTTTATTTTGAGAAGTCATTTAACAAAAAATATCCTTATGCGTATGAAGTCAGACGTAGTGAATTTGACGAAATATTATTCAAAAACGCTGAATCTAAAGGAGTAACCACATTTTCTGAAACGAAAGTAACAGAGGTAAATTTTATATCAGCAGGTAATGTTTCCGTAAAGTATAAAAAACTGGATAATGATTCTGAACAGGTTAGTTCTGATAATTATACAGGTGAAATAACAGCTAAATATATTATTGATTGCTCCGGGCGTGATTCTTTATTATCAAGAAAATTAGCCTATAAGCAAAAAAATCCTACTCATCAAAGTTCTGCAATATTTGGACACTTCGATAATGTTGAAAGACGAGAAGGCAGAGACGAAGGAAATATCAGTATTTACTGGTTTGAGCATGGTTGGTTCTGGTTAATACCTTTAAGTGACGGAAGCATGAGTGTCGGTGCGGTTTGCTGGCCTGAGTATTTAAAAACGCTAAAAGGTTCTACCGAAGAATTCTTATGGAAAACGATCAGTATGAACACAGCCGTTGCCGATCGTATGAAAAATGCAAAATCTCTGGGAGAGGTCAGGGCAACCGGTAACTTTTCTTATACTTCAAGTAAAATGTTTGGACAGGATTTTATGTTATTAGGCGATGCGTTCGCTTTTGTCGATCCTGTTTTTTCAAGTGGTGTATATTTAGGCATGAGTGGTGCTGAAAAAGCGGCGGAAGTAATTGACCAATGTCTTCAACAACCAGAGAAAGCTGAAATTTTGTGTCATAACTTAGAGTCTCGAATTCGATCTGGTATCAATGAAATGTGCTGGTTTATTTATCGCTTTACTTCACCTGTTATGAAACGTCTTTTTATGAACCCAAGTGATCAATATCAGATTGAGTCTGCAGTTATTTCGATGCTGGCCGGTGATATTTATGATAATCCTGCTGTTAAGTGGCGATTGAGGTTTTTCAGGTTTATATACTATAGTTATGCAATGAGAATGTTGCCAAATGTAATCAAATCATGGCTGCGTAGGAAAAAGAATGTGGCTATCAAATTTGCACAAGGAACGATGCCAGAAGATAAACTTGTTTAACTTTTGTTAATATGAAAAATGTTACTTCAGTTTTTATTCGTCAAAATAAAAGTAATTATGGATGGGATGGTTTAACAACCTTTATTTTATCTAATCTTTTTTTAATCTTTAGTCTTGGTATTTTTTTTATTTTTTTATGTCTTCTTGTGCTAGTAATATCAGTTAAGGCAAAAACCTCGCCAACAAAAAATAAAGATAAAAATGCAAAGATTATATTAGTTGCGGGTTTACGTTTAGAGGAAAACAAACCAAAGCAAGAGTATAAAGTTCGGCTCAATCGAGCAAATAATTTGTATCAAACGATCAATAATAGTGATGCATATATTGTTCTTTTAGGCGGCTATACAGGCTCTAGTTCAATTTCAGAAGCCCGGGCAGGTGCAAACTATTTGATTGATTCAGGTTTAAACAAATCACATATTTTACTGGAAGAAGCGTCAAAACATACGTTGGAAAATCTTCAGGAAATGAGAACTTTACTAAGTGAAAAGTCTCTAATTGAAAATAATGATTATTCAAATGTTTATATCGTCAGTAGCCGATACCATTTGTGCCGCTTATTAATCTTGACAAAGGGTTTAAAAATTAGCTTAACCCCTATTGCAGCAGAGGAATTTTTTAAATGTAATTTTACATTCTGTTTTAAATTATTGATAGAAGCTTATTATTTACATTGGTATTTTGTTGGCAAGGTTTGGGCTAAATTAACAAATAATAAAAAGAGCATAGAAAGAATTTCTTAAACCTTATAAGCTTATGGCAAATACTTCAAATATAAAATTAATCGACTCCTGGAAAAAACGTCTCTCGTCAGAGTTTGAACAAGAATATATGCAAGAACTCAAAGCATTTTTGATTCAGGAAAAGCAGCAGGGGAAACAGATTTTTCCTCATAGTTCGCTTTGGTTTAATGCTTTGAATACAACCCCTTATGAAGACGTCAAAGTCGTTATTCTTGGGCAGGACCCTTATCCAACTCCCGGGCATGCACATGGCTTGTGTTTTTCTGTTTTGCCTGATGTTAAACCGTTGGCAAAATCTTTGATTAATATATTTAAAGAACTTGAAACCGATCTGGGAATACAAAATAGCAATGGTTGTTTACAGAACTGGGCAAAGCAAGGTGTGTTATTACTCAATAGTGTTTTGACTGTTGAATCTGGTAAACCTAACTCACATCAAAATAAAGGCTGGGAACAATTTACAGATAAAATCATGCAGGTATTGAATCAATCAAAGCAACCCATCGTTTTCGTACTTTGGGGGGCTTATGCTCAAAAAAAAGGACAATGGATAGACAATAGCTTACATCAAGTCATAAATGCTCCTCACCCTTCTCCTTTATCCGCCTATCGAGGGTTTTTTGGAAGCCAGCCATTTTCAAAAATTAATCAATTTTTACAACAACATAATAGGCAAACAATTAATTGGTCAACGGATTAGCACTTAAAAATACTTGAGTTTTTAACTCATATAAGACTATAATTAATTCTAATTTATTAAAAATTACATTATTAAGCTATTGTTTAATAAAAACATATACTAAAAAGAGTCGTTTCATGGGAAAAAAAATTTTAATTGTTGATGATTCAACATCAATGCGTCAAATGATATCATTCACTCTTAAAGGTGCTGGATATGAAACTGCAGAAGCTGTTGATGGCAATGCAGGCTTAGCAGAAGCACAAAAACAACGTTATGATCTGGTTTTTACAGATGTTAATATGCCAGGAATGGATGGTCTGACGTTTACTTCAGAATTGAGAAAGCTTGCGGAATATAAGTTTGTCCCAGTATTAGTATTAACGACAGAAGCAAGTACAGAAAAGAAAATGGCTGGTAAAAAAGCCGGTGCTACAGGTTGGTTGGTTAAGCCCTTTAATCCCGAACAGCTATTGAATACGGTTAAGCGTGTTTTATAAACTTTTAAAAAATATTATTATTAATTAATTAATACGCCTTTATCAGATTATTTAATAAAATGGTAAAGGTTAATTAATAGTCCAGCGATAGTTGCCGTGATTGCTAATCTCGTGTCAGTAATGCTTGAACTTTGAGCATAAACTACTGCTCCAGCTACAACTAAAGAACTACCAAAAATTAGATAGCTTTGACTTTTATGATTTTCTTTGAGTTGTTTTTCAATTTTCTCAAGTTGTTCACTTTGATGCTGAATCTGTAATCTACCTGCATTAGCCTGTTTTACAATATTAAAAAATTTAGTTGGAGTTTGAGGGATTTGTTCCATCCACATTGGAGCGTGATGTTTTAATTCTTTAAATAAAGCCTTCATTCCAACTTGCTCAGACATCCATTTTTCAAGAAAGGGTTTTGCTGTTACCCATAAATCCAATTGCGGATAAAGTTGTCGACCAAGACCTTCAATATTTAGTAAAGTTTTTTGTAATAAAATTAGTTGCGGCTGAATTTCCATATTGTAGCGGCGAGCGGTTTGAAATAGTCGCAAGAGTAATTGTCCAAAAGAAATCTCATTTAATGGGCGATCAAAAATAGGTTCACAAACACTACGAATAGTGGCTTCAAAATCGTTAACCTTGGTATTAGCAGGTACCCAACCAGACTCTACATGTAACTCTGCAACTCGATAATAATCGCGATTAAAAAATGCCAGCAAATTCTCGGCAAGATAACGTTGGTCTTCACGTGTTAAGCTGCCCATAATGCCAAAATCAATTGAAATATATTGTCCATTCGGTTTTACAAAAATATTGCCTGGATGCATATCGGCATGGAAAAAATTGTCTCGAAAAACCTGGGTAAAAAATATTTCAACGCCTGCTTCAGAAAGTTTTTTAAGATCAACATCACTTTTTTTCAACTGAGCAATATCGGTAACAGGCATGCCATAAATACGCTCCATAACCATGACATCTTTACGACAAAAATCCCAGTCTACTTTAGGAACATATAAGAGTTTGGAGTCTTTAAAATTTCGATGGAGTAATGTTGCATTTGATGCTTCTTTCATTAAATCTAATTCATCAGTTAGATTTTTTTCAAACTCGGCCACAATTTCTACAGGGCGTAGACGCTTACCTTCCGACCAGTATTTTTGTAATTTAGTAGCAATAAAATAAAGTAGTCCAATATCTTTTTTGATTGTTTTATCAATGCCAGGTCTCACAACTTTAACAACGACATCAGTACCATCTATAAGCTGAGCACTATGAACCTGTGCAATAGATGCCGAAGCTAACGGATTTTTATCAAAAGTCCTAAATATTTTTGTCAGTTGTTGCTCAAAAGACTTTTCTATAATTGCAATTGCAGCATCACTTGAAAATGGTGGTACCTGATCCTGTAGTTTGGCAAGTTCTTCAGCAAGATCATCTGGTAATAAATCACGTCTTGTGGAAAGAATTTGTCCAAATTTAACAAATAAAGGTCCCAGATCTTCCAATGATTGACGAATTCGTTCACCTCGAGGTTTTAATCTGAGTTCTTTTTTAAAGATAGTTGGGGAAAAAAAACGAATAAAACGTACGGGTTTAAATATTGGCAGGGTTAGAACTAAGTCGTCTAGTCCATGGCGCAATAATATACGTGAGATAAAACTTAAACGTAAAAATTGGTTAATACTTTTCATTGTTTATTTGTTTGTTCAAGTTTTTTTATTTTAGCTTCAATTCTATCAACCGCATTACGACAATGATCAACTTGATGAACAAAGCTAATGATTTCTTCTTTAGTGACAATGACCTGAGCTTCATCAATTAATTCGTGCATGACTTTAGTTAATATTTCATCATACGTTTGTTGATATTTCTGTTTGAATTTATCTGCAAGCAAGCTAAACCCATAAGCAATGGTATCACCGGTTAAATGTGATAAATGTTCTTCCCAGTCAATTTCAAGTTTATCAAAGTATTGTTGTAAGGATTGTGCCAGTTTTACATTGCCAGTAATTTTGACTTTTTGGTTGATAACTTGTTCTTGCTGCTCTTTTTCATCAGCTAAGACCAAAAAGATATAATTAACTAATGAGGCAGAAATGGTTGCATCGATTTCGCCATCATAGTGTTGATGGACTTGAAAAGAATTACCATTGGATAATAAGTAAAATTGGATTTGCGGATCTTTTATCTGAATTAAAATAACCTTACCAGTAAACATTTTAAGATTACTTTTATAATCAGGATCAAGCTGACAATAGTTATTTAATTTAGATTCAATCAGTGCATAAAAAGCTGTACTCATTAGAATTTAAAACCTTTGTGCAAGGCCACAATTCCACCAGTCATATTATGATATGAAGTATTTTCAAAACCAGCAGCTTCCATCATCGATTTCAAAGTTTCCTGATCAGGGTGCATGCGAATTGATTCAGCAAGATATCGGTAACTATCTTCATCATTGGCAACTAATTTACCAATTTTGGGTAAAATATTAAATGAGTAAAAATCATAGATTGGTGTTAAGCCAGGAACATGGGGTTTAGAAAATTCAAGCACTAATAATCTACCACCTGGTTTTAGTACACGAAAAATTGAACCAAGAGCGGCATCTTTATCTGTTACATTTCTTAAACCAAAGGCAATGGTGACACAGTCAAAGGTATTATCTGGGAATGGCAAAGCCTCAGCATTTGCCTGGACATACTCGATATTTGAGACGATGCCTTTATTGGTTAAACGATCACGCCCTTCATTGAGCATGGATTCGTTAATATCTGACAAAACAACTTTTCCTTCTTTTCCAACCATGGCAACAAATTTAGCACTTAAATCACCTGTACCACCGGCTAAATCGAGAACGACATTGCCTTGTTTAACACCGCTATGATCAATAGTAAAACGCTTCCATAGACGATGTATGCCCATAGACATTAAATCATTCATCACGTCATATTTTGATGCAACAGAATGAAAAACTTTTGCCACTTCAGAAACCTTATCAGACTTATTGATAGTTTGATAACCGAAATGTGTTTTTTCATCTTGATTGCTGTTGTTAGCAGGCATTTCTATATTATCGGATGACATAGATTTTCTCATTCATTTAAATTTGAACATTTAATGTATTATAAGCTTTCCGTTAGTGTAAGTCACAATTTTTAAAGCTGATAAATTTTATCGCAATTTAGTATATAAGTTTATTGGAAAATTTCGATATTGGTGCTATGTTTATTAGTATAATAAATTAATCATGGTAACGACCTATGCCTGTTTCTGAAACGATTCTTATTTTGATGATACTGCTGGCGATAGGTATGTTAACTGCTGGCCTGGCTCGTAAACTTCCCGTTCCTTATACTGTTCTACTTGTTTGTGTTGGTATTGTTATCAAAGAAACTGCTCATGTTTGGCCAACACTAGAGCCTCTAACTACTTTTAAGCTTACACCTGATCTGGTGTTATTTGTATTGTTACCCACTTTGATTTTCGAATCAGGACTTAATCTTAATGCCAGGCAATTGATTAATGATATTGGGCCGGTAATGACATTAGCCGTACCTGCACTTTTAATTTCTACCTTCTTGATGGGTTTGGGGCTGTGGTATTTTTTATCAATGGATATCTATGTTGCTCTGGTATTTGGTGCTCTTATTTCAGCGACTGATCCGGTTGCCGTGGTGGCACTATTCAAAGAGTTAGGCACGCCTGAACGTTTAACGATCTTAGTAGAAGGCGAATCTTTACTAAATGATGCCACAGCAATTGTGGTGTTTAAAATCTTACTCTCTATTGCCTTGTTTGCTGGAATGAGTTCGTCAAATGCAGCAGAACCTTTACTTCAGTTTTTAGAAGTATTTTTCGGTGGTGTCTTAGTTGGTATTGCGATGGGGGTTATTATGTCGTTGATGCTAAGTCGTCTGACTCCAGGAATTAGTATTACTTTAGTTTTATCTTTAGTCGTTGCTTATACCAGTTTTGTTATTGCAGAACATGCTCTACACCTTTCAGGCGTAATGGCGGTAGTTGGTGCTGCAGTGAGTGTAGGTGTATTGGGATTACCTAGTTTAAATAAGGAAGCTAGAGAAGCATTGAGTGAAACCTGGGAATTTTTAGCTTTAATTTCTAATACCTTATTATTTTTATTGATTGGTTTATCCGTCAGTCTCAGTTCTTTGTTTGCCTATATGGATGAAATTCTGATTACTGTTGCGCTATTACTCATTGTAAGAGCCAGTCTAATATATACCTTGGTACCGATGACAACTCGTTTCTTTAATCTACCTGAAGTAACGCTTGGGGAAAAACACATTATGTGGTGGGGTGGTTTAAAAGGTGGACTAGCCATTGCTATTGTTTTATCAATCCCAGAAGATCTGCCGGGTCGTGATGAGCTAATTATACTAACTTTGGGTGTGGTTTTATTTACCTTACTGGTTAATGCGCCAAGTATTCGTCCTCTAATTAAATTCCTATCAATGGATAAACTCTCAGATAATGAAGATATGGAACTTAAGTTAGGTATCCAGCATTCAGCAAAGGAAGTGGACAATGTACTTAATGAGCTGACGCAATCAGATATATTGTCTAAACAAACTTATGCTGAGGTTGATCAATCACTTCAATATTTATGGACACAACAAAAAAACGAATTGACACAGGAGCAAACGATTAGGCAAATTAAACTTAATGCACTGAGTATTGAGTTAAAGACATTAGATAAATTATATAAAAATCACATTGTTTCTGGTTATTCCTATGCAGATTTGCGTTCTGAAATGAGTCGTGCTCGCGAACATATTCAAAAGCCAGAACGTAGTGTTAAATATCAGGGACGTGAAAAAAACCCTTTTATACGTTTGGAATATAATTTAATTAAACGTTTTCGTGAAAGTGACTGGGCCATTGGTTTGTTATCACGCTATCAAAACATGCGCCTTACACAGCATTTAGGAAAATATTTTGCGCAAGTATTAATGACCAATGCAGGCATTGAATATGTTCAGCAGCAGGAGCAAATCAATGATGAAATTAAAAAGCAATTAATTTCCCATTATCGTGAAAGACTTGGTTGGTTTCATGAAAATATTGATCAGATAAAAAGCGATTTCCCAGCATTTTATCATCGTTTTGAAATATATATCGCTTCCCGCTCAGCTTTAGTTGCGATAAAAAGTTATTTGCAGGAAAGTTCAGAGCAAGGCTTTATTAGTGCTAAGCCTTATAATTTATTAAACCGAAATATAAGTGATGCCTTTGCTAAAATCAAACCGGTAAGATTAACTCAGGATCAAGGTGAGGTTATTAAGTTAATCAGTAGTGTGCCCTTATTTTCTGGTTTTTCTGACAGCTTACTAAAGCATATCGCTAAAGAAGTTCAAGAGCTGAGATTTTTGCCTGGCGATGAGATTATTGCTGAAGGGGCAAAAGGTGATGCTTTATATATTATTACGCATGGTCAGGTGACAGTCTCTAAAAACGATGATGAAGGTAATCATGCATTAGCAACACTTGAATCAGGTGCTTTTTTTGGTGAAATGGCCTTATTAGAGGAATCACTTCGTACAGCAACTGTAACAGCTAAATCTGCTGTAAAAGTGTTACGTTTGCGTCGTAAACATGTCTTAGAATTAGCAAAACAGAACCAGGAAATTGAACAAGAGTTACAAAAAGCTAAACAACAGCGTCTACAATAACTTTAGCAATACAACGGCATGACTGGCTATACCTTCTTTTCTACCAGTAAATCCCATTTTTTCTGTTGTTGTTGCTTTGATATTGATTTGAGAAATATCGCATTCACAGTCCTGTGCAATTAATTGTCTCATTTTTATTAAATGTGGTGACATTTTAGGTGCCTGAGCAACTATAGTCATATCGGCATTACCAATTTGATACCCCATAGCTTTTATTTTCTGAAATACACTTCTTAGTAGCTCACGGCTATCAATATTTTTGAATTGATTATCGGTATCAGGAAAATGCTGTCCAATATCGCCAAGTGCCAGAGCTCCTAGCATGCTATCACAAAAAGCATGTAATAATACATCGCCATCGGAATGTGCGATCAGAGTTTGTGGATGGTCAATTGCAACGCCACCCATGGTAATAAATGAAGAGTCAGTTGTTTCTTCACTAAAACGGTGTGCATCATAACCATGTCCAATTCTAAACATTATTTATCCTATTACTTATTTTGACGATTGATAAAATTTTTAGCTAGTTCCAGATCCTGAGGTATAGTCACTTTAATATTGTGAATATCACCTTCTATAATGCCTGGTTTAAGACCCATTAATTCAATGGCAGAAGACTCATCTGTTATCTTTTTTTCAAGTCCTTGCTGATAAGCATTACCCAGGGCTTTTATTAATAAATCTAAAGGGAAACACTGTGGTGTCAAAGCACGCCACATATTTTTTCGATCGATCGTTGTTTCGATTTCCTCCGATGCATTACATCGTTTTAATGTATCCACCACTGGTAAACCCAAAATAACTCCGACCTCATGATTATCTAGTTCATTAATTAAGTTATCAATGTCTTGAGCCAATAAGCATGGGCGAGCAGCATCATGGACCATTGCAATGCAATTATCGCCTTTTACATCCTTAGGCAAAGGAAGGCTATGGGGGATTTTGTTTGTTAGATCAAGGTTTGAAGAATTAAGATACTTACTTAAGAAATTAAGTGCCGATAAAACGGAATCACTGCGTTCATTTCCGCCTGGAGCAATAAGAATCGTTTTATCATTTATTGGTAGTTGCTTATAAACATCAGGCCAATATTCATCACCTTCACTAATGGCAACAACTATTCCTGTAATTTTTGGATGCTTAATAAAAGTACATAGTGTGTGATGCAGTATTGAGAACTGATCCAGTAATAGATATTGTTTTGGGCAATTGCTTTGCATGCGTTTGCCAACACCGGCAGCAGGAATGATAGCCCAATAATTCATGGAGTTACTCTTTCCCCCTTGCAGGGGGACTATATATATTGTTATTTTATGATCTGAAAGAAAGTCTCATTTTTGTGGATCATACCCAATTCTTTACGAGCCTTTTCTTCAATGGATTGATAGCCACGTTTTAGATCTTTAACTTCCTCATACAATGACTGATTTCTTTCTTTTAAGGTATTATTTTCAGCAAGCTGAGCAGCTATCTCACGGTTAAGTTGATTAACCTCCTGAATGCTGCCTTTGCCCATCCATAAATCAAGCTGTAAGCTGATTAACATAGTGGATAAGGCAATAACCAGTGCAGTATAAGCCACCGGAATTACTGGCCGAAATTAAACGCATTAATTCCCGGATAAACAGCTTTATCACCAAGCTTCTCATTAATACGAATTAACTGATTGTACTTTGCAATTCTATCTGAACGAGATAGTGAACCAGTTTTGATTTGTCCGGAATCTGTTGCAACAGCAAGATCAGCAATAGTTGTATCTTCGGTTTCACCAGAACGATGAGAAACAACGGCAGTATAACCAGCATCTTTAGCCATTTGTATGGCTTTTAATGTTTCGGTTAATGTACCAATTTGATTCACTTTAATTAAAATTGAATTAGCTATATTTTTATCGATCCCTTCTTTGAAAATCTTAGGATTAGTCACAAATAAATCATCACCAACTAATTGAACTTTTTTACCTAAACGCTCAGTTAAAATTTTCCAGCCATCCCAATCTGATTCATCCAGACCATCTTCAATGGTAATAATTGGATAACGCTCAACCCAATCAGCAAGGAAGTCGACCATTTCTTCAGAGCTAAGGACTTTACCTTCTGAAGATAAATGATACTTGCCATCTTTATAAAATTCAGAACTTGCAGCATCAATACCGATATGAATATCTTTACCGGCCACATATCCTGCTTTTTCAATGGCTTCTAAAATCACTTCGATTGCGGCTTCATTAGATGGAAGATCTGGAGCAAAACCACCTTCATCACCAACTGCGGTATTTAAGCCTTTATCTGCTAATACTTTCTTTAAGGCATGGAAAACTTCAGCGCCATAACGAACGGCTTCTGGTAATGATGGCGCACCCGTTGGCACTACCATAAATTCTTGTAGATCAACACTATTATCAGCGTGTTCACCACCATTAATAATATTCATCATAGGTACTGGTAAAGCTGTTGCGCTACCGGTATTTAAATATTCAAATAACTCAATACCTTTTGCTTTAGCACTAGCATGTGCAATTCCCATAGATACGGATAAAAGTGCATTAGCACCTAAACGGTCTTTATTGTCTGTACCGTCAAGTTCAATCATTTTATTATCAATACCACTTTGATCATCAGCAGACATCCCAACAATTGCATCTTTAATTTCAGTATTGACATTGTTAACCGCATTTTGCACGCCTTTACCCAGATATCGTGATTTATCACCATCACGTAATTCAATCGCTTCTCTAGCACCGGTCGATGCACCTGATGGAACAGCAGCACGACCTACGGTGCCATCGGCTAATGTAATTTCCGCCTCTAAAGTTGGATTTCCGCGTGAATCTAAAATTTCTCTGGCATGTACATTAACTATTTTTAAATCTGACACTGACTATCTCCTAAATATTTTTACTTTATCTTATTCCCCCTTTGGAAAAGGGTGCTAGGGGGATTTACTTCCTATCGTCTTGATTTCTGGACTATGACTTTCAAATCTCCCCTAACTCCTCTTTGCTAAAGAGGGGGATTACATTAATTACAAACTATTCTCAATAAATCCTTCTGCCTTCACAATCTCATCAACTCTTTTTAGTGTAGACAATAATTTTTCCATTTTATCCAGGGGCCATGAGTTTGGCCCATCACTTAAAGCATTATCCGGATCCGGATGGGTTTCCATAAAGATCCCTGAAATTCCACTGGCAATTGCTGCTCTGGCTAACACAGGCACCATGGTACGATTACCACCGGATGCACCTCCCAAGCCGCCTGGCTGCTGTACTGAATGGGTGGCATCAAACACCACCGGCACATTGCTTTCCCTCATAATAGCTAGAGAACGCATATCCGAGACTAGGTTGTTATAACCAAAACTGGCACCGCGTTCACAAACCATTATGAGCGGGTTATCGGTGTCCTTAGCCTTATCTACCACATGTTTCATTTCCTGAGGTGATAAAAACTGACCTTTTTTAATATTAACCGGCAAGCCCATGGAAGCTACAGATTGAATAAAATTAGTCTGGCGACATAAAAAAGCCGGTGTTTGCAGAACATCAACAACATCACTAACCATATCTAGCGGGGTATCTTCATGTACATCAGTCAGTACAGGTAAAGCTAAATCAGTTTTAACTTTTTCTAAAATTCTCAAGCCTTCTTCAAGACCAGGGCCACGATAACTGGCTGATGAGGTTCTATTTGCTTTATCAAATGATGCCTTAAAAATATAGGGAATTGAAAGTTGACTGCATATTTCCTGCATTTGTTCTGCAATCCCCATAATTGAAGCTTCGCTTTCAATTACGCACGGTCCGGCAATTAAAAATAAGGGTTTATCTAAACCGACTTCATGTCCGCATAATTGCATTTGTTAATCCTATAATTGTGTTATTTCAAGGCCTGCATGTTTACGTGCAGCATTAACAAAGTGACTAAATAATGGGTGGCCATCACGGGGTGTTGAAGTAAATTCCGGGTGAAATTGACAAGCAACAAACCAGGGATGATCGGGTATTTCAATGACTTCAGCCAAGTTATCATCAATTGATATCCCGGTAAACTTCAAACCAGCATTTTCTAAAGGCTGGCGATATCGATTATTAAATTCATAACGATGACGGTGGCGTTCAACAATGACCTCTTTAGCATAAACATGACGAACTAAGGAATCTTTTTGAAGTTTACAAGGCTGACCACCTAATCTCATGGTTCCGCCCAAATTTGAAGATTCATTACGAACTTCAATACTGCCATCTTCTTTTTGCCATTCGGTAATCAGGGCAATAACTGGATTAGGCGTTTTAGCATCAAATTCGGTACTATTGGCTTTATCTAATTGTGCAATGTGTCGTGCATATTCAATTACCGCCACCTGCATACCTAAACAAATACCTAAATAGGGAATTTTGTTTTCACGTGCATATTGCACCGCTTTAATTTTTCCTTCGACTCCCCGAGTTCCAAATCCACCGGGAACTAAAATCGCATCCATATTTTTAAGGTTTTCAAATTGGCCTGCTTCGAGTTCTTCTGAATCAATATATTCAATATTGACCCTGGTTAGCGTCTTAATACCGGCATGAATTAAAGATTCAGATAATGACTTATAAGATTCAGTTAAATCAACGTATTTGCCCACCATGGCAATGGTGATTTCACCCTGAGGATTCTTTTGTGCATCCACTACAGCCTGCCACTCTGACAAGTCTGCTGGAGGCACATCTAGTTGTAATTTTTCGACTACAAATTCATCAAGTTTTTGTTCATGATATAAAAGTGGAATACGATAAATACTGTCAACATCCATTGCTGAAATTACTGCACGTTCTTCCACATTGGTGAATAAAGCAATTTTACGACGTTCTTCTTTTGATACTTCTCTGTCTGTTCGACACAATAAAATATCCGGACGAATACCAATGGCTTGCAGGTCTCGTACAGAATGTTGAGTGGGTTTGGTTTTTAATTCGCCAGCAGTGGCAACATATGGCAGCAAAGTCAGATGCATATATAATGCTTGTTTAGAACCTTTTTCAATGCCAATTTGACGTATCGCTTCCATAAATGGCAGGGATTCAATATCACCAACGGTACCGCCAATTTCAATCATGGCAACATCATAACCTTCACCTGCCTCTATAATGCGATGCTTTATTTCATCGGTAATATGGGGAATGACCTGAATGGTTGCACCTAAATAATCGCCACGTCTTTCTTTATTGATGACGGACTCATAAACGCGTCCGGCGGTAAAATTATTTCCCTGGGTAAGTGTCGTTCTAACAAAACGTTCGTAGTGTCCTAAATCCAGATCGGTTTCAGCACCATCTTCGGTAACATAGACTTCACCATGTTGAAATGGGCTCATGGTGCCCGGGTCAACATTGATATAAGGATCTAACTTTAGTAAAGTAACTTTAAGACCTCTTGATTCTAACAATGCGGCCATTGAGGCTGAAGCAATTCCTTTCCCTAATGAAGAAACGACGCCGCCGGTAATAAAGATATATTTTGTCATGGTAAGAGTCTTCAACCAAAAATATTTTGTTGTTTAGTGTTGCCAGGAAAACCGATTTAAAGCGTAATTTTAACGTTTTTCGGCTAAAATTAATACTTCTTTTTTTATCAGGTTATGGAAATGCAATACGATAAAAATAATGATTTGTTGAAATTACCAAGACATGGAACTTTAATTCAATATGAGGGTGTTGGCGTTTTGTTAACGGGTGATAGTGGTGTTGGAAAAAGTGAAACAGCACTAAGCATGATTGATCAGGGTGGAAAATTAGTTTGCGATGATGCCCCTGTATTTTCTTATCAACATACTAAGGTCGTTGGAAAATGTGATAAGCACTTTGCAGGTCTATTGCATATACGGCAATTGGGCATATTGAATATAGCTGAATGTTACCCTGAGCAAGAAGCTTTTTTACTAGAGAGTGAACTACATTTGATTATCCATTTACAGCCAGTCTTAAGTTTATCTGACTCTGAGGTTCCAGTCATTTATGACAGGCCTTTGTATGAGGAAATAATAGTTGCTGATGATGTCATCTATAAATTGACATTACTTTTATATGAAAGAAATAATATTGCCTTATTAGTTAAAACGGCAATTAAACAGTTTAAGGCAAACTGTGAAGAAAGGTGTAATTGAATTAATCAAGGAGATAAAACTCTACTCTCGCCAATTGCCATGGTAGAGAATTCGTTTTCTTTTAATTGGTACTTACTTTTGGCTTTGGATAAATTTCTTACAGGCTCAAGTGGTGCTTCTGCAGTTAAAGGAAAAGTCCCCCAATGCATGCCAATGGATTGTCTGGCTCCAACTTCATGATGGATGGTAATGGCTTCTTCAGGATTGACATGATAGTAGCGCATAAACCAACGAGGCGCATAAGCACCGATAGGTATCAATGCTAAATCGATATCAAAGCGTTGACCAATTTCTTTAAACTGAATTTTATTGTAACCAGTATCGCCTGCAAACCAAATTGTCCAGTCATCCATTTTAATAAACCAACTTGACCATAACGATTTATAACGATCGGTTAAACTTCTTGCAGACCAATGTTGGGAGGGCGTAGATGTAAACTTAAAACCATCAGATAAATTACTTTTTTGCCACCAGTCCATTTCTATAATTTGTTTTGAATCAATACCAATTTCTACCAGCCATTGTTTTATTCCAAGTGGTACAAAATATTGGGCCTGATTGCCAATTAACTGAATACTTTTTATATCAAGATGATCGTAATGATTATGAGAAATAATGACAGCATCAATAGCGGGCAAATTGGAATAATCCATGGCATGTGGTACATAACGTTTGGGTCCTATAAATGAAAATGGAGAAGCTCTATCGCTAAAGATTGGATCAGTCATTAAGGTTTTATTATTGTATTGCAATAAAAATGTAGAATGTCCAAGCCAGGTTACTCTCGGTTTAGCTTGTTTTTGATGTAATAGTTTAGTATCTAATTTAGCAATTGGTACCAGGTGTGCCTCAGTTTCTGGTTTTATCCAGATATCATCACCAAAGAATTTCATTTTTATAAAGCTAAAAAAGTTTTTAGCGGGTGGTTTTATATAAGGGTTCGTATAACCATTATTGGCATGATGAGCTGGACAATTCTTACAACTTTTGGGCTCAGAGCTAGAGCAGGCAGATAATATCAGAAATAGTGATAAAAAAAGTAGTCGAATCATGTTACAAATTAAAGGGTAACTCTTTATTTCCAGGACCAATTAAATACCAGACTATACTGCCAATAAGCGGAAGCAATAATACCAGGGCAATCCACAACACTTTTAATTTTGCTTCAGTATCACTTTTTATAATGCGGTAAGCAATAAATAAGCTAATTAAGAATAAGATAAATGAGAAAAGATGCAACATAATAAATAATCAATTTGTTTGAAGTCTTAACAGTATAGAGCATTATAAGGTTCTTGCTATACCTACGATTGTTTAAATTTGAATTTGGGTAAACATATTTTAAAATGAATCGCTAATAAACGAGCAATAAAAATTAGCAATCCGGCAAAAATAGCACTTAAAGTGACATCAATTTTTAAATAGAGAAGTGCTATGAAAAATAATGAACCACCCCAGGAAACTGTTGCATATAAAGAACTGGCAAAAACTACGGGAGTTTCGTTACACAAAACATCACGGAAAACACCGCCCATAATGCCGGTGATAACGCCCATAAAGCTAGCTACTAACGGAGGCGCGTTAAGAATTAAAGAAACCAGCGTACCTGCTATGCCAAAGGTTGCCAGGCCGGCAGCATCAAGAATTAAAAAATGTTGGGAAGTAATTTTGACTAATCTTGCGGCAATAAAAATTATGATGGCACTTAGAATCGAGGCAACAAAAAAACTTTGATCATTAATCCAGAAAACAGGTCTGTCTAATAATAGATCACGTAATGAACCTCCTCCCAAGCCAGTTGCTATGCCAATAATAATAACACCAAAAAGATCAAATTGAAGAAGACCTGCCTTTAAAACACCAGAGGCAGAAGAAACTATGACAGCCAGAATAGTTAGCAAGTACAAGTCGGCAATTAAATGTTTGGTTGTAATAATATCCATTTTCAAACTACGCTTTATTTAACGCCCCAGGGTTGTAATAAATTTTGTGGTAAATGCAGTTGATCTAAAATTCGGGCAACCACAAAATCAACTAAATCCTGAACGGTTTTAGGCTGTTGGTAAAACCCTGGACTTGCCGGCATAATCGTGACCCCCATTTTTTTTAAACGCAGCATATTTTCAAGGTGAATCTGAGATAGAGGCATTTCTCTGGGAAGAATAATTAATTGCTTATTTTCTTTTAAGGTGACATCAGCTGCGCGTTCAATCAGATTATTACTACTGCCTAATGATATTGCCGATAAGGTGCCCATAGAACAGGGACAGATAACCATGGCATCGGCAGCATTAGAGCCGCTGGCAGCAGGGGATAACCAGTCTTTTTTGTGAAAAAACTTAAGTGTTGCTTTGGGTGAACTAATCCCTTGCATAAAATAGAGCTCTATTTCCTTTTTATCTTTTGGTAATTCAATACCGGATTCAATTCGAAACACTTCCCGGGCTGCATCAGATATTAATAAATTGATGGTAATTTCATGATGCAATAATTCATTCAGTAAAGTTAAAGCATAAGGAGCACCTGATGCTCCTGTGATTGCCAATGTAACTGAATTGACCATGTTGTTTGAAATATGGTTGTTTGAAATATGGTTGTTTGAACTATTCATTTTTGCAAACCATCTAATAATTTTTGATGTATGCCCATAAAGCCACCATTACTCATCACCAGGATATGATCACCTGTTTGTGATTGTTCAATAATTGCCTTTAATAATTGCTCAAAGTTTTCAGTGACAAATGCATTTTCACCAAGAGCATCAATAACAACTGCAAAATTCTCACTTTCACCTTCAGGCAAAAGCATAAAAACATAATCTGCCTGAGATAAAGAGGGCGCTAATGTTTGATTATGAACTTTCATTTTCATGGTATTGGATCGAGGTTCTAATACAGCAATAATTCGATCACGACCAACTTTATTTCTTAAACCCGCGAGTGTTGTTTCGATCGCAGTGGGATGATGAGCAAAATCATCATAAACATGGATATTATTAACCGTACCTCGAAGCTCCATTCGCCGTTTAACATTTTTAAATTCAGCCAGTGCATCTATGGCATGATGAACAGGTATTCCGACATGACGAGCAGCAGCGATGGTTGCTAAGGCATTGGCGACATTATGTTGACCTATTAATGACCAGGTCACGGTGCCGGCCTCTTTGCCATCACAGATAACGATAAATTCTGAACCATCATCTTTTAATAGCCTGGCTTGCCAGTAACCATTTTCGCCATTAAGATTTATAGTTTCATGGTGTGACCAGTTGCCTTTATCAAGGGTATCAATCAGGTTTTGATCATGATTGGGATAAATTAATAAACCTTCACTGGGAACAGTGCGTACGAGGTGATGAAATTGTGTTTTAATCGCTTCAATATCAGCAAAAATATCGGCATGATCATATTCCAGATTATTTAAAATACAGGTTCTGGGGTGATAATGAACAAACTTGGAACGTTTATCAAAAAAGGCGGTATCATATTCATCCGCTTCGACAACAAAAAATCCTGCTTCACTCGCTCGCGAAGAAACACCAAAATTTTCAGGCACACCACCAATTAAAAAACCGGGTTTAAGTCCTGCATATTCTAGTACCCAGGCTAACATACTGGATGTAGAGGTTTTACCATGAGTTCCGGCTACGGCGAGCACCCATTGATCATGTAGTACATGTTCTGCTAGCCATTGTGCGCCAGAAGTATAAGGGATTCGCTGATTTAAAACATATTCAACCGCTTCATTGCCTCGAGATAAGGCATTACCAATAATGACCATATCGGGTCTATTCGGTTCTTTCAGTACTTCAGTACCATAACCTTGAATCAGTTCTATACCCTGCTGTTCTAATTGTGTGCTCATTGGAGGGTAAACATTTTGATCCTGTCCGGTTACTTTGTATCCACGATTTTTGGCCAATAAAGCCACACCGCCCATAAATGTACCGCAAATACCAAGAATATGAATGTGTTTCATAAAACAAAACCTGATTAAAAAATAAGACTATAGTATACCCGTGTCTATCCACCAAAAGTAGAACTTATAAAGGCAAATACTGAAACAGCTTTACCCTGAAACTAGTAGAAACCACTATATATTACAATACAACTGCATGTTAATATATTTTTTAAAAATTTAAATATCGAAAGGTAGTGATGTCATTATTTTCCTTTAAAAAAGAATTAAATCGAACTCAATATTGGCTCTCAATTTTGCTTGTCACCATACTACTTTCTGGTGCATTTATTTTAGCAGCGCCGGCTTTTTCCGATAGCGTAAAAGAACCTTTAGCGATATGGAGAACGTATCTTAGTATTATTTTATTGGTGCTTGGCCTTTTGTTCTGGATAAGTACGCTTGCCAGTCGTCTTTATATGCAGCAAATCGCTTTTTTCCGTGTCCGTGGAATATTCGGGGTTCTCATCCCATTTCTTAATATTTTTATGACGATAGCCGCTGGATTACAACGCGCAACTCTGCCGGGTAAAGAAGAAAAACCTTTGCCCATGTTTGTACAAATAATTTTATCTTTAATCGGCGTGTTATTTTTCTTGCTTCTGTTCGGACAGATTATTGCGCTAATTATTGGTTTGGCTATTATCATTAAGTTTATATTTTCTTCTTCAGGTGGCGATAGTAGCACTAGCTATAAAGCTGACAATAAGAAAAAATCAGAAGGATATTTTTCCAGTAATAAACAGTCGAAACCGACTGCTGCATCACCTCAGACAGCTCCTAAAAAAGAAGTCGGTGTCTATATCGTTAATGAGGGAGGATATAAAGATCAAAAAATTAGAGTTTATAGTGATGGCTCAAGTTTTACTGCAAGGTCTAATTTAAAGGATATTAAAGCAAATAGCTTTCGAGCATTAGAACCCTTGATTTATGACTCATTCAAAAATGAAACAAATTTTCGCTTGATTGACTCTCAGCNATATTGAATATGCGATGCTAAAATTTAGGATAAAAAGAGACATCTTAGGAACAAAAAAGCGAGTAGTCTCGTGCTTAAAATATAAAGATTTTTTTATCAATATATTGCTTGTTCTACTCTTTTTCTTAGTAAGTAATGCATTCGCAGATGTAAACTATAACCTTTTTCGTTATTCATATACTGGAGAAGCCACTAAGCTTCTAAATACTTTAGAAAATAATGTAAATATAGACATCAATGCCAAAGATAATCATGGTATGACAGCATTACTTTATGCTGCCAATAACGATCATTTCAATGCGGTAAAACTCTTACTAAAGCACGGAGCAGATATTAATGTACTTAGCCCCAGCGGCCGTAATGCTTTAATTTATGCTATAAGAAACAAGAATATTGAATTAGCACACTACCTTTTATCTAAGGGAATTAAAAATACCATCTATGACAAAGATAAAGATATTCTATTTACATCCATAAAAAGCCAATTAACCCCATTTATCAATAGCGCACTAAAACATGTAACAAACATCAATCAGTATTATCAGCTAAATAGCCATCGTTCAGATCCTAAAAAACAGCTTAGGACAACACCTTTAATACAGGCAATCAATAGTGGCGTACTAGAGAATGTTATCGTACTTTTAGATAATGGCGCTGACATAAATAAGACAAATGATAGAGGTGAAAGCCCTATAATGAGTGCTTTACGAGAGCGAAACTTTGCTTTAGCTAAATTATTAGTTAATAGAGGGGCGAAACTTAATGGTGTTGATATTCAGGGAAACACACCTTTGAGCTATGCGACTAATTTAGGCTATACAGAAATTGCTATAAAAGCTATCAATCATTCTGATCTTAAGCAATGGTTTACAAAAGATAGTGTTCGCAATAAAAATGGCTGGTACTACCGTCGCGAATGGAATATAAATTCTTCTAAGAATAGTGAGAAGGTTTATAACTATCTTCATATCGCTGCCATCAATAACAATACCGAAGTAATAAAAGCACTATTAGCTAAAGGAATGGATTTAAATACAAAAGATAAAATTGAAAAAGGCGGTTTATCACCGCTGGTATGGGCAATAAAACACGGAAATTATGAAGCTTTTAAAACCTTGCTGACGGCTGGCGCTGATCCTTATCAACGTTTTAAAGGGCCTGGCCAGGGAAATAGTCCCTTAATGTATTTTGCCGGAGGAGGAAGTTCATATACACCACTTTCATACGCGGTAACGGGAGAATTGTTTAACCCTAAAATTATAGAAACTTTATTAAATTTGGCTGAATTTGAGAAATATATTAATAAAGAGACTCGTTCATTTTATCGCTCTTTATTGCATTTCGCCTATAGGGAAAATGATAGGCAGCCATATGCAAAAGAAATACTAAAGCGTTTTAAAATCCCTGGGAGCAAAGTTAGTAGTTTTAAAATAACCTCTGACGATATTAACTTAGAAAATCAACTGAAAGAAAAATTCTCTAACACTATAAAAGAAAAGCCTAAGAGTAACTACTCTCTGATGAGTAAAGCGATTAAGAATGGTGATATTGAAGCAATAAAAGTATTAAAAGAACAGGGTGTCAATATTGTTCAGGAATATCCTGAAGCACCGCATATGGCAATTATTAATGATCATCCGGAAATTATTTTAGATTTATTAGATTTGGGCTTTGATGCCAATATTGTTACCAAACATGATAATACGAATCTTCTTTCCCGCTTATGTAATAACACCGATATCAAGCTCAGTAACTTAAAAATACAAGCACTTTTTATAGAACTGCTTAATCGTGGTATAGATATCAATGCTCAGGATAAAAAAGGAAATCCCCCCCTGTACTACATGATAAAGTATTCTGATGCGCCAATAGATTTTGTGGATCATATTGTATCTATGGGAGCAGATTTTGGGAGTGATCAAAAAGCGCTGATCTCTTTATTTACTTTAAACTCTTCATCTGATTTTTTAAGTTTAGTGAATAATAAAAAGTTTAAAGATAAAGTAGACAATTTATATCAAAAGTCTGATATGAATAGCGTTGCTTTACACTCAATCAATAGCAAAAACACACCTTCCTTTATCACTAAATATTTATTATCCGTTATCTATAAAAAAGACTTAGCATTTGATTATAGCCAGATACATAAAATAGCCTTAAAAAATAATGACTATTCTTTAATAACAGCCATCGGCTTTTATGGAGGCATTAATTATTACATGGATGGTAAGAGATCGCTGTGATAAACAACGCTGTGATAAATAATCAGGTAAGCTAAATGTCCTCAGTCACTATCTTAAATATACTATCGACTATTATCTTTATGGTTATAGGCTTAGGAATTGCTATTGCCGGAGCAATGGCTAATGACTCTGGAAAGGGAGGCATTTTTACGAATACTTTTCAGTTTATCAGTTTAAGCTATCCTGTCGTTTATTTGCTTGGAGTCATCAGCAGTATAGCAATCTTATATAGCGACATAGACAATAAAAAAGAAATTGCCATCGGCTTATCATCAATAAACCTTATCTGGTTATTCATCCTGGGTCTGTTATTTTTTGTTGCCTTGATTGCCGAAAAATATGATGACATTCGCAGACAACGGCAATGGGAAGAAGAAATCAATAATCAAATAAAACCATATTTGATCCATTTACCACACTGTGGAACCATGCTCCCAGAAGAATACTTAGATGACTATTATCTTAATCAGGAAAAACTCAATGAGAATATTTACCAATATGCGGACCTTTATACAGATGAATTGTTTCAAGATTTGATGGACCGTTTTGGAGGCGTTAAAAATGATTATTCAAGGTTGTTCTTCGATCCGGAACGTTTTTATGATGATAAGCAAGAAAAAATGAGTCAATTAGGTTTAGGCTGGTTTTATACAAAGGCTATTTTGGAAGAAGTCCCCCTAAGAAGTCTAAAAAATAAAGAGATTATTGCTAAATATTATCATGCTCATCATCAAGCGCTAAATGAAAAAACACAAGAGAAACTAGACTTGTATGGTGAATGTACCATTATAGACTGTCATTCATTTTCTAACGAACGCTATTGGTTCCATGATCAAAATATGGAATTACCCGATATTTGTATTGGTTATGATGAAGACCATGTTGATATAAAATTAGTGGAATATATTAAAGAAATATTTGATGGTTATCATATTGAAATCAATAAGCCGTACTCCGGGAGTTTAGTCCCCTCTAATTATTATAATAAAAATAAAAACGTCAAGTCAGTGATGATTGAAATTAATAAAAAGCTATATTTAAAGTCAAATAATATTGATAAAAATAATGACTTTGATGTTATGGTCTTTAAATTTGAACTATTGAAGGATGCACTTATTTTTCATAAGAATTATGATATGAGATAAGCTCTTTTTAATCCAAAACAGCAGTTATGAAATAACATTAAATTCATGGTTCCCCATAACATTCAGTGAATGTCCATTTTCAACCACCGGCCACACCACATTCGATAACTTCACGTTGATGAGAACCGCTATCTATAAGATTTCCAATAAAAATCCCTTTATGATAGGGGGAGTAAAAGACTATTATTTGTTTTTCATAAATGCTATTTGTTTAAAATCAGGTTGCCATGGGATTAATAGAAAAGTCATGGTGTTTCACCGTTTATATTATTTTTAGCATAAATTTGGCTGGAACTTCATTGACTAACCAAACAGAATTTGTTGTTTGATAGAATTGATAACCGCATTGATGCATTTTCTGTGATGATATTTTAAATAAAATTGCCTTGCCATGTCTTTGTGCAGTTGATTTAGCGATAGCTTTTGATTCTGTTAGGTGAACATGATGTCTTTTTTGTTTATTTAATCCATTGATTAGAATAGAACGCTCAAAACACTCTGCAGTACCATGAAATAAATATTTTGGTGGCTCAATAGGCTTTAAATTTAAATCGATGCCTATCGAATGCCCTTGATGTGCTCGAATAAGTTTATTGCTGCTATCTATAGCAAATCGTTGTTTATCATTGTTTTCAACTACTAATTGAATCAGTTCTTTTGTCAGAGACATGCTTGTTGTTTTTGTAATCAAATCATCGATTGCAGCCCAGCCGTTAGCATTTAGTTCTAAGCCTATTGTTTCTGGCTTGTGCCTTAAAATAAAACTGAGATATTTAGATATGTTTTTTAATTCTTTTTTCATATAAAGCGCTGTTCTATTAATAGAAGGCTGGTTGTATTTGAAGATCTGGCTTATGTTAATTTATCACCAGTTTATGTGAGTATACTTATCTTTGTATGCACTTTTTCCTGTTGTCGATATTTTTTCTACAAATAACACTTTAACTCTCTCATTATAAATATTAAATGATTCATGATCTTCAATTTCTTTTAAAACATATAGAAGATCATTATATCGCTCCAAATAACTATGCTCTTCAAACTCATAATATTTAGTAGGTTCAGTATAGTGTAATTCTTGTAAGCTGATACACTTGGTTATGAGAGGAATTGCCTTTTTATATTGCTCATGATTGGCTGGCTCAATATTGATATATGCTAAATACAAATTAACGAGAGACCGATCATAATTGAACCACCATTGTTCTGAATTACGCGTATAAAGCGCCTCGGTGATAGATGTCGCTTCGATATAACAGCTTATTGCTTCATCAATTTTTCCAGTATATTCAAGGCTAGTCGCAACACCTTCAAAGGCATCAACACATTGTCTTATTTTGTATACATCACTCTCATCATATCTAAACAGTTGCTCCTTAATTTGCGGTAGGGCAAAAGCATATTCTAAAGTTTTAGTGTAGTTCTTTTGATCTCCATATGACCAGTCAATATATTTCGCATAGGTTTCTACAAATAGAACAGGATCATTTTGAAGTTCTAATTCATGATCTAACATGATTTCATCAATATTTTTTCCATGCTCTTTTTCCATGGCTTTTGTGATATTAGCGAAAATGTTTGAGAGCATATTATCTTCTTTTTTATACATTTTTTTTAGTTAAGCAAAGTTGCATTTCCAATCATCGATAAGTAAAATTCTCATTGAGTGACCTCTGACTTTTTACTTAATGCGTTCATAATTTCCAGGTTGATGCTTTTGATTGATTTTTCAGTTGTATCGATCTCAATTTGCTTATCAGTCTGATTTTGTTCAAAAAATAGTTTGAATCTGGTCAAATAATCTGGACCATCAACTTTAATCGCCGTACTTTTCCCTAAATCGATATTTTTATTTCTTTTGATAATTCTTTTAATTAACTCACTATCATCAGCGACTAATTTTATATTGAGATAAGAAACACTTAATTCATTCAGGTAGCGCTCTAATAAATCAATGGATGTTTTAGGCATCAAACAGCCCATTTCAATGATGTATTTATTAAAGTAGCCGGTTTTTATTTTACTGACTATAGTTTCAATTATTTCAGTAGAAAAACGACTAAAATCTGAAACAGAAGGATCTGGAATTAAACTTTTAATAATGGTATCCACAGCGATAGCATGATATTCGCTCATGGACTTCAAAACACTGCTTTTGCCACTACATGGAAGACCGTAAAGAATCAGAACATTCATAACTAAACAGTTTTTGCACTAGCCCAATTAGTTTGAAATTGTTCTTTGCGTTCAAGTACTATTAGTTCATCAGTAGTTATCAGCTCTTTTGAATCGACATGCCGTCCATTAGTTACATCATCATCAAAATAGAGTTCGACCAGTAATTCATCATCCTGAATTAGAAAATCTTTTTCTTTGAACTCTTCTTCAACCATGGATTGATTAATAAATTTTGTCTCGATCCCAAGCTTATTCTGAAGTTTCATTTGTGCAATAGAGTTCTCTCTATTTGCGTCATTAACAATAAATAAACGCTTAATTTTAACGCCTCGTTTCATTAAATTGACTTGAGTGTCCATATATTCTGTATCATTTTTATCCTCCCAATATTCGGGAATATAACTGACACATTTTAAATTTTCCCTTGTTGAACGTATACCTTTAGCACCAAACGTATGTGCATGAGAAGGTGAGGTTCGTTCTGTCTGCATAAATAGTTCACTATTTTTTGATAATAGGTTTTTTAAACGTTTAGTAATTAAATTGACAAAATAAGGATGCTTGACATTATTAAGAGAGTTATCAATCTGCTGACCA
Source organism: Gammaproteobacteria bacterium (assembly GCA_015231865.1). GTDB lineage: Bacteria > Pseudomonadota > Gammaproteobacteria > GRL18 > GRL18 > JADGAU01. Next base: position 12,413 of record JADGAU010000001.1, on the reverse strand, counting down.
TGATTAATTAACTCGACTTTACTTTGCAGACCATCAAGTCTGCCTCTGATATTACGTAATTCAATTGCCGTGTTATCAATATTAAGCTGCGTTTTCTCCACAAATCTATTGTATGAAAACTTATAATCAATGATTTCAACCAATAAAAAAGTTAGGATATATAAAATAATTTTCTCACCGGATGTTATTTTATCTAAAGCATCGAAGATCATCGAACCATTTGTTATTTTAGTTTCCAAGAAACCTAATAGAAATGGAGTTACAACCAGGGAAAGATCAATAATGGGTGTCGGTATTCTCAAATTTTTATCCTAATCATCATGTGAAAAATAAACAAAAAGCATTTCATTATTCAGTTTTTTTCTTGTTATAAAGTTTCTCAAGTTCTTTTTGTGCTGTACCATCAGCCCATCTCTTTTCACGCTCAATTTCTACTTTTATATTACCTATCGCTTCAAAAAGAGCAGATAAGAAAGCGATAAAAATAAGACCAATTTCAATCATTTTGCCGGTATCACTCTGGTTTGCCCAGATACTCAGAGCAATTATAAGCAAAATTGGTATAGCACCAATCCCTAAGGCGGTTATTGCGCCATTATCTCCTGACTTATTAGTAAACAAGCTGATTAAAGCATAAATGACGAAAGCCGAGAGGAACGATGCCATGATATAACCAATATAATATTGCCAGATACAGGCCACAATCATTAATGGTATTAAAGCAATATCTTCACTTTTTAAAATTTTTTTTAACACGTGGTTCCTATATTTTCGATATTTTTATTTTAAAATAACAGTTTAATCCTGCCGTTGTACAGATACAAACTTATTATTTATTAACTTTTTTTCTCCGTCCCAACGATAGGCAACGAGATTGCCGCCAGGTTTAGCGACACTATAATCAACACAGGCAATATTATCAGTCAATACGGTGGGCTTGCCATGCATCCAATAATGCCCGATAAAAACCGGTGCCATATTCTTTGGATATTCAATACTTATGTCACTTGCTATTTCTATATTGGGTACATGTTTAAGATCACTTGCTCTTCCAAAAAATGCTTTTTGATAGGTCTTTGCCGTTTGATCCCACCAGCGAATACGAATATTAGGCCATTCATGCCCGTCTTTATCAGTAAAAGAGAAACCCTTTGGTAATGCTACTTCTTTTCCTTTTAATAAAGTTTCTACATCTTTAAATTGCTGGCTTCCATAGGTAGTTGCCTTAATTAGAAAATCATTCGTGAGACTATTATCCATAGTTAAATAGGGTTTAACTCTATCCATGGCTTCAATATCCCAACAAGCATGAATAATGCGAACCCCGCCTAAATCCAACCATAAAGGTAAGGTCTTAAACCATTCGATAGTGTCTTGCTTTTGCTCATCTTTATCTTGGTAAGCATCAAGAAAAGCCTGATGTTGTCGTTGACGTACAGGTGTATGGGGGCGCATATAATCATTTCTATCAAGATCAAACTCAGACCATGCAATAGCATTAAATTCATGATTTCCCATCACACTTAAAGCAGTCCCATTTTCAATCATTGGACGAACCACTTCAACAACTTTACGTTGATGGGGGCCTCTATCGATAAAATCTCCCAGAAAAATCACCTGACGATTAGGGTGAGAATAAATACCTTTTATTGGTTTATATCCTAATTCGTCTAATAGTGCTTTTAGGGTTATGGCACAGCCATGAATATCGCCAATAATATCGTATTTGTTTTCCATAAATGTTATATACCAGTAATCTTTCAAAATGCAGGCTTCGTTACTTTTAATTTTTGGTTCAATCACATAGTTTGTCTATGCTTTTATGCCCTATGGGTACAATCACCAAAAATTAAAAAAGCCTCGCTGCATTTTGAAATATCACAGGTATAGCTCATCGTCTCTTTGCAAATTATCCTAGAGAGGATTATACACGTTAAATACAAAAACAACTGTTCTCCTGTTTTGTATAAGTTTCTGCCTGAAGATTATACTTATTATGAAGTTCTAATTTATGATTGACTATCAGCCAAACTTTTTTTCTCAGTGCTCTTTTCTCAGCGATAAAAAAAACGTATTGATTTAAAAAAAGTGATATGATTCAAACTATGACAGAATCATATATTAAACGGTTTTATGAACTCTCATGTCATGTTGAAATTAAGTTTTAAACTATTTTATTTTAAGAGGAAATATCAATGGCTTATCAAACAATTGATGGCGTTAAATATGAAAAAGAGCTACTGGATCTAGCTAAAGAACACACGACCGGCAGAGGTGAAGGCAAATTATCTAAAGATGAAGTTGCAGATCTATTTAAATCAGCTTCAGATGGTCAGGGCGTTACTGATATTGAAAAGCAAACTTTAAGCTACATTCGTGAAAACTTTGTCTTTACTGATGCAGCAGCAAAAGATTTTGATGAAGCATTTGCTAGACTTTAGTAAGTAATTAACATTTTGTAACAACAGCCTAAACTTTATAGTTAAGGCTGTTGTAATTTGTAAAATATACCACGGGTATCGTATTACTTTTTAGTTTCTTTTTTTGCCTTTTTGTCGCTGACTTTCTTTGAGCTTTTAGTTTTTTCTTTTTTCTTTTTCAGGTCAGATTTTGTCTTATCCAGCTTTTTCTTAGTTTTATCTTTTGACTGTTTGGCCTTTGTGACATTTTTATCCATTTTTTTGGCTGCATTCTTAGCATTTTTACGGCAATACCCCTTAACTTTGGCGCCATCTTTTCTTTTGTATGGATCTACCCAGGTACAAGTATTATCACATTTTGATTTTGAAAGCCCTTTACATGAAGAAGCAGCAAGTACGGAACTATTAATAAATAGTACTGATATTGTAATGATAGTTAGAAAGCTTAATTTTATTGTTTTTGATAGCATCTGGTTTTCCCTAATGGTAAAGTTGAAAGTGGCTATAATAACATTTCTTATGACGGAGATTAAGTTATCAATAAATTAATTATTAACCCTTGATCGCACAAATTGCACAGCAACATAGCTATTAGTTTGCTCATTGGCGTCAGGGAGTGATAGGCGTGTTTGCCTAATGGGAGCGATATGAATTGAGAGATTCACGTACCGTTCTGCGAGGGGCTACGGGGGAAGTTCCCGTGGTCTACTTACTAAGACCAGGGCTTGATAGTATATTTGAGTTTTGGTTATGATAAATGACCATTAGAAATTATAGATTTATTAGAAGAATTAAAAGCTGAATGATAACTACTTTTATAAACAAACTATTTAAAATAGATGAAAACTATCACTTAACTAGCTGGCTTTTTCTTAAGGGACTGGCGCTAATTTATTTTATTGCATTTGCTTCCTTATCTGTTCAGATTGTTGGATTGGTTGGTAGTGATGGCATTTTACCGGTACAAGAGTTCCTGCACAAGGTAAGTCAGCACTACGGAGGCCCGCAATGGTGGAAAGTTCCTACCTTATTTTGGTTCAATGATAGTGATTTTTTTCTGCAGGTAGTTTGCTATCTGGGATGCTTTTTTTCAGTGCTGTTATTTTTTGGGCTTCAATCCAGATTATCTCTGATTATTTTATTTCTATCTTATTTGTCCTTATTTCATGCGGGGCAAACATTTTTAAGCTTTCAGTGGGACACCTTGTTACTGGAAAGCGGTTTTCTGGCAATTTTTCTGTATAAGCGCCCTACTGTATTAATTATCTTTTTATTTCACTTGCTATTATTCAGGTTACGTTTCCTCTCTGGCTTGTCGAAACTGCTAAGTGGCGATCCGGCCTGGAGTGGTTTGACGACATTAAATTATTATTTCGAAACGCAGCCCTTGCCCCACATCGGATCCTGGTATATGCAGCAATTACCGGAATGGTTCATGGTCATTGCAACCGCACTAGTTTTAGTTATGGAATTAATTGTACCATTGTTTATATTTTTACCACGTAAATTTAAAATCTTCGCAGCCGTTTCAACCATTATTTTACAATTGATTATTATTGCCACTAGTAACCATAATTTTGTTAATCTACTGACTATTTTACTTTGTCTGTTTTTACTTGATGATAAATTCATTCAATCTTTAATACCTAAATTTAAACAAGACAAAATCAAACAATCAATTAGTCCATCAGGCGTTTTTAGTCGAATAATTACCTCAATAATGTCGATTTTATTATTGAGTATTATTCTGACTCAGGCATATTGGTATGTGTTTGATAAAACACTTCATAGCCCATTTAATGAAATTGCCCGTACGGGACATCATTGGGGTATTGGTAATGTCTTTCATATTTTTCCAACCATGCAAACAGAACGTTTTGAGATGATGATTGAAGGTAGTTACGATGGCAAAACCTGGTACCCCTATCAGTTTAAATTTAAACCTAATGCAGTAGATCAAGCGCCGCGATTTAATGTACCTCATCAGCCCCGATTAGATTGGATGATTTGGTTTGTGCCTCCACAATTCTCCGGTATGATGCCCTGGTTTGATGCGTTTATGAACAGGCTGAAAAACAACTCTCCTGATGTGACAAAGCTACTGGCTTATAATCCGTTTGCAGATAAAGAAGCACCAAAATTTTTACGAGTACCGGTTTATCGTTATCAGTTTACAAATTTTGAGGAGCGTAAAAAAACTGGAAACTGGTGGAAAGCTGAGTTTTTGGGTTATTTTCCAAATGTACCGCTGAGACGTCCTTAGAAATTCTCAGTTAAGAATAAATCAGATTGCAATATTTATGGCATAAAGTAGAATAACAACTATTAATAAGTTCTAATTTAGGATATAGCGATGCTGTGGCTAAAGGCTTTACATTTGATTTTTTTAATTTCCTGGTTTGCAGGGCTTTTTTATTTACCGAGATTATTTGTTTATCATGCAATGAGTGATGATCAAATAAGCCACGATCGCTTTTTAATTATGGAAAGAAAACTGCTCAACGGCATTATGTTACCGGCTGCAATCTTAACCTTATTTTCTGGTTTGTGGATGTTATTTGACTATGCCTGGACTGCCTATGAATCGACCTGGTGGCTATCGATTAAATTAATACTGGTATCGACCTTGTTTGTGTATCATTATCAATGCCGTCGTTTTTACCTTAAATTTTTAGATAATAATAATCAGCAGAGTCATGTTTTTTTTCGTTGGTTTAATGAATACCCGGTTTTAGTTTTGATTGCCGTTATTATCCTAATTACGATTAAACCTTTTTAGACTCATGTTTTATTAGGCCAATGTATGTTGCAAACAATGACACAAAACTTTCCTGTTGTGCTGGCTTTTTCAGGACATGATCCCTCGGGAGGGGCCGGGGTTCAGGCTGATATAGAAGCAGTAACAGGAGTTGGCAGCCATATAGCCACAGTTATTACGGCATTGACTGTGCAGGATACCCAACAGGTAGATAAAATTTATCCGACCGATGCAGCTGTCATCAAAGAGCAGGCCAAAGCTATTTTAGAAGATATGCCGGTGAAGGCATTCAAACTAGGCTTACTCGGCAGTCTTGAAAATATTGAAGCTGTGCATGAAATTATTCATCAATATCGAGATATTCCTGTCATTATGGATCCCATTGTTCGTTCAGGAACTGGATCTGTTTTAGCTGATGATGAAATGACTCTGGCCTATTCGGACTTATTATTTCCATTAACAAAAATAGTTACTCCCAATAGTAATGAGGCAATTAATTTCGCTCCGGAATCTGATAATCTCCAATCCTGTGCTCAGGAGTTAATGGATGATGGTTGTGAATATGTTTTAATTACCGGCACTCACTCTGCTACAGAAGATGTTATTAATACGCTTTACCATCAACATAAAATAATTGAAGAGTATCGCTGGCCCAGGTTACCTCATGATTATCATGGCTCAGGCTGTACTTTAGCTTCGTCTCTGGCAGGTTATATTGCTCAGGGTTTTAGTATTAAAGAAGCAGTCATTGCATCACAGCAATATACCTGGGATAGTTTGAATCAGGGCGTTCAGTTGGGTATGGGACAGATGCATCCATTTAGGCAAGTTAAGATCCATGGACGCCCAGATACTAAAATTCATGGTCATACATGGTTAAGTTAGGATCAAATCATAAAATCCATGGTATATATGCGATAACTGATCCGGATTTGATCTCAGAGCACGATTTAATTGCAAAAGTACAAGCTGCGATTGATGGCGGTATATCAGTATTACAATATCGAAATAAAAAAGCTACACCTTTGCAGCAAGAGCAACAAGCGCAATTATTGAGGCACATTTGCCAGCAACATCAGGTCACATTTATTATTAATGATAATGTTGAATTAGCTTTAAAAATTAAGGCAGATGGTGTCCATCTTGGAAAAAAAGATGGTTCAATTAAAAAAGCTAGAGAACGATTAGGTCAACAGGCGATCATTGGGATCTCTTGCTATAATGAAATTGGGCGTGCAATTGAAGCCCAGGAAGCCGGTGCAGATTATATTGCCTTTGGCAGGTTTTTCTCATCAAAAACAAAACCAGAAGCTGTGCAGGCAAATACGAATCTAATTAAGCAGGCTAAAGTAAAACTTGAGATACCTATTGTGGCAATAGGTGGTATTAATTTAACAAATATAAAACAACTGACTGATTTATCAGTTGATGCTACAGCAATTATTCATGATATATTTTCACAAAAAGATATTGAAAGCCACTGCCATAAGTTAAAAAATTTTTTTAACTTTTAACTTTTAACTTTTAACTTTTAACTTTTAACTTTTAACTTTTAACTTTTAACTTTTAACACTTAATGAGTAAAGCTAAAAATATTTTATTTATCGATGATGATGATTTTGTTCGGGAATTAATCGCGGAACAAATAGTTGCATTGGGCTATCAAGTAACGGAAGCTTCAGAAGGAAGTATTGGACTTAAAAAATTTATCAAGCTAAAGCCTGATGTTGTTCTTTTAGATTTAAGAATGCCAAAGCTTGATGGTTTGACTGTTTTAGAATCCCTGGTAAAAAATGCGCCCGATACGCCAGTGATTATTGTATCAGGTCAGGGTACCATGGAAGATGTGGTAAAAGCTTTACGTTTAGGAGCATGGGATTATTTAATTAAGCCTATTTTAGACTTTGAATTATTAACTCATAGTATTGAAACTGTTCATGAAAGGGCAAGTCTGCTCAAAGAAAATAAACAAAATCGTCGTGAATTAGAAGAACTGAATATAGCACTTGAAAACAAAGTTGAGCGACGCACGGCACAATTAAAGCAAACACTCAAAGAGCTAGATAGTGTTAATGCTTCTTTAAAAGCTCAAAATATCGAATCTATCAAAGTGCTTTCTCAAATCATTGAAATGCATCCGGGTATATACAAAGGTCACGCAAAATTCGTTGCAGAAAAATCGGTATTAATTGCAAAAGAAATAGGTCTGGATGATAATCAAATTCAAACTATTATGGTTGCCGGTTTATTACTTCAAATAGGCAAAATGAGTTTATCCGAAAAGATGCTAACGAAGCCTTTTTATACCCTAAGTAAAGTGGAAAGACAGGACTTTCTAAAACACGCTATAGAAGGTGAAAAGTTACTTAAAGGTCTTTCTCATTTACAAGATCCCGCTTATTTGATTCGATGCCAATATGAAAAATATGACGGAACAGGTGTTCCCAATGGCCTACAAGGTGAACGAATACCAGTAGGTGCACGGATTATTAAAATTATTCAGGATTATTCTAATTATCAAAATGGGGTGACAACGGGTAAGAAAATGTTATCAAGGCAAATATTTTCTAAAATGGAACTATTTAAAGAAAAAGATTATGACCCGCAAATTTTAGAATTGTTTATTAACATTGCTTCTGGGGGGCCATATAAAACACAGCATATTATTGTAGATGCAGAATGGTATAATTTGCATGAAGGTATGCATGTAGTGGAAGTGAAGCATGCAGGAACAACTTTTTTAAAAAACCATCTTTTAAAGAAAGAAGATCTAGACCATATTAAAGAACTGCGTGAAGTATTTGGTGATAATCTACAAATTAAGGTTCAAGTCAGATAATGCGTTTTATTATCAAACGACAAACCGCATTATTAAATAACGTTAAATTGGACAAACTATTATGTCATTAATTCATTGGGATGATAATTTAAGCATCGGTGTAAAATCAGTTGATGAGCAACACAAACGTTTAGTTGAAATTATTAATAAACTAAATGATGCACTTGTACAAGGGCAGGCAAATGATGTTTTGGGAGAAGTATTATCAGATGTTGCTGATTATACCGTGATGCATTTTGCTTATGAAGAATCTTTGTTTGAAAAATATAATTATCCGGATAAAGATAAACACATTCAATCTCATAAAGATTTGATTGCTTCTGTGCAAAATTTACAAGAGAAGTTACAGCAGGACGATTTTATGGTCGGTGTTGAAACCATGACCTTTTTAAAAGAATGGTTAACTGGGCATATATTAAAAGTAGATAAGGCTTTTTCTGCTCATATGATTGAACATGGTGTAGAATAAGTAACAGTTTAATTAGATTTATAAAAAGAAAACGCGGTCTATTTTTAATAAGAGAATAAAACTATTATTGCTTAGTACGGTTGTTATTTTTACTTTGTCTATAACTATCAACAACTCCGATAAGCCATAAAATCATTAAAACAGTTGTAGCAATCTGCATCATCGTATTATCTGCATTACTTAACATTTCTGCGATTCCCATGACATCCATAGAACCAATTTCACCTCGCTGAATTTTTTCTATAATCTCAAAGGATTTTTGCATCATTTGGTATACCATAACTGATAATGCAGACATGGAAATAATCAGAAGTACGATGCCAGTTTTAAATTTTCTTAAATACAAATGTCCTGCGCCAGGGAAAATGAAAACAGAAAGTAGTACTGCTTTGTTCATATACTATTATTCCTAAACTATACATAATTAAAAAAAAGTTATTTTAACATGACAGACTCACCTCAATACCATAAAAAGAAAGAATTTTATGATAGCCTGATTACGCTATATGGCCGCCATGTGGTGTTAGAAGCTTTATATGATAAGTCTCTTTCAATACATAAACTACATTTAGCCAAATCTAATCAGTTTGATAATACCATTCGAGATATTGAAAGTTTAGCTAAATCAAGAGAAATTCCAATAGCCAGACATGATAAAAAGACCTTATCGAGAATTTCTAAAAATGCCAGGCAAGATCAAGGTGTCGCCTTAGATGTTGCATCGCTAAACTACATCAATGCAAATCAGATTGAACAACATCTTGAACAGGATTATCGTTTATTAGCAATTGATGGTATTCATAATCCACAAAATTTAGGTCTGTTGATTCGCTCTGCAGCAGCCGGTAATATCGATGGTTTGATATTACCAAAAGATAATACTGCTAAAATTTCTCCCTTAGTGATTAAGGCCAGTGCAGGCACTTTATTTAAAATTAAAATATTTTATTGTCAAACATTGGCACCGGTTTTATCAACGCTTAGAAAGTCTGATGCTAAAATATATCGTTTGTCATCTCATGCTAAAACCGATATATTGTCGAGAGTAAAAGCTAAACAAGAAGTCTTTGTTTTAGGTAACGAAAGTGATGGTGTCAGTGAAGGTGTTGAAAAAATTTGCACAGAGTCATTATCTATTCAAATGAATCGAGGCATCGAATCGCTAAATGTTGCTGTTACTGCAGCACTAATTGCCTTTTTGTATTAATGCCAGCGGGGTCGGAGTCAATTTAATATGGGTATTAAGTTGGCTTGTAAGATATAAATAGCGATAAGTTAAATTTAATTGCTGTCAATATTTGACTCCGCCCCTAACAAAAAACAGGAAACAAGAGAGTGTAGTCAACAATGTCAGATATTTTTGATTTTGAAAAAAAGCCAGATCAGTATGCGGTGATGGGTAATCCAATCAATCATAGTAAGTCACCAATTATTCACAAACATTTTGCTAATGAAACTAATCAATTGCTTAACTATATTGCCATTCAGGTTGATCTGGGTGGCTTTACACAAGCAGTTAGAAATTTTCAGGCCAATGGCGGGGCTGGTTTAAATATTACCGTCCCATTTAAGTTGGAAGCTTTTAATCTGGCAGATGATTTAACTTCAAGAGCAAAACTTGCCGGTGCAGTTAATACCCTAATTTTTCATGATAATGGCAAAATAACCGGTGATAATACAGATGGCTATGGCTTGCTTGGCGATATATTAGATGAGTTAAATTGGTCAATACAATCTAAGCGTTTATTAGTATTAGGTGCAGGTGGGGCGACGCGAGGCATTCTCGAGCCATTATTAAAAGAACAACCTAGAGATATTTTTATTGCCAATCGAACGCCTTCCAAGGCCAAAGATCTTGCTGATGATTTTAGTCATTTAGGTAAAATCGCTGGCGGTGGTTTCAACGATTTAGATGCCCAACAATTTGATATTGTCATTAATGCTACTTCAGCTAGTTTACAAGGCGATATCCCACCAGTGCCTGAGACTATTTTTGCTGCTAATGCAAAAAGTTATGACCTAATGTATGGTGCAAAACCTACCGCATTTATGAACTGGTCAACAGATAATGGTGCTTCAGAAGTGGTTGATGGTTTGGGAATGTTAGTTGGCCAGGCAGCAGAATCTTTTTATCAATGGCGTGGTGTGAAACCATCGGTAAAGCCGGTGATTGAATTGTTACGTCTAGATATGGTTTAATACAAGCTTATTTTTTATGCAGATACTTCTATGGATTTAACTCAATTTTATCAACAACAAGACAATGGCAAGGTTTCTTTTTCTAAGCAACAGGGAAGTAATTTTGCTAAAAAAATCGCCAATGATTTTAATCCCATTCATGATGTTGAAGCAAAAAAATTTATTGTCCCAGGCGACTTACTATTTGCAGTAGTATTAAATAAACTAGGCTTATCGCAACAAATGTGTTTTACCTTTTCGGGTATGGTTGGTGATAATGTCAAAATTAATCTACCAGAATCATTACCGCAAGAAACAGCCGTTCCCATTGTCGATGATGAAGGTCGAGAGTATCTTAATGTAAAAGCATCTGGAGATACTAGTCATGATCAAAGCCTGATTTCTGCTTTCACAGAAGCCTATGTTAAATTCTCTGGTATGGCATTTCCTCATCTACTTGTACCGTTAATGGAGCAAGAAAATGTCATGATTAACCCTGATAGACCACTGGTTATATATGAAAGCATGTCTATCAAGTTAGAACACCTCAATATTATTGATCTTAATCTGGAAATATACAAAACAGGTATCAAGGTAACAGGTAAACGAGCCCAAGTTTGTATTGAATTTGAGCTTTTGTCAGGTAAAGAAAAAGTAGGCTGTGGTAAAAAGAATATGATTATGAGTGGTTTAAAACCATATGAATCAGATAAAATAGATTTGCTTGTTGAAAATTATAAGCAGCGAAGTCAGTCTCTTAAATAACTTTTTTATATTCCTGTAATCTTTCAAAATATAGAATTTACTATAAGAAATTATCATAAATTAATTTAGCTGTTTGAAACATCAGCAGCAGCGAAAAAAAGCGCAATAAAATTATTTTATCCAGCTTATGTGATAAATACACTCCAAGTTTTGCACTTATAAAAGCAAAAATACTAATACTAATAAAAGCCGGTAAATAAATATAGCCAATAGAATGGGTAAATGGTGTCAAAGTTTCATCAAATGTTTGTTGTGCTATAAATCCCATAGTTGAAAAAATAGCGATAGGAAGACCTAAGGCACTAGAAACTGCAATAGAATTTTTTATTGGTACAGGCCGAGGTTTTATGGCCTGATTTAAATAAGGAACAGTCATTGTCCCCCCTCCTATTCCAACTATTGCAGAAATAATACCGATAACCATTCCTACCAGATAATGAATACTATGTGGTATAGCCATCGGAATATTTAAAGCAGTTGTTCCATCCATTTCAATGTTGCTTTGTTTAGGCCACATTTTCCATGACACAAAAATAAGAAAACTGCAAAAAATAACAATTAAGGGCTGATGTGGTATTTGGGTGGTAATAATGGCACCAATAAAAGAACCAATTATGAGCCCGGGTAATAAAAGTCTAAACCAATCCCAAAGTATCGCGCCTTTTTTTTGTTGAGCAATAATGGCCGATATAGCTGTAAATATTATCGTTGCTAATGAGGTGGCAATAGCGATATGGGCATGATGTTCAGCCGGTAATGGTATGGCTAATGAAGTAAAAACAAAAAGAAGTAGTGGAACAATTATCAGGCCACCGCCAACGCCTAATAAGCCAGCAGCGATACCGGCAAAAATGCCGATAAAACTGTATAAAATTAGCTCGATTATCATTTTAACTTTATACTATTAACTGCCCACTGCCCACTGCCCACTGCCCACTGCCCACTGCCCACTGCCCACTGCCCACTGCCCACTGCCCACTGCCC
>JADGAU010000019.1 GCA_015231865.1 Gammaproteobacteria bacterium | reverse complement strand
TTTGAAACAGTCATCCACCAACCAGGGCTTTGACCACCAACAAAATCATCACCCTTACACCCAGAAACCTCAAGAGACAACATATGAGAAAGCCCCTGCATAGCATGAACAGGCCTAGCAGCAACCGTCATAATAACAGGAGTAGCACCTAAAGCACCCTTCAATAACTTACGACGTTTCTCAAAGTCACTTCCCTGCTGACCTTGATTCTCATCCACAGGTGTATTTTCATTTTCTTTATTGTTTAGTTCATCTGACATTTTCTAAAACCCCGATAAATAATGCTTAAATTTTTAGGAATTATAAAGCACCAATGTTAAATATTCAATTAATATTAACCTTATGCAATATATATTCCTAATATTTAAATTTATATTTTATCAATAACTTAAAGCCATCAGGTTTCCAATTTACTATCCACGAATTTATTTATGTAAAAAAAGTAGACAGCTTTATTGATAATCAGCATTTACACTTTTGCCTTATTATCAGAAACCTTCAACAATAAGACAACACCAATAACGGCTGCAATAAATGAAGCGATAAAGACACCTAATTTCACAGCTGCGATTAATGCTTCATCCATAAATGCCAGGTGGGTTATAAATATCGACATGGTAAAACCGATACCGGCCAGGAATCCGACTGCAATCACTTCCATCCAGGTGATATTATCGGGCTTAGTAACCAGCTTAAGTTTTGTTGCCAGCCAGGTAAAAGTGACAATACCAATCGGTTTACCAATAACCAGGCCTAAAATAACGCCTAGCACAATCATTAAATTATCCATAAAAGGTGAAAAATCAATGACAACACCGGCATTGGAGAATGCAAATAAAGGCATAATGACAAAGGCACTGAGCCCATGTAAGTGATGTTCCAGTTTTAATAAGGGATTTTGAACTTTATCATAAGAACACCCGATTGTTTCTAAAGCATCCATTTGATGATGATTAAGTATCGGAATGGTGTCTATGTTTTTTTCAAAATCATTTATTGCATCGGTTTGTGTTTTGATAAATTTATGTTCATCAATTTTTGAACCAATTGGAATCGCAAAGGCCAATAATACACCCGCAACCGTTGCATGAATACCAATAGCATGAATATAGACCCATAAGGCAACACCCAGAAGTAAATAAGGCCACAATGATTTAACGCCTTTAAAGTTTAATAGCCAGATAAGTGCATAGATGATAATGGCCATAAGAAAATATTGAGTGTGTATTTCCTGCGTATAAACGGTAGCAACAACTAAAACAGCACCTAAATCATCAACGACGGCTAAAGCCACCAGGAATACTTTTAATGCAGGGTTAACCTTTGAGCCTAACAGCATTAATATTCCTAATGCAAAGGCGATATCCGTTGCCATTGGAATACCAAAACCAATTGGGTTGTCCGGATTAAGCATGACATAGACTAAAGCGGGAATAGCCATACCACCAATCGCAGCAACAACCGGGAAGGATGCTTTTTGTATCGAAGATAATTCTCCAACCATCAGTTCTCTTTTAATTTCCAGACCAACCATTAAAAAGAATAAGGCCATCAAGCCATCATCTATCCAATAGGTTAAGCTCATAGATGTAGTGATATTTCCTAAACTAAATCCCATTGGTAAATGCCACAAGTCATAGTATTCTTGAGACCAGGGAGAATTTGCAGCAATAATTGCCAGCACTGTTGCCATAAACAGCAAAACACCACTCATTGCTTCTTTTGAAATAAATTGCTCAAAAATATTATTTTTTTTCATCTTTAAATCCATTCCTATTCAATTATTGCTTCGCTTTGTAGTATCTCTTTACTTTCTAGAAGTTCTTCGCTTTCAAGATTATCTTCATTTTCTATTATCTGTTCGCTGTCAATTATTTCCACCTGCTCAGAAAAGTCAGTTTTATTAATTTTCTTATTTCTAAGATAGGGAAACTGTTTGTACATCTGCTCTTTAGAGTTTTCCGCCTTTCTATCATCACCTAACATTTCATAAGTCGAAATTAATTTCTGCCAGTTTTTTTTGTTATTATGATTGAATGCTAAAGAAATTTCTAATGCCTTTCTTGTTTTTTGTAAATCAGTTTTAGCCGCTTCCTGATAGATATTAGCAATTTCAATCTTCTCTCGTCGAGATAAATGACTATTTTCTACTTCCTTTATAATCTGACTCATCGGTTGATTAAAGTTAAATGCTGATAATACTTCAATTTGGGCAGGTGTTAATAAATCTGCCATTGCTTCTAAATCAATTAAATTCTGATTGTCTTCGTTGTCATTTTCAATAGCATTGCTTCTGGCATTATTTACTTTAGTTGTCTTGGTATTGTTGCCTTGTTTATTGTTATCTCTGATATTTGAGTCAGTGATTTGATTTTTTGTATTATCTTTTGTAAGTAAGCCTTCATTAGATCGAACTGATTTGCTTGAAGAGTTATTTATAGCAGTCTTAGTTTCTTCTTTTACTAAACGATTAATTTTCTCCATTTTTGATGGATTAACTTTATTGGAATTTACATCGGATAAAACGCCTTCCTGAGAGTCCTGAACAAAATAACTTAACATTATCCCAATAATTGAAACAAATAGTATCACTACGCCAATAATAATTTTAGAGCTATTCTCCATGTTACGGCCAGATAATATTTTTTTTCCGGTTTTATTTACTTTGTTATTTTCTTTTTTCACTTCAACTTTATCAGGCTCTAACCTGACAACTTTAGTTTCACAATTTAACTTATTACATTCATTAAGAAAGATTTTTGCACTCTTTAAAGAATTAAATTTTTCCGGGATTTCATAAGGCAGATTTTTTAATAAAATACGGATACGATTAATATCGGAAGCATAATTGTCTGCAATCATATTGGCAACTTGATCTAAATTATCACTGATACGTGTAACAACTATTTTATAATGTGCATGTTTATCTTCTGACATAATTTATTCTGCTAGGGTCGGAGTTCTGACAAAGATATTATAGCTTAATTTAGCGGCCAATTTTTTAAAAATAAAATTTTCTTACAATAATCAGATTAATCCTACAGACTTATTTATTCGTCTTAGTTATTATGAACAAATGAATACGACAAAAGAAAAAGCTTTGGCCATATTACGCGAGACATTTGGCTACGATAACTTTCGTGAACCTCAGTATCAGATTATTGAAACTCTGGTTGAAAACAAGGACTGTCTGGTAATTATGCCAACCGGTGGTGGAAAATCACTTTGTTATCAGATCCCAGCATTGTTACTAGATGGAACGGCTATTATTATCTCACCACTGATTGCCTTGATGCAGGATCAAGTGAGTGCTTTAAAACAATTAGGTATTAATGCCGAATTTATTAACTCCAGCTTAAACGCATTTGAAATTGAAGAAATTGAAAATCAGGTTTATCAAAATCAAATAGATGTGCTTTATATTGCACCGGAAAGGATCCTTCAGCCAAGAACCTTATCATTATTAGAGCAGGCAAAAATTTCCCTGTTTGCTATTGATGAGGCGCATTGTGTGTCTCAATGGGGGCATGATTTTCGTCCAGATTATGTAAAACTGGAACAATTACCCGGTTTATTTCCTGATACACCCCGAATTGCGCTAACAGCAACTGCCGATGCCAATACCCGTGAAGAAATATCTTTAAGGCTTAAACTGCAAAGTGCTGAACACTTTGTTAGTGGTTTTGATCGTCCCAATATTCGCTATCTGGTACAGGTAAAAAATAATCCCAGACAACAATTAATTCAATTTATTCAGGCCAGTCATACTAACGATAGCGGTATAGTCTATTGCCTTTCACGTAAACGTGTTGAGGAAACGGCTCAATTTTTACAGCAACAAGGTCTGCCGGCTTTAAGTTATCATGCCGGTATGCCACAGGAAACTCGCCAGCAAAATCAGCAGCAATTTTTACAATCAGAACATTGTATTATGGTTGCTACCATTGCTTTTGGAATGGGAATTGATAAGCCGGATGTTCGCTTTGTTGCCCATATGGATTTACCCAAAAGTATTGAAGCTTATTATCAGGAAACAGGCCGTGCCGGACGAGATGGCTTAGCTTCCAATGCCTGGATGGTTTATGGGTTACAAGATATTATCTTACTAAGAAAAATGGCGCAGGAATCCAGTGCCCCGGATTTTATTAAACAAATAGAAAACCAGCGACTGGAAGCTTTATTAGGTTATTGTGAAGCAACAAACTGTCGACGTAATATTTTATTAAGTTATTTCGGTGAAACCCCCGAACAACCCTGCGGCAACTGTGATACCTGCTTAAATCCTGTTGAAACCTGGGATGCCACTGTGCTTGCTCAAAAGGCGCTTTCCTGTGTTTACAGAAGTGAAGAACGCTTTGGTGTTAACCATTTAATTGATATTTTATTAGCCAAAGATAATGAAAAAATCAGACGTTTTAACCATCAACAACTATCAACCTATGGTATTGGTGATGAGTTAAATCAGGCACAATGGCGCTCAGTTTATAGACAATTGATTGCTCTGGGCATGCTCAATGCGGACAATGATAATTTTGGCGCCTTAAAACTAACCGAAAAATCCCGTCCTGTTTTAAAAGGCGAACAATCTTTATATTTACGTAAAGATATTAAATATAAGCAATCCGACGCTCAAGATAAAAAGAAAGCCTCTAATTTCCAGTTAAATGCCAGCCATCAACAGCTTTGGGAAGATTTAAAGGCCTGCCGGTCTCGATTAGCAAAAGAACAAAATATTGCGCCCTTTATGGTTTTTCATGATGCGACCTTAATGCAAATGCTGGAACAAATGCCAACAAATGAAGAGCAGTTTAGTTTAATTTCAGGTGTTGGCGCTCAAAAATTAGCTAATTATGCTGAGGACTTTCTGGCAATTATCGAACAACATTCAAAACAGCAGGAAAATATTAAACAAGTTCAGGAAAACCAAATTTCAGAAACCATTGCCGAGACTTTATTTCTTTTTAAATCCAATAATTCATTGGCTCAAATTGCTGAAACCCGAAATCTAACCATAAACACGATTTATTCACACATAGAAAAGGCGGTTAAACAGTTTTTGATCGAACTTCCTTCGCTATACAATGATTTAAATATTTCTGACAAAGATGTCAATATTATTTTACAATCCAGGCAGGAATTAATTGACCGGGAAGACAAGAAACTTTCAAGTTTATTTCAATTTCTGGATGAACAATATGAATACCCAATTTTAAGAATTGTTTGCGCTAGTTTTGATCCTTAATTCAAACCATGCTGTCTTTTATAATGGTGTTCAAAACTTGCGGGCAAATTCATTCTGGTATTGAAAATATAAGCGGCTATTTTTTCGACTTTACTGCGCTCGACCACAATTTCAGGCATCAGATTATAACGACGAATTGCGCCCGGCATTAAACTTGTTGATACATCTCTTGTTTCAACCCAGTCTGCCATGGCATCAACAAAAGTCATTTCATCCGGATAAGTACCGGTATAATGCCTTTTAACCATAAAGATTGGCGGCGCTGGACGTTTATTCATCGGAATACCGGCTAACTCGCCATGGCAACTGGCACAATATTGCATAAATAAGGCCTGGCCTTCATCAATCACGTTCTGATGCTGTTCAGCAAATATTGTATGAGAAAAGAGCAGTGCCGATAAGATAGTCACTATTTTCATTTGATTTCCTTTAATAAAGCAATGCCTGATTTTGTCAGCAGGTAATTTGCTTCAGAGTAATTGATTTCATGAAAAGGCTCTTCTGAACAATTGCAGCCGCCCATGATTTCATTAAAAAATAAGCCTAATTTGACTTGTATTGTATCTGAATTTTTTTGTATTGATAAAATATTAAATGAGAAAGATTCATTATCAATAAAGCCGGTAAATCTTGTTAGCTCGCCTAACGAAAATTTTTCCGGTGGCAATGATAGCAAGTACTTTTTAAGTTTGGAAGATATTTCGTTTTGCTCTGCTGAAAAAATATCAACGAACTTTTGATGCAAACTATCATTCAATTATGATTGCCCTTGCTGCTCATAATATGCCCACTGATTAACAATTTGACAAAACAATTTAGCGGTTTGTTCGGTATCATAAAGTGCTGAATGAGCCTTATCATCATCCCAACGAATCCCGGCTACCTGACAGGCTTTAGATAATACCGTCTGACCATAAGCCAAACCGCCTAAGGTTGCTGTATCAAAGGTGCTAAATTGATGAAACGGATTTTTTTTGATTTTATTACGTTCAGCTGCGGCGTTAATAAAACTTAAATCAAACGTTGGATTGTGTCCAACTAAAATAGCTCGAGTACATTTGGTCGCCTTCACCTCTTTTCTAATCAGTGAAAACATATCTCTTAAGGTTGGTCCCTCTTCTTTTTCCATGCGAAAAGGATTAAACGGATTTATGCCGGTAAATTTTAAAGCCGCTTCATCCAGGTTAGCACCTGCAAATGGTGCAATATTTTCCGCTATAGATTCAGCACAATATAGTTGACCATTTTCATCCATTCTCAGAATTACTACAGCCACCTCAAGTAAGGCATCTTTTTTAGGATTAAAACCCGCTGTTTCAACATCAACAACAACCGGTAAAAAACTTCTAAAACGTTTACCAATATCGATGTGATGTGAATTACTTTCAATTTCCATTAATCTTCCAGTTAATTTGCTCACCTGCAAATAAGGGAATTAAACGATGTGAACTGGTATTATCGGCTTCATTAGTTCCAAACTGGTAATATTCTGGAACGTCCCAGGACTCTCTTACCAAAGTCAGTTTTTCTGAATTGACCGGTAAACCATAAAACTTCGCGCCATTGAGACTACTAAAAGCTTCTAAATTCTCAAGCTTGTCTGCACGTTCAAAAGCTTCTGCATATAATTCTATTGCCGCATGACTGGTGTACATGCCTGCACAACCACAAGCGGTTTCCTTTTTATTTTGAGCATGAGGAGCACTATCGGTACCCAGGAAAAATTTTTCACTTCCAGATGTCGCCGCTTTTATTAAGGCTTGTTGATGTTGTTGATGTTTTAGCACCGGCAAACAATAGTAGTGAGGACGTATCCCACCAACCAGCATATGATTACGATTCATTAGTAAATGATGGGCCGTAATTGTAGCTGCAATTGGATGAGACGTTGAATTGACAAAATCCACGGCAAAACTTGTGGTGATGTGTTCAAAAACTATTTTCAATTCCGGAAAGTCTTCACATAAAGGTTTCAGAACACGTTCAATAAAGACTTGTTCACGCTCAAAAATATCAATATCAGCATCAGTTATCTCACCATGAATCAGTAAGGGAACACCAAGCTTTTGCATTTCGGCAATTGCTGGATAACATTTTTTAATATCGCTTACGCCTGCATCTGAATTGGTCGTTGCTCCAGCTGGATATAGCTTAAATGCTTTAACAAAACAACTTTGATGTGCATTAAAGACCGTTTGCGCCGTGGTATTATCGGTCAGATATAATGTCATTAAAGGTTCAAAATCTGAATTATCTGGAACCACCGCTAATATTCTGTCCAAATATTCAGCAGCCATTTCTACTGAAGTAATAGGAGGAACTAAATTGGGCATTACAATTGCCCTTTTAAAACGCTCGGCAGTATGAGCAACCAGACCTTTTAAAACATCGCCATCTCTAAGATGTAAATGCCAATCATCCGGTGCATGAATGGTAATTGATTTGGGCATAATATTTATTTTGAAACAGAAATTAAAAAAAAGAAAAAGTGTTTACAGTATATGGCCTAACTTAGCAGCCTTGGTAGATAGGTAAACTGAATTATGTGGATTTTCGCCATGTTTCCAGGGTAGTCGTTCAACCACATTGATACCAACATCTTCTAAAGACTTTACTTTACGAGGATTGTTAGTCATCAATCTAACGCTATTAACCTTAAGGTGAACCAACATATCATGAGCAATATTATATTCTCTTAAATCAGCATCAAACCCTAAGTTTTCATTGGCTTCTACTGTATCAGCACCTTTATCCTGGAGATGATAGGCTTTAATTTTATTGATAAGCCCAATGCCCCGACCTTCCTGACGAAGATACAAAATCAATCCACGCCCCTCTTTGGCAATAGATTTCATGGCTGCTTCTAATTGAGGTCCACAATCACAACGCTTGCTAAAAAGTGCATCACCAGTAAGACACTCTGAATGCATTCTCATCAAGACGGGTTCGTTTGTAGAAACATCTCCAAGAACCAAAGCGATATGGTCTTTACCCGTTTTATCGTCTTCGTATCCCTGAATAGTAAATTCAGCCCAATGAGTGGGTAATCTGGCAGAATCAACAAAAACTAATGACACTTAATATCCTTGTGTAAAAAAGGAGCATTTTAACATCGATTAATAAAATAATCTCTTAAAAATACAACAAAGGAGTTATCATAAACAATAATTAATAAGTAAAAGTAACCGTATCATCATCCATTGCTTCAGAGATTAAATAGGTACCACCAACGATTTCATTTATTTCTGAAATTAAATCATCGCCCCAGGCATCTAAGGCTGGCGTACATATTTTAAAAACAACACCCGCATCGTAGGCTTCTTTAATGATGTCGTAAATATTTTTTTGCTCACTGACCTGCTCTTTTATCTCTGTAGCAAATGACTTCATGGCAACCTGTCCTGCATGTCCGCTAAAAATCACTTCAACATTGTATTCCATTGTAGCAGCAACTGTTGCCTGCAAAATGGGCAAACTAATTTGTAGAAGATTTTTTGGGTCAGCATTGACTAATGCCACAATTAATTTATCAGCCATATTTATTCCTTATATTAACTCTCATTTTTACAGGTCAAGATCCAGTGATGGTTCTTGTACATATTGTTTAATCAATTTTTTCGCATTTTTCCAGCGCGGCATTTGCACCAGTTGTTCCCTGGATATTTGTTTGGTTCCGTGTAATAAGGCCAGTCGCATACTAGAAGCGGGGTTACTATAACCCTGCAGTGACTCTACAACCTGACTTGCCGAGTCTCGATTATTACACACTAGAATCATATCACAGCCGGCATGCAGCGCTTTTTTAGCACTATCGACGCAAGTGAGTTCTACCCTCTCACCATCTTCTGGCGATTGAGAAAAAAATTTAGCGCCCGCCATGCTTAAATCATCACTAAAAATAGCCCCCTGAAAATTTAACTCTTTTCTAAGGATCTGTGCTAACCAAAATGTTGAAAAACCAGTCACCGTATCATCAACCTGAGAAAAAATAATATGTGCAACCATTAATGCATGAATACCCTGTTTAATCATATAGGTAAAGGGGTATAAATCTTTTTTTCTTATTTCTTCATAACTACGCTGATCAATGGGTAAATCAATGTGAGAATCAGCACTGACACTACCATGTCCTGGAAAATGTTTACCTGTGGCCTGCA
Source organism: Gammaproteobacteria bacterium (assembly GCA_015231865.1). Classification (GTDB taxonomy): domain Bacteria; phylum Pseudomonadota; class Gammaproteobacteria; order GRL18; family GRL18; genus JADGAU01. The sequence goes on along the minus strand of JADGAU010000019.1, from coordinate 23,516 downwards.
TACCTGCTTCAACCATACCCTGAACATAATGTTTAGCTAAAGTTGAAACTACTTCTGGTTTTGAATGAAATGCCCGACTGCCAATAACCTGACTTAATCCGGTATCAAGATCTAAAACCGGAGCAAAACTCATATCAATACCTGTAGAGCGAATTTCAGATCCCATAAGCCAGGCACACTCTTTGGCTAGTTTTAAAGACAAATCGATATTTTGTTCATATAAATGACCAATTTGTCTTAATTCGGGTAAAAGACTAAAACCATCTTTAAATCGTTGCACTCGACCACCTTCCTGATCAACTGCAATTAAAAGGTGCGGCGTCCTCAATTCATGAATATCCTTAACTAATGCTTCTAATTGTTCCAACGAATGATAATTTCGACTAAAGAGAATCACCCCACCCACAACCGGATTCTTAAGTATTTCTCTATCTTCTGCTGTTAATTCATAAGCAGCAATATCTAACATAACCGGGCCAAGTGTCATCGCTTTCTACCTGTGTTTTTTCTACCAACTCTTCTGCTATAAACAAGAGTTTTGGGATCTAAATAATCTCTAAGAGCATCGCCTATCTGATTGACGGATAAAACCACCAATAGTAAACAAAGTCCTGGCATAATAACCAAGTGTGGAGAAATTAACAAATATTGACTGCCTTCCTTAATCATATTTCCCCAGGAACTTTCCGGTGCCTGAATGCCTAAACCTAAAAATGATAAGCCAGCTTCGGCAATAACCAGTCCTGCGATAGCAAAAGTAAATTCTATAATTAATGGTGATATAATCAGGGGTAAAATGTGCTTGCTAATTATCTGTATATGAGAAGCGCCTAAGGCTCTGGCTGAACTGACATGCTCCCGTTGTTTAATCGATAATACCTGAGCTCTTGTTAAGCGTGCATAACCAACCCAGCCAACAACACATAAAGCAATCATAACATTATCAATCCCAGGGCCCATTAAACCGGATAAAGCAATTGCCAATAAAATACCTGGAAATGCCATAAAGATATCAATTAATCTGACAATAATATGATCCCAAACCCCGCCAATATAGGCACTTATCAAACCAATAATAGTACCAATACATAAAGCAATAAAAGCAACACCAAAGGCTACTAAAAAGGAAATTTTAGCCCCCGATAATAATCTTTCTAACACAGAGCGCCCGAGATCATCATATCCCAGTAAACCTTCAAGGCCATGGTGAAAAGAAGGTGTCAGCAATATTTTTTCTAAGTGAACGTTGTTAGGTGTGAAAGAAAGTAATGGCGTCAACAGGACTAATAGAAACCAGCTGATTAAGATAAAAGAAAAAAGGTAGGTACCTGGGGTGCGCTTATCCATAGATTTATGATTTTGCATCCAGGCGGATTCTTGGATCTAAAGCGGCATAGGCCAGATCGGTTAGGGTATTAACTAGAACATAAGTAGTTGTTATCAATAGCATACAGGCTTGCACTACCGGATAATCACGTTTTTGTATCGATTCAATGGTTAGTTGTCCTAGACCCGGCCAAGAGAAAATCATTTCTGTAATAACTGCCCCCCCTAATAAGGCACCAAATTGAAGTCCAATGATAGTGACAACGGGAAGTAATGCATTTCTTAAGGTATGTTTATAAATAATTTGATATTTAGAAAGACCTTTTGCTTTAGCTGTACGAACATAGTCCATAGTCATTGTTTCCAATAAAGAAGCACGGATCATTCTTGATAGTATTGCCGCTAAAGCTGTACCCAACGTTAAAGCGGGTAATACGATCGAAGATATTGAATCATTTCCATTCACGGGTAAAATACCCAATAGTATTGAAAAAATTAATATTAATAAGGGGCCCATTAAAAAGTTTGGTATTGAAATCCCTATCAGCGAAATTCCCATAGCCATTTTATCAATCATGGTATTTTTGTTAAGTGCCGACATAATACCTAAAGGAAAAGCAATCACAATAGCAACAAAAAGAGAAGCAAGGGTTAGATAAACCGTTGGCCAAATTCTGGGAAATAAAATCTCACTAATTTTACGACCGGAATGTATCGACTCACCCAGATCAAAATGTAATAAACGATTAAAATATTGAAAAAATTGCGTTAAGATAGGTTGGTCCAGGCCTAAGCTCTGTCTTAGTTGTTCTCGGTCTGCCATTGTTGGCGAATCACCGAGCATGACTTCAATGGGATCTCCAGGAACCAGATGGATCAATAAAAATACAATTAAGATAACGCCAAAGATAACCAATAACGCACTTAATAGTCTTGAGAGTAAAAAATGAATAAACATAGACTAATTTTACGTATCTCGGAGTCGGAGTCAATTAAAGAGTTTATTTTGTCTGACTCCACCCCCACTGCCCAGATTACAAAATGAGCTCATCAGATAAAAAATCACATTATCCTGAATTTAAACAAGCTGTTGCCGGTGTTACACCTTTAAAAGATGATAATCGAGCTAACTTAAAGAAAAAGCCTAAGCCTGCAAAATACCAACACTATGATGAAACTGAAAATGAGTTACAACAAGAGTATTTTTCTGATGGTCAAGAAATCGAGCTACTCGGGTTTGAAGATACTTTAAGTTTTTGCCACGACAGTATTTCTTCACGATATTTCTCAGACTTAAAGTCTGGAAGAATCCCAATTGAAGAGCATCTGGATTTGCATGGATTAACTATTAATCAGGCACGCCATGATCTAAGTCTGTTTATTCAATTTTGTTTTCATCATCAAATTCGATGTATCAAAATCATTCATGGCAAGGGCTATCGTAAAAATCAAAGCTATCCTATTTTAAAAAACAAAGCTAACAGCTGGCTAAGACAACATCCACAAATTTTAGCATTCCATTCTGCTATTCCAAAGGATGGAGGTACCGGTGCAGTTTATGTTTTATTGGCAAAATCATAAATTATTAATTTATACCTGGTTTATTTGAACCAAAGAAATAATTCCAGACATAACCTTTGCGATAGCTGGTTCCATCCTTGACATAACGCAACATATAATCATACTTAAGCAGCGCATGTATAGAATCTTCGCTTACATGATCGCCACAAAACAAGATTTCATCCCCTACTTCGATTATTTGATCGAGATCTGGCAATAATTTATAACCATGATGTTTATTCTTAATAAATAAAGCCAAACAAGATAACTTTCTATCCCGATTATTGATATTCTTTAATAAGTCTTCAATGCAGATATGGTCTTCACTTATCATTTTTTTAACTGAAGATGATTTTAATGAAGAAGTTGATACCGTCCAAACATGCGGGGTATCAGAATCAAAAATCCCTGATAGCCTACTAATCAGAATATTTATCCAGTCTTTTTTTTGCTGAGTCACTAATGTAAGAAATTCTGACAATAATGGCGTTTTGATTAAGGCCAAAATTTCTCTAACAACAATGATAGCCGGTTGCATAACCAGATCAAGTTCTGCAGCATCAAAAACTCTGCTATTTCGATGATAATTTTGTCTTGCCACTGTAAATATCTTATGATGCTTTTTTATTTCTTTTGCAGTCATAATAATTGATAGATTATTAGAGTCATTATCAGTACCCGCAACAACGCCAGAAGCATCCATGATACCGGCATCTTTAAGGGTTATCGCTTCAGTACCACTACCAACAACCACATCACCAGGCGCATCTGTTTGCTGAGGTCGTGCCTCAACTATTTTGGTTCTAATGCCTTCATATTCTAAATATTGTGAAACTGATTTGCCAAAACGTCCATAACCACAAATTAGCCATTTGCCTTTAGGTATCACAGGAGGTTCATCAATTAATCTATGATCAGCATTGGTAAACCATTCATAAACCAGATAGGCTTCTGGCGATCGAATTGCCAGAGCAAGCCGTTTAGCAAACATTTGATAAGGGTTGATAATGTGATCCGTATCAAAGGAATCCATATTCGCCATAACATCATTGGTATCAGCTCTGGAAATTACATTAATGTTTTTACTTAAAAGTTTTGAGGTAATGGCTATTTTTAAATTGACCTGATTGTCGTGTGTAAGAGCAAGCACTCCAACACATTTGGGGTGTTTCAACCCCGCCAATTCAAGAACCTCCGGAAAGATCGCATTAGCGCAGAGACTGGGAATATTAATATCATTTTCTTCAATCGCTAAATCATCAATTCGCTGTTGAGATTTGTCTAACACGACACAACGGATGTCAAGCTCACTTAAACCGCGTGCTAATAATTTACCAGTATCCCCATAACCACAGATTAAATAAAAAGGTTCATTAATACGATTAACTCGTTTAGAAAACATGCTTTCAGTTAAAACCAACTGAAAAGCAGGATCTTTTATTATCTGTAATAAACGTCCGATACTATATAACCAGGAAATAACCGAAGCATAAATACCAAATAAGGCCCAAAACCTTTGTCCATCACTAAAAGGATAAGGAATTTCGCCAAATCCAATGGTAGATCCCATAAAACTGACAAAATAAAACGCATGAAAAAAGCTCATGGTCCAAGGGTTACCCTTATCATCCACTCCTGGAATAATGGTAAATACTAAAATTAAAACTGAATAGACAATAACTAGTAAAAGTAAGGGATAACGGAGCCGTTGTAGGACTATAAAGATTGGGCTAGACATGAGGTTTTAGCGTCTAGTCACCACAGTATCAGATACAAATAGAATGACAGAAATTAAATTAGCCAATAATGCACCACCAGATAATGAAACGATAGTGCTCATAATTTCAGGACTCAAACCTGTTGCAAAAATATGGGCAGCAAACCCCCAAACAACCGCTGCAGAAATTAAATGTAAATCTGCTACCAGACTGGTAGCCAATAAAACAGAACCTATATGACTCCTATCTCCCAACTTCATAATAGTCGCAATGAGATTAATAATAATTGCGGCAAATAGTTCATATATATTATGATGTTCGGGTTGTTCTATTTCACCTAAAAAAAAGCCAAAATTAAGTGTTAAGGCAAGAACAATGAAAAAGGCAAAAACAACCTTTTCTAAATTCATAATAATTACTCTGCTTGTTCGCTAATCTTAAGATAATCTTTGTTCTTTAGTATTCAGTGCTTCCTGACGACCAAGGGGATCTGAATATTTGTCATTAAGTGTTTTAACCATTGAGTCTGCATCATGTCTGGCCATAGCGATAGTCTTTTTTGCATATCGTCCCCATCCTGCCGGGTTCTTATTAAAGACACTATGCATAAAACCAGTATTTTTTAAGAATGCTGAAACAATATTACCAACGCCGGCAACCGCTTTAATTTTTCTGGCAATTCTTTTTGCAACAATATTTCTGACCCAAAAATGAATACCAACAAAAATTGCTACTACAGCACCCAGTAAAATAAATTGATTGGTTCTACTCGCATTTAATTGTTCTAACCAATAAGGTTGAAAACTACCATCTACCCAATAGCCGGCATTGATACTATAAAAGATAGCAGCAATAATCATCATACCGTAGAGAAGTCCATCAAAAATCATAGTTTGCTTATACCATTGTTGCTTGGCGGCCTGAATTGCTGGAATTGCATGGCTTTCAATACGGTTAGCCATGTTTTCGAGAGCACCAATAATACGATAAACACGTTCTACACTAACTTCAGACATACGATGTTCAATTTCTTTTAAATCAATATCACGTTTATCTTCGTAACGCTTTTTTAATGATTCATCTTCAATTTTAACAGCTGCTTTATCATTAAAAATACAATAGAAACGCCCTGTCGATAAACCAGTCTGAACAATTGCCCGTTGCCATGCTGCAACCACCTGTTCCGCATTATCTTCTTTTGCAGTTGCATCTAATTGATTTAGAATTAACAAAAACTTACCGGCATCACTTCTTTCTATTGTTCTGCTAACCAGGTGTTCTAATGTATCTTTCATTGCACCTGGTTCGGGATGTCTGGCGTCAAAGAAGACTAGAACCAAATCTGAAAGATCAATAATATGATCGGTAATCCTTAAGGTAGAATTTCTTTGTTCATCCGCATCAAATCCCGGCGAGTCAATTAATATTTTCCCTTTTAAGGCATCAGACTTATAAGTTTTTAATTGTAAATAGCTATCTATTCGGCTTCCTTCGCCTGCTGATACTTTTTCAATTTCTTCACTAATCTGATAAAAAGGAAACCTGGGATCTGCATCTAGTGCTAAACCGGGTAAAACTCTTGGTGTTTCTTGTTGGCTATAGGTAATGACTGTAAATTTATCATCTACTGCCTGATTGCCTGTTTGCTGAATATCATTGCCAACATATGAATTAATAAAAGTAGACTTGCCTGCTGAAAATGTGCCTAAAATAGAAATCAGAGGCCACCAGGAAATAGACGTAGCATAAGACTCTTCTTCTGTCAAAAGACCAAGCTTATAGGCAACTTTATCAAGCTTTTTGAAAGTATCAACAGCTTCAATCATCACTGGATTTTCGGTCGCAAGATTTTCTTGCAAATTATCAAGACGTGATTTTAATAACTTACTAGGGCCTTCAAACATAAAAATGTATTCCTTTAATATTCATGTTAATTATAACTATAAATGCCAATAATTTAATCATAATAAACCATTATAAAGGGGAACATAGCCATTATAAATGGTTACTTATAAATCAGTTTACTTTCAAAAATAGAAATTAAATTATGATTAGAACAAGTGATAATGTTAACTGTTCTTTAATTATTAATCAATTTTAATAATCGGAAAAGGAAAACAAATTCAGTGCTAGTATCATAGGAAAATGGTACTAAATGGTGTAAATAAATATATTTATATTAGGCTCTGTTGAATCAACAAGCCCTAATCTAGAATTAATAGGCTCTTTTCATATTAGTAGCCGCGGGTAACTTAGAATAAGGCATAGGACCTGGAGAACCATAAGCCTTTTTACCGCCACCCCAAGGGCTCATGTTACTAAACATGGTACCAAAAGGATCAGAAACATTTTTATTCATACTCCATAAGTCACGCTGCATATTGACAGTAGAATTAGTTATCATACCCATATTTTTAGAGATAACCTCTAACTGCTCATTAAGGCCGGCAATAGTTTGCGCCATATTTTGGGTATTATCACTTAATTTATTGGTATCATTAGAAATTATAGGCATCGATTTACCAATAGTTCTGGTAATAACCTGGAAATTATAAGACATAATGTCCATATTAGATTCAACTGAAGATGTCATTCTCTGAAATGTCGTTGTCATCTGATTCATTTGACGAGACATATTATGAACATCATGCGTTAAATTATAAATAAGAAAATATCCATAGGAAGCTAGAATAACAAAAGCAAATAATGCGGAATAGACAATAAACTGAAGTCTTTGCCCCTTAACAGCAAGCTCTCTTCGACGTTCAGAGGCAGTATCATTATCAAAGCCAAAATCGCCATAATCTTTAGTCAGTTTTTGGTAGAGTCTTTTTATTGGCATAACTAAAGTCTTCTTCAAGAAAAAAAAGATATTATATCAAAGTATATTAGATATTGCTAATACATTTTAAATATTTCCCCTTTAAAATTCTCCCAGAGATCCCCTTTTCATAATAGCTAAAATAGTATCTTTAACAGCAATTGCCTTCTTAAATAGTTCTTTAGGTAAAGGCTTACCGCCATATATCATCATATCCATGTTAGCAGAATATAACCATAATTTACCTTTTTCATCTTCAATTAATGTTATTCTACATGGTAAAAATGCTGAATAGGCATCATTATGTGCAACCATGGCGGCCGCAGTTAACGAATTACAGAACATATAAATCGAAATGTGTCTATATGGTTTCCCTAATTTAGCTTCAATATCTTTAGAAAGAGGTAAAAAAGCAACATTCGCAATATTTCTTTCATTGGCAACAAACTTCATCGTCTCAACAACATCATCTACTGATAATCCTTCTGCTACAGGATAACGCCAAATTGAAGCCTCTGCAGAATTTCCAGTTGCTAGTAGCTTGTCAAACATGTCTATATAGGTATCATAAGCCTCTGGTTCAAAGGTTTTGATTGTTTCAATATATGATTCAAGTTTGGACTGTTCTATTTGTGCTAATTTTTGAATATTTTCCTGAATAAATACTTTCGTAGAGTCATCACTTTCAATATATACATTTATGAGAGATTTATAATTATCATAAAAAACAAAGCACAGGATAAGCGATAGAATACCGATAAGGGATAATAAATTTCTTATCAAAGCCATATTATTCTCTTAAATTAAATATTCGGATATAAAATACTAGACAGTTTATTTACTTCAGCCGCTGCTTTACCCTTTGGTTCTAGTTCAAAAACAGCTAAACCTTCACTAAATGAGCGACGATAACTGGTCCGTTGATACAGCCTGGTTTGAATCAGATCTATATCTGGCAGCATATTAAGAGCATCTTCTGTTTCACCCGTTTCTCTGATACCTTTATGTGTATCTGCACGATTAACTAAACCTAATATTTGTGGTTTTTTAACTTCACATTTTTCATTAATAATTTGTAAAAAACGCTGCGTAGACCAAATATCTGCCTGACTAGGTGGAACCGGTACAACAATTCGATCGGCTAATTGAATGGCTCGATACATAGAATCTATAGCAGCCGTTCCTATGTCAATTAAAATTTCATCATGCTGTTTGTCTAATTCATCTAAATTATTACAAACCTTTAATACCGGTTCATATTCTTCTTCAATGCGAATATCAACAACATCACTTAAAGTTGCCTGAGGATCTAAATCAAATAATTGAACACTTTTGCTATTTATAGATAATTTAACAGACAAATTGAAAGTAATTGTACTTTTGCCTGTTCCCCCTTTTAAATTACCAACAACCGTAATCATATTCTAAGCCTTAGATTTTAATCTCATTTTAAAATAATAAACTTATTATTCAGTTTCATTATCTGAAGAATTTTGGATATCACCTTTTAAACGAATTCCTCTTCTTCCCTTTTTCACTGATGAAGTCGCCTTCTTTTTAGGAACTGACTGTTTAACTGCTGCTTTCTTCGTTGTTGTCGTTTTTTTAGGTGCAGGTTTTTTAAGTGCAGGTTTTTTAGGTGCAGGCTTTTTAACGACTGATTTCTTAGTAGCAGATTTTTGCGTGTCCGTTTTCTTACTAGCTGCTTTCGTTGATGCTTCATTAGTTATCGTAGTTTGACTATCAACGACTACAGACTTTTCTTCTTTGTTTTCTGTAGCACTATGAGTATCATTTGAAGTCACTGTCGTGCTTGCTGTGGTGACAGGCTTTAGTTGTTGATTCTCTGCAGGCTTAATATGTGAAGCATTACTCCCGCTTGTGTTGTTCGTGACTTTACTAGAAGTAGGTGAAGATGAATGAACCGACTTTTTAGGCTCCTCTTTAAATAATAACGACTTAATTAGACGATATATTAACAAAGACCAACTGACAATAATTTCTATTGCTGTATAGGTAAAGTACAAAACTTTACCAACAACCATAATAATTTGATCGGTCAAACTGACCTTAGATTTAGTCGATGTTGGCTTAACTTTTGAAGGTGCACTTTGGTTATGGTTATTGCCATTGTTATTGTTATTGTTACCACCATCACCTACAGGGAAAGCATGTTTTGCACTACTGCATCCCAATGGAATAACAAAAAGAGTTAGCAGGGTCGAAACCATGACTCCAAACATTAATGAAATCGCCATACCCTGAAAAATAGGATCCATCAAGATAGCAGTTGAACCGACAACCAAGGCTAAAGCTGTGATAATAATTGGTCTGGTACGAGTAATACAGGCCATAACAATAGCTTCATCTGCCTCAACACCTAAACTGATTTGTTCTCGGGTATAATCAACTAATAAGATGGAATTTCGAACGATAATACCAGCAAGAGCAATAAAGCCGATCATAGAAGTTGCTGTAAATTCAGCATCCATAAGCCAGTGACCAGGAACAATTCCTACTAGTGTTAATGGAATCGGGGAAATAATAATGGCAGGTAGAATAAAGTTTCCAAACTCCCAGACAACCAGCATATAAATTAGTATCACCGCAATACCGAAAGCCATTCCCATATCCCTGAATGTTTCATAGGTAACCGTCCATTCACCTCCCCATTCGAACGCAACTCCTTTATTAGTATCCGAAGTTGATGGCGCACCAATCATATTACCAAAAACTTTTTCTCCTCTGGGGCCTGTATAATCTTCAAGCATATCATTAACTTCAAACATCCCATAAATTGGTGCTGAAAGACGTCCTACAGTTTCACCCGTAACATATTCCAAAGAACGTAAATCTTTGTGGAAGATAATTAAATCTTGTTTGCTTTTAGTGAAACTGCCTAATTCTGATAAGGGTATACTACTTCCTGAGTTAGTAGGTACAGGTAATTGAGTTAGGTTTCCAAAGTTTGAACGTATATCAAGGGGAACCTGTAAGACAATCATTGTTGGCTCTAAAATTGAACCATCCTTGACATCACCTAATACATAGCCACCCATTGCCATTTCAAGGGTTTTGTTAATTGTATCAACCGATACACCTGCTCGCAGTGCTTTTTCCCGATCGACTTTAAATTTCCAGATATCATTTGGTTCTGTCATTAAATTATCGACATCATCAATATATTCTGCTTTTTCAAACATTTGAGTTAAATCCGCAGCTACCTTTCTTCTTTCCGCATCACTTGGGCCGTAAACTTCAGCAACAATCGACTGCAATACTGGTGGCCCGGGAGGCATTTCAACAACCTGAATACGTGGTTTGTTCTCTTCTAAGTAAAACCCGGATTCAACCTGTTGATTGATATAATCATGTAATTCTTTACGAACAACAACGGCTATCTGATGGCTGGTCCTATTTCTTAATTTCTTGTTAACCAATTGGATTTGAATATCAGCCTGCCATGGCTCATTACGCGTATAATAATGACGAACCAGGCCATTAAAGTTAAATGGAGAAGCAGTACCGACATAGGTTTGAATGGCAACCACTTCCTCCTGCTTACGAACAATCTCAGTTAATTGACGAGTTAAATTTGCGGTAACGGGTAATGCTGTTCCCTCTGGGAAATTAATGACAACATTGAATTCCGGCTTATTATCCAGAGGCATCATTTTAACGCGAACTGATTTTGTATAGAACAATGAAACACAAACGAAAAATACAAAAATCATACCGAATAAAAAGATATAACCCTTTTTTCTATCTTCTATTAGAGGTGTTAATGTCCGCCTATAAAGTTTATCAAGCTTCTGAACAGTTTTATGTTCATTTTTTTCCATATCATGAATCATGCTCATGGAAGGTCTAAAAATTAATGCTAAATATGGGGTATAAACAAATGCAGCAAATAGAGAATACATCATGGCAACAGAACCCAATGCAGGTATCGGCTCCATGTATGGGCCCATCATTCCTCGAACAGCAGCCATGGGTAATAATGCCGCTATAACCGTGAAAGTTGCTAAAATAGTCGGGTTACCGACTTCTCTAACAGCATCAATTGTTGTTGAATCTTCAATTTTACCCTCTAGTCCCCATCGACGATACATATTCTCGATAACAACAATGGCATCATCAACTAAAATACCAATGGCAAAAATCAAGGCAAACAGACTGACTCGGTCAATTGTATAACCCGCTATTAAAGCAATAAATACAGTGACTAAAATTACATTTGGGATAACGATAAATACGACTAGTGCTGCACGCCAGTTTAAGAAATACCAAATCAAAACTGAAACGGCAATGGTCACAATAACTAACTTAAACATTAAGCCATTAACTTTGTTATTGGCGCTTTCACCATAGTCACGAGTAATTTCTACATTAATATTCCCAGGAATTAAACGACCTTTCATCAATTCCAAACGCTCTAAAATAGCTTTGGCAACAGCAACACCATTGGTACCCGACTTCTTGGCTAAAGCTAAAGTAACTGCTGCTTCACCATTGGCATCCACTTCTGCATTGTGAGGATCTGACTGTTTATAACTTGGACCTGTATAATAATTAACCATTTGATTGGTTTCGCTAGGACCATGAAAAACATTGGCGACATCTCTTAAATAGACAGGATTGCCATCTTTAATGGCGACAACAAGACGCTCAATCTCGTCAGATGAACTTAAAAATGAACCGGTAATAATATCATATGTATTTCTACCTGCTTCAATACCACCGACAGTTTGTTCAGTATTGGCAGATGCTATAGTATTTGCAATTTGTTGTAAGCTTAAACCATAACCAGACAAACGTTCTGGTTTAACTTCAATACGTAACTCTTCTTTTCTTCCACTAACAATAAAGCTTTGGCTAGTATCAGCAATTTCATTTAGTTCCTGCATGACATCAAGAGCAATTAAACGTAAAGCAGCATCGTCAACCTGTTTTGACCAGAATGTCAAAGTCATCATTGGTACATCATCAACCCCTTTTGGTTTAACCAAAGGCATTGTTGCACCCGGAGGCATCTTATCAATATTAGATTGCAGTTTGTCATATAGTTTGACCAGCGAATCACCCATCTTTTCACCAACTTCAAACTGAACCGTAACCATCGCTTTACCATGCATTGAAGCAGAGTAAACATGCTTAACACCTGGTATCTCAGACATGATTCGTTCTAGAGGTTCGGCAACCAAACTGGCAACCTCAGTTGAAGAACCACCCGGATAACCAATATAAATATCAACCATCGGCACAGATATCTGAGGATCTTCCTGTCTGGGAGTTAAAATTAAACCTGCCAGACCAATTGCAAAACAGGCTAACAAAAGAAGTAGTGTAAGGGGATTATGCATGAAAGATTTAGTTAACTTACCAGCTAAACCTAAATCTTCCTCATGTAAAGGTGTGTTTGTGTTTTCTTTATTATCCATAAGACCAGACTAATAGTTATATTTATAAATAGAACAACTTAATTAAAGTTGAACAGTGTATATCTAATAAATTAATACTAGGGAAATTAATCCAGTTTATCACCTGGTATCCAGCCAACTGGAGCACCAGGAATTGGATTATCAATAATTTTAGTATCTTCATCAAGTCCTGAAAGAACAGTGACATAGCGTGCATCAAAAGCTTTTCCTAAACGGACGACATTTAGTTGTGAACGTTTTGTGTTTTCATTTACCACTAATACGCCTGGCAAACTGCCCACATGAACAATACTAGACTTAGGAATTAATAAAGTTTTCTTTGGCTGACTATTTTTAACAGGGACTAATACCTCTGCATACATACCCGGAACAGCCTTAGTACCAATTGGCAAATCTAATTTAACCGTTACCGTATGTTTAACTTTATCTGCTTGCGGATAAATTTGTGAAATTCTAACCGGTGTTCTTTCAGCCTGAACATCGAGCATAGCCGGCACTGTCATACCAACTCTTAAAGAAGGCACTAATCTTGAAGGGATTTCTGTTCTAATTCTTAAGTAATCCGTTTTGGCATAATGAATTAAAGGTGTACCTGGCTGGACAGTGTCACCCACTTCTACTTTTTTAGAAATAATTACACCATCAAACGGAGCAATTGAGCGTGTATCACGAATTTGAGTATCAATTCCTTCCAACTCATGGCGAATGGATCGAACCTTAGCTTGAGCCTGGCTAATTTGACTATTTGAGCTATACAAATCAGCTTGTCTTTGCATATCTGTGTCTGTATCACCCATCATATCAGCAGCTTTTTGGGTAAACATATTGTCAAACAAAGCAGGCATTCCCATACCCGGCATTCTATTGATATTAGAAGTTTGAGGCGACCAAAGCTCTTTATTGTATTGAATTTTAGCATTTTGCATGCCCGCTACAGCCTGATCGTACTGAGCCAAAACCGCTTTTCTTTTAGCCAATAAGCTTTCATCACTAATGGTAATGAGCAAATCATCTTTTTTAAATGAGTCACCTTCATTGCCGGAAATAAATTCAATTCTACCTGGCATCTGAGCAGACAAAGTAATTTCTTTATAGGGAACAACTGTACCACCAATGGCTGCGGTTTCACTGACATTGGCAACTCGTACCGAAATAATGCTGCTTTGATTATTTGTTCTAGGATTTGAGAATGATTCAGCAACAACCATTGACTGAATAGATGACAAAATTAGAAAATTTGATGCAAGAAAAAAATAACTAAACAACATTTTCAACATATTCAAGACCTTAATTAATCAAGTTAAAAAAACATTAAAGAAACATAAAGATAATTTAACTTTAAACTTAGACATACAATTCGGTAGTATAATTGTTTTCGCATTTATGATCTATGATTATTTTAAACTGCAATTTTCATAATTTCTGTAATTTGTTGTTAAAAATCTAGCTAAGTTCATGATCCTAAAATCCATATACGGTTTTTAGTGTTTTTCTAGCTTAAATCAAAAATAATAAAAAATGATTTATAAAAAAGAGCAAAAAAGTTACAATTATTTTTCTTTTTATAATCAACTTGAAGCAAAAACCATGAGAACCAATAAGTTACTTTTAGCCACTTTGAAAGAATCGCCTGCAAATGCAGAAGTTGTTAGCCATCAACTCATGCTTCGTGCTGGCATGATAAGAAAATTAGCCTCAGGCCTATACACCTGGTTACCAACAGGGCTAAGAGTATTACAGAAAGTTGAAAAAGTCATTCGCGAAGAAATGAATCGTTTTGGCGCTCAGGAAGTATTAATGCCTGTGGTCCAACCCGCTGAACTATGGATGGAATCAGAACGTTGGCAACAATATGGTGCTGAACTATTAAGAATGAATGACCGTCATCAACGTGAATTTTGTCTTGGACCTACACATGAAGAAGTCATTACAGATTTAATTCGTCAAAATATTCAAAGTTATAAACAACTACCTGCAAATTTTTATCAAATCCAAACGAAATTTCGTGATGAAATCAGACCTCGTTTTGGTGTCATGCGCTCTCGTGAATTTATTATGAAAGATGCTTATTCTTTTCACACTTCAGAAGAATGTTTAAAAAACACCTATGCTGATATGCATCAATGTTATACCTCTATTTTTACTCGTTTGGGTCTAAACTTTCGTGCTGTAGACGCCGACACCGGCTCCATTGGTGGTAGTGGCTCTCATGAATTCCATGTACTTGCTGAATCCGGCGAAGATGATATCGCTTTTAGTGATAGTAGTGATTATGCAGCTAATATAGAAATGGCAGAAGCTCTGGCAGTTACTTCTACTTTTGATACCGGCTTTACAGAGTTAACCTTAGTTGACACGCCTAATCAGAAAACCATTAATGAAGTTTCACAGTTTTTTGATATCTCTGCTGAGCAATGTGTCAAAACTCTCATAGTCAAAGCCACAGAAGAATCTAAGTCTGAGTTAATTGCTTTAATCGTTCGTGGTGACCATGATATCAATACCATTAAAGCAGAAAAACTAGAACAAGTTTTTAGCCCATTTACGCTGGCATCAGATGAAGAAATTAAGCAAACATTGAATTGTTCGATTGGCTCGATTGGCCCAATTAAATTAAATATTCCAATGATAGTTGATCGTTCAGCGGCAACCTGTAAAAACTTTGTTTGCGGTGCTAACCTTGATGACAAACATTACCAGGGTGTCAACTGGGATAAAGATATTGGTGCTTTTGAAGTTCAGGATATTCGCAATGTTGTTGACGGTGATCCCTCTCCGGATAATCAAGGCCGTCTGGTGATTAAACGTGGCATTGAAGTTGGACACATATTTCAATTAGGCACTAAATACTCTCAGGCATTAAATGCATCGGTATTAAATGAGCAAGGTAAAGCACAAATTATGCCTATGGGCTGTTATGGTATTGGCGTCACTCGAGTTGTAGCCGCAGCCATAGAACAAAATCATGATGAGCATGGCATTATCTGGCCTAAGGCTATTGCCCCTTTTCAAATCGCCATTATTCCAATGAATATGCATAAGTCAGAACGAGTAAAAGACATTGCTAATAAGATTTATGATGATTTAACTGCATCTGGTATTGATGTTTTATTCGATGATAGAAAAGAACGTCCCGGTGTTATGTTTGCCGATATGGAATTAATTGGTATACCAATGCGCTTAGTTGTTGGCGATAAGAGTCTGGATAAAAATATTCTTGAACTTAAATTCAGAGATGGCCGTGATGCGGTAGAAATCCCGGTTGATAGTTATCTTGAAGCAATATCATCACATGTTGCTTAGCTTATATAAATCAATACCTTAGTAAAAATCTGGCATACCAAAAAAAATTAAATTTTCATAGGGTGAATAAAATGCCTTACAATAAAGCAGAAAATTATTCGCTGGAAGAGCAAGATGAAATAGTTAAGCAGTTATTTCGTTTAAATGTTAACATTATTGCGATTTTTGACATTCATGGCGTGTTAAAAATGTTTAATTCAGGTGCAGAAAATTTAACCGGCTATAGCGCAGAAGAAGTTATTGGCAAACCGATTTGGGATACACTCATTCCTCCAGAATTTATTAACGATGTTAAAAACGTTGTTCACAACCTCAAACAAAATCAATTAAAAATAGCTGAAAGGCACGAAAATCCCTGGCTTACTAAAAGTGGCGAACGTATCAGTATTTCCTGGCATAATACGGTACTGCATGATGGCCAGGGCCTTATTTCTCATATTCTAACTATCGGCTTTGATATTAGCAAACAAAAAAACTATGAACAATTGATTAAGGAGCAAAACGAAAATCTTGAATTAATGGTTAAAAGTCGGACTTTGGAATTAGAAAAAACGAATGAAGCTTTAGTCATAGAGAAAAAAAAGGTGCTAAAAGCCAAGCAAGCTAAATCGGACTTTTTTGCAAAAATGAGTCATGAGTTAAGAACGCCTATGCATGGCATTATTAGTTATGCCAGTATGGGTATCAGAAAGATCAGTGATCTTGATGACAATAAAAAATTAAGATATTTTACTAATATTAAATCTAGTGCAGACCGCTTATTGTTACTGATTAATGACTTACTTGATTATTCAAAGCTTGAATCGGGTAAGATGCAGATGAATTTTACGCAGACTGATTTAAAGTCAGTGGTTGATAGTTGTATTTTAGAACTGCATGCACGCCTGGAAGAAAATGCTCAAATCACGGCATTTACAGTTGAAACAAGTGGCTCTCAAGGTCAATTTGATCGTTTACGAATTGGGCAAGTAATTACCAACCTTCTTTCAAATGCAATTAAATTCTCCCCTCACAATAAGAAAATTGAACTATCAATAAAAAATGCTGAAATAAAAGGCAATGAATCAAGAGCCTTAAAATTTTCTATCCGTGATTATGGAGATGGCATCAAAGAGCAAGAACAATATCGAATTTTTAATATGTTTGAGCAAGCTTCTAACGACATACTTTCTAAAAAAGGAACTGGTTTAGGATTAGCAATATCTAGAGATATTATTGAACTTCATCATGGAAAAATATGGACAGAAAACCATCCTGAAGGAGGTGCTATTTTTAGTTTTATTATTCCAGTAGAACAACCAGAAATAATTCATCCACTCAGAAGAAAAGATGATTAACCCTAGCCGGTTTAAGTTGTTACAATAATTTGATACCTAAATCATTAGCTAATTACTTTGAAGCTGGTGAATTTGTTACCGTATTTTCCTGTTGAAGCATTTCTTGCTGAAGTATAGCTAAGCTACTAAAAACAATTTGTAGTTGTTCATCAAGTTCATTTAACAAGCTTTCAATATCATCAGATTTTTCTTTACAAGCTGTTTCCAGTGATAAAGCCGCTTGTTGAAGTTGTGTCATACCAAGGTTACCGGCCAAACCTTTTAGGGTATGAGCAAGATTAGCTGATGCCTCTGTATCATTACTTTTATGAAACTCAATAAATTCTTGCTTAAAATTTTTTTGGTTGCTGTGAAATTTCAATAATAAGCGCTTATATAAATTAATATTATTTTGAGTCGTTTGTAGGCCAATCCGGCTATTAATACCAGGTAACTCTCTAAAAATATTATTATCTCCAGTCTTTTCTGTTATGTTTGTTTCTGTTTGCTTCAGTACAGCTTGTTCCATTGTTGACTTATGACTAGGTTTGATACATTTCACAAGCGTATTAAACATTTTTGTGACATTAATCGGCTTGGCAATAAAATCATTCATACCGGCAGCCAGACATTTTTCTTTATCTCCTTTCATGGTATTGGCTGTCATCGCAATAATGGGTAACTCTTTAAAACGCAGTTGTTCACGGATTTTAGAACTTGCCGTATATCCATCCATAACGGGCATTTGACAATCCATTAAGACACCATCAAATTCTTGCTCTTTAAGAATCTCAAGAGCTTCCTTACCATTAAAAACTGCGGTAACTGACATACCATTCATTTGCAGTAATTCTAATGCCAACTCCTGATTAATTTCGTTATCCTCAACTAATAATATCTTTTTTCCAATAAGTCGTGTCACTTGCTCATGTTTTGAACCTTCAAGAATGACTTCAGATTCAGTACTATGAGCTTCAGCAGTCTGCTCAATTAATGGAATAGTAAAGTGAAAAATACTGCCTTTATCGATATGACTTTCTACCCATATTTTTCCATCCATTAATGCGACTAACTTAGAAGATATGGATAAGCCTAAACCAGTACCGCCATATTGTCGTGTTGTTGATGCATCAGCCTGAGTGAACGACTTGAATAGCTTCTCTTGATTTTCTGGTTCAATACCGCCCCCAGTATCTTTAACCGAAAAATGGACAAAGACTTTATCATCTATTTGACTCTCTAATTGAACAAATAGAGCAACTGAACCGCCATTAGGGGTAAATTTTACCGCGTTATTAGCAAGGTTAATAAATATTTGACTAATTCTTAATGAATCACCTACTAAAAAATTGGGGACATTAGATTCAACTGAAACTGAAAGAGATAAACTTTTTTCTTCGGCTTTATATTGAATAAGGCTAATTGTATCATTTATTACTCTTTTTAGTGAAAACCCCTTGTGTTCTATATCAAGTTGTCCCGCTTCAATTTTAGAAAAGTCTAGAATATCATTGATAATAACCAATAAGCTCTCTGCTGAACGATGAACTTTTTGGATGTAGTTTGTTTGTTTTTCATCTAAATTTGTCTGTAATGCGAGATGGCTCATGCCAATCACCGCATTCATTGGTGTGCGTATCTCGTGGCTCATGTTAGCTAAGAAAGTACTCTTTGCAATATTTGAAGATTCTGCATCCTCTTTTGCTTTTTTCAGTTCTTGAGTCCGTTCAGCAACCTGCTCTTCAAGGTAGTGTTGATATTGTTCTAATTGCTCTTCAGCAATCTTTCGTTTTGTAATATCAGAAATAATTGCTACAAAGATTTGCTCTCCATAAGTTGACATAAGCTGAAGTAAAACTTCTACAAAATAGGTGCTGCCATCTTTACGTTTATGTCGTGTTTCAAAGGTGAGGTTATCAATTTTTCCTTTTCTAAGGGGGACTATCATTTCTCTGAATTGATCTAAGCTAAACTCGGGGTTTAAATCAACTGGGGTCAATTCTTTAATTTCACTTAGGGTATAACCCAGATTATTCAAGGAACTACGATTTGCCTGGGTGAACTTTAGTGAGATAGGATTAAAAATATATATCTCATTAATTGATTGTTCTACTATCTTTGCAAGCTGAGAGTTTTTCAACTCACTCGCTTTTAATAGGCTATTGATTGATGCGAGCTTACGATTCCAGAAAAAGACAGTAAGCAGGAGCACGATAGCAATAATAATGACTTGCCATAAAAGCGTGTAATCTGTTTGAGTAATAACCTCTTTGACCATCCATTTTGAATGAATTTTTGAACGCTCCTCTGGTGTGATGGCTGCAATTGCCTTATTTAAAATAGGGATCAGTGGCGCATGTTCTTTTTTAACCATTATTTGTAAAGGAAAAGGGATATCTGTTACACCAACCAACTGAAGTTGGCGATTATTGAGCTGGTTAATGTGGTACTGCAACACCGGTAAAATATCAATTGCTAGATCAGCTTTGCCATCTATGACAGCTTGTAACGCCTCTGTCGTGTTTTCAACCAGTATAAAATCCACATCAGCCAATCTATCTTTCATCAAATGGTACGCACTATAGTTTCGCCCGACGGAGACTCTTTTACCTCTTAATGAGTTAATGTCGTAGATAAATTTTGTATCACGATGGGAGGCAATGGCAATCGGATACTCAGCATAACTTTGACTAAATAGTGCAAACTCGAGTCTGTCTTTTGTGGTCGTGGTACTTGGATAGGTATCGGTTTCTCCCCTCTGCATGAGGTTGAGGACTTCAGTAAACGGTACGACCTCTTTACTGGTCACTTCCCGGAGGCTTATCTTCTGTTTGATAAGATTCCAAAAATCAATGCTGACCCCCACAATGTCACCCGACTCATTTTGCAGACTAAATGGCATCCAGTTACCTGAGAGCTGTCGATGGAATTGGGTCGATTTCAGATAGTCGATCTCTTCTTTAGTAAGTTCCAGAGACTCTTGTACAGCTGAAGAGTTAAACCAGCGATCCCAAACCGCCTGCTTTTCAGCATTGGTTAGGGCGTTATAAGCTTTATCCAAAATCGAGGCGAGAACTGGAGCATTGTGCGAGACCCCGTAATAGTGCGTCTGGGTAGTCGGTTTATTGCCAAATTTAGCGATTCCATGCGCCTTGATGTTGCTCATCAATTGTCTTCGGATAATTGATTCACCTGAATGGCGTTCCTGAATAGCTGCATCCGCTTTTTTCTGGGCGACAAAGCGAAACATTTCTACTACATCGTCGGCCATCACAATGTCTCTATCAGGGAAAAAGTGGTGAATTATTTTATTAAGTGCATAGCCTTTATAGGAAGCAATGCGTTTACCAGCAAGCGCTTCGATGCTGCGAATGGGGTCCCTATCAGATTGAGAAAAGATTTGTAAAACAACTGGAAATGTTGCTTTAGACAATAAAAACTGCTGCCTTCGCTCTGGACTATTGAATAAGCCCATTGTTACCGTCAATTTATTCTCTTTTATCTGTTGCACCACCTCATTAAGAGTCATGAAGTGAAAGTTTGCTCTCAAACCCGACTTCTGCAGCAACACCGTCAGAAGATCAACAAAATAACCAGTAACCTCATTTTCTTTTTGAAAGATAAAAGGATCTATATCATAGGCACCAATTTCGACTGTCTGGTGTTGTGCAATCCACTGCAGCTCTGAGTCTGATAAGAAGACAGCGCTACTATCTTTGCTCCATACCGGAAACGAAGCAAAAATCAAATTAATCCATATAAATACTTTCATGATGCTGAACACCTTAACTGATTGACGTTTTCTTAACAATCATCTTTTCATAAACATTAGTCATATCTGTAAATCGTAGTAACTTCAAACACCACATGAAATTATCATCTACGTATAGCGGTAAGTTTATCTTATTAGACTTAGCAAAAACTAACTTACGCAAATTTTTAATTTCTAGCACTTTATATAGTTATCACTGACAGCCGTAGACAATTTCGGATTCTTAATAGAATCACTTAAACAAGCTCCTGATGTAAGACCTGGTTTAATCTGAGCAGAAGAAAAACGATGCACCATTGTGTTGCTTCTTATATAGATTAAGTTACTTATCTCATTATATCTCATTACTACCGTTTAACAATTTTATCTAATATCACTTTCAAGTGGAAATAAAATTCAGAATTAATGGATCTAAAATCTTTTATTGAAAAAGTAATTCTGTTAGATAAGACTAAGAAACTAATGTTGATTTCTATTTATTAAATTAAAGGTAAAATTACTATGAATAAATTAAATAAAGAGGAAAAACTAAATTATGACCGTTTAAAAGCAAAATACATTCGAGACTACAGTAATGATAATTCAGATAAGTCTGAACTTACTACAACAAATTATCAGTTTGAAGTTGAAAACTAGCAAATTTGATTGCAGCTGGATCATTTCTAACGGCTTTAATAACAAGTTCTTTATCTGCCTTTAATTCATCACTGGCATATAATAGTGGCGATGCAGTAAAATCAAAATTTGTATCGTGAGAATTAATTGCTTGCATCACTATATCTCGATCCTGCTTAAAAACATTGTTGGCATATTTTAATGCCGCACCTTTGTTCGTGACTGCTTCAAAAACAACCTCTCTGTCAGCTTGTAACGCTTGGCTTGCAAAGGCTAATGGAGAAAGGGGTTGATCTTTTTTACGCTGACTTTCAGCAAACATATTATAGATAATATTGGAGTTTTTAAGTGCGGTCATAATAACTTCTTTATCTGCCCTTAATTCTTTACTGGCAAATTGCAAAGCCTCACCATTTCTCTTAATCGCAGCAAGTACAATGGTTTTATCAGATTTTAAGACATTATCTGCAAATTTAAGAATCATACTACTATGACCCGAATCATCATCACCACTAACGGCTTTTAATAGTAATGATCTATCTGAACAATACTGTTTTGCAGCATACTTTAAACTATAACCATCATTTTCAATAGCCGCTTCAACAATATCTTTATCAGCTTGCAGTTTAGGATCTGCAAACTTCAATGCTCTACCCCAGGATTTTACGGCTTGAAAAACAATCGATTTATTCGCTCTTAACTTATCTGAAGCAAATTCCAGATTTTTACCATGTGATTTAAGAGCATGCTGTACAATTTTCTTATTTGCCCGCAATCGCTCAGATACAAATTCTAGTGAGGCTTGATGATATAATGCTTCACTAACGACATACTGATCATCCTGTAATCGTTTACTTGCATATTGTAAGTTCCATCCTTCTCCTTGTATGGCACTTAGGACAATAGACTTATCATTTTTTAAAAACTCACTGGCATGAACTAAAGCAGTCCCATCATTTTTAACAGCAGTTCTCACAATAGTAAGATTATTTCTTAATTCTTTGCTGGCAAACTGTAAAGCTTCACCTTCATTATTGACTGCTACTTTCACAATAGCTTTATCAGAGCGCAAAAATTCACTGGCATACTCTAAACAGAATCCATTTTGATTCACTGCTGTTAAAACCACATCTGGTTCATTTCGTAATTTATCACCGGCAAAGGCTAAAGCATAAGGCTCATTGTTGACAGCAGTCATTACAATCATTTTGTCATTTTTAAGCTCATCACTGGCATATTCTAAGTTTGCACCATTATCCTTAACTGCTTGAAGAACTTGCTTTCTATTTGTCCAGTAAATGGTATTCTTATTCATAGTAACCTCCAGAATTAATTAGTCTAAATCAACAAATACTATTTAAAATTACAAAAACTGATAAAATTTTAATAAAATATATTTGTTATACTGACTTAAAAGCTATCAATAAAAGCTATCATAGCTTTTCTTATATTTTTGTTCTTCTTTTAAAAGTTTATCAATATATTTGTAGAAATTACGCTTGACCTCTTTAATTTTTATCATTGATTTATAGTCACCATATTCACTTTTAAAAAGGAAGGTCCAGCCTTTTTTACCAAATATTTTTTTTGATAACAGAATCTAACTCTATCTCACATTGTGAATTTCCAGTAATAAATGGATCT
>JADGAU010000199.1 GCA_015231865.1 Gammaproteobacteria bacterium | reverse complement strand
CATTCAAAAGGTAAATCAGGAATTAAAATCTGAAGTTCTGGCCCATAAGAAAACCGAGCGTGAATTAACCCAGGCAAAAAAAGAAGCTGAATATGCCAATCAATCCAAAAGTGTATTTCTGGCCAATATGTCTCATGAACTGAGAACACCTTTAAATGCCATTATTGGTTTTTCTGAATTATTAAGAACTCGAGAGGATTTAAGTCAGGACAATAAAAACACTTTAAAAATTATTCACCGAAGTGGTGAGCATTTACTGCAATTAATTAATGATATTCTTGATTTGTCAAAAATTGAAACGGGTGTCATCAATATTAATAACCAGGATATTGATCTGGCAAAAGTTGTCACAGACATATTGAGTATACTCAATCATAAAGCTCAGGCTAAAGGTTTGGAGGTTATCTTTGATCAATCATCCAGTTTTCCTCATTACATTCATTCTGATCCGTCCAAAATCAGACAGATCTTATTAAACTATATCAGTAATGCCATTAAATATACCCTTCAAGGTCAAATAAAATTGCGCTTAGATCAACTGGATGACATGATTTTTATTGAAGTTAGCGATACAGGCCCGGGAATATCAGATGATGATCTGCTCAATTTATTTACGCCATTTACTCAGGTAGGGCTAGCTTCAGAAATAACCGGTACCGGTTTAGGGCTGTCGATTACTAAAAAATTTGTAGAATTTATGGGCGGATCCGTTGGCGTCACAAGTATTGTAAATAGAGGCACGACTTTCTTTGCCAAAATACCTTATCGCCCTGC
This sequence comes from Gammaproteobacteria bacterium, assembly GCA_015231865.1. Lineage (GTDB taxonomy): Bacteria > Pseudomonadota > Gammaproteobacteria > GRL18 > GRL18 > JADGAU01. Next base: position 3,840 of record JADGAU010000199.1, on the reverse strand, counting down.
TAAAACAAAAGATATCATTGTCCCGGATGAACAGAGTGAGGCTTACGAGGTAATTGGTCTGGATAAAGACCAGAAAAATATAAAAATTCTGATTGTTGAGGATAATGAAGATAATCGACTTCTATTAAAGCGAATTCTTGATGTATTGGGGCTTCAGGTAAGAGAAGCAGAAAATGGTCAGCAGGCAGTTGAACTTTTTAAACAATGGCAACCCGATCTTATCTGGATGGACAGACGTATGCCGATTATGGATGGCGAGCAGGCAACCCGGGAAATTCGTGCCTTAGAAAAAGGCAAAAATGTTTGTATTGTTGCTTTAACAGCCAGTGCATTAAGAACTGAAAAGAACAAAATTATCAGTATTGGTATGGATGACTTTATCAGCAAGCCTTATCTTCCAGAGGAAATTTATCAGTGCATGGAAAAGCATTTGGGCCTACGTTACCAATTTAAGAATAAGGCAGCAACTCAGCCGCTTATCAATGATACTTTGTCAAAAAGTGAGTTAGTCAAAGCTTTATGCGAACAAAGTAGTGATGTAAAACAGGAACTTTATCAAGCTGCCGTATTATTGGATAATGAAGCAATACAGCCTATTGTAGATATAATTCACAAAAACAATGAACAATTGGCTGATAGCTTGTTACAATTGGCTTCGGAATTTCAGTATGATGTGATAATTGAACTACTGGATACGATAAAAAATAAACAAGAAACCAAAAAATGAGCAAAATCTACGAAATTGTAGTTGTTGATGATACGCTGGCAAACCTGCAATTATTAAATGAGTTTTTAACAGCTAATGGCTATAAAGTTCGTAGTGCAATCAATGGCGAAACTGCTATAAAGAGTATTGTTGCCAGACATCCGGATCTGATTCTTTTGGATATCAAAATGCCTAATATGGACGGCTATGACGTTTGTAAGCAATTAAAACAAAACTCTGCAACTAAACATATTCCCATTATTTTTATCAGTGCCATGGATGCCACTGAAGATAAAGTTAAAGCCTTTACCTCAGGAGGCGTTGATTTCATTACAAAACCTTTTTCTAATGAAGAAGTGTTGGCCAGAGTTTCTACTCACCTGCAACTAGATTCCTATAAACATTCATTAGAGGATGCGATTGAAGAAGGATTAAAAGAGATCAAGCTGTTAAACCATGAAGTTGAGTTAACACAAAGTGAAATTGTTATGACCATGGCCGCTTTAACCGAAGAGCGTTCTAATGAAACTGGATTACACGTTGTTAGGGTCGCTGAATATTCCAACCTTTTAGCAAATCTCCATGGTATGGATGAAAATATTTGTACTCTCATTAAGAAAGCAGCACCAATGCATGACGTTGGAAAAGTTGGTATTCCTGATAGTATATTACAAAAAGCGGGTCCATTGACGGGTGAAGAATGGGAAACGATGAAAACTCATACCACCAAGGGCTATGAAGTCTTTCAATCTTCCTCAAGAGCACTATTAAAAATGGCCGCAATTATCGCTCATGAACACCATGAATACTGGGATGGTGGTGGTTATCCCAGAGGATTAAAAGAGAATGATATCAATATTGCTGCGCGCATTGTCACAATTACGGATGTCTTTGATGCACTGACTCATGATCGTTGTTATAAAAAAGCTTGGTCAATAAATAAAACCATCGGTTTTTTAGAAGAAAAACGTGGTCAGATGTTTGATCCCAGGCTAACTGATTTATTCATAGCTAACATTGATAAATTCAGTTCTATAAGCGATAGTTTAAAAGATTAGACGCTGACTTCATTATCAGTCGATTCATGCTTAGAATTGATTGAATCAATATTGTTCAAATAATATGAACAAGGTGTATATTTTAATTTGTGTTCAAAATTAGAGGCATACCAAATAATTGAAGAAATTCCTGATACTTGGCCAAAATTTATAAAAGGATTTTGGCGTTTTATTTTAACAAAATTTCCATTTTCAATAATTTATAAAAAAACTGGTGAGCTTATTTTTATTGTGGCAATAATGCATAACAGTAGAAAACCAGGTTATTAGGCTACAAAGAACATAACTATGGTATCAAAAAATTTATGTACGATATATAAATCGTCACTAGAAAGAAAAATATATTATAAGTGTTTGAATTCTAAACTTAGATGTCCCTATTGTATAAAAGGCGGAAGGCATTAGTGAATCTTATTCTAACTGTTATTTTCACTAATTCGAATTTGTTCGTCTCTAATTTAAGATTGCTTTGAGGAAATAAAACCTTCTGAGAAAACAATCTCAGCTGTTTCTGAGTTCTTTGCACTATACATTGCTTGGTCAGCAGCCTTTAGGAGATCAGTTTCATTAAGTCCGTTATCAGGATAAAACGCAACTCCTATACTTGCTCCGACACATACATTTATATCGTCAAACATCATGGGTTTGCATACATTATCCAAGATTTTACTTCCAATATTCTGAATTTGATTTAAGTCATTAGTATTCTCAAATATAAAGATGAATTCGTCCCCACCTATACGACCTATTGTATCTGACTCTCGTAAACTCTTACTAAGCCTTTGACCAATTTCAATAAGTACAAGATCTCCAATTCCATGACCGAATTGATCATTTACTGGCTTAAAAGAATTCAGATCCATAAACATAATTGCGACTTTGGAATTATTTCTAAATGCCTGTTTTATTGCATGATTTAATCGTTCTCGAGTCAGCCTGAGGCTAGGAAGGCCTGTTAAGTGGTCATAATTAGCTAGTTGTTCAGCTCTTTGAAAAGAGGCATAGGCTTTTTCCTCTTCAATTTTCAAGTGTTTCTCAGTGCGTTTACCATTTATCATAATGAAGATTAATGCAATAGCCACCTCACTTAGAATCTCAGCTAACATGGTGACTCCATGAAGTGTTTCAGCATTAAAAAGCGGCAGGTCAGGGTTAAAGTGCCAATGAAGTGCACGAAAAAGTTTAAATACGCCCCGTAAAATCATGAATACGCCCGCAATGTAATATAGCGTTTTTTCACTTTCTTCCGCATATCTAAACAAATACCAGGCTGTTGCAGATGTAATTCCCACTAAGGTGATGGCATGCATCAAATATCTCATTGACTGGCTATTTTCATATAAGTAGTTGTATTCCACTGCGAGGCCTAGAAATAAAGGAATTGAGTAGAATGCGAAATGTAGTTTTGTGCCGGTAATAAATCTAATTGTGCCGTCTAGGCGTGCAATCATGGCAAGCATGAAGATAGTGTGAAATAAGAAAACAATGGCCCAGATTGGAATAAAGCTAGAAGACAGTGAGATTGTCAGACTTAACGCAGTTAATATCGCACCGGCAAACCAGTGATTAAATCCATAGTAGGTTTTTGAAAATTTACGATATACTCCAAAGATTAAGGCAAAAAGGAAGGCTAATGATGCATTGGTTAAAATTAGTGTAGAAATATCTAAACCACTAAAATTCATTTATTATTCCTTCAAGGTTAGCCACTCATAGAATTACACCGATATTTTATCGTAATATCTATAATTGTCAGTGATGTAGAAAGTTTATCCGGTAAATACTAATTCAACATAGGGTTTTAATCAAATTTAATTAAAAGTCCGTTGATTGCCGTTGATTGCCGAGCACGAACTTTATAATTATAGAGTCTATTCACTTCGATAGCCTCCAATAGTTTAAATATGAATTGGATTTTAAGACTGAATATTTAAATTGAGCCAATATTTATTAATTAAGTTAAATGGTGGAGTGAGTAAGTATTATATAATGTAAATTTGGTCTCCCCAGCGCGACTCGAACGCACATCGGAACCTTAGGAGGGATCTGTTCTATCCGGTTGAACTATGGGGAGAT
>JADGAU010000198.1 GCA_015231865.1 Gammaproteobacteria bacterium | reverse complement strand
TGAGCATAGACAAACTATGTGATTGAGTCAAAATTTAAAAGTAACGAAGCCTGCATTTTCAAAGATTATGGGTATATCCCGCTTTAGAATTTTATTTTATCACAGCGCCTTACAATTTCAACAAATGCTATGCCTCTTTTGCCCTCTTTCAACGTCTTTACTAGGCTTTATCGTATTTATTTGGCTTATACAATTTCCACTCACTACCCTGTAATACAAAAGTTTTTCCAAATCCAGATACGTACTTGCCGCTGATAGCCGTTAATGAAAATAATTTAAAATCGGAAAGTTGCATTAAAACATCGATAGTTTGATCAAATTTTTCTCTAAACAAACTCATAATATGATGCCATTGTTCACTATCTCTTGGAACAAGCACAACTTGACATAAATATGTTAACCTGTTTCTTGCAAAAATATTTCTGCTTTCTTGCTCATCTTCAATCAGCATAAGAGAAACAGGCTTATTATTTTCAAAAGCATTGTTAATATTTTCGGTATGCCCGGCTAATTCACTAATATAAATATAGAATGATTTTTCATCTGAATTTACATAAGGTGCATAACTGGCCAGTGGCTCCTGGTTTTGATTATATGAAGAAAGAAATAAACTTTTTCTATTATTAACTAATAAATTTATTTCTTTTATTGCTGATTTCTCTTCCATAAGTTTTACCTTGCAAGTTTAATCTAAAAACTTACTGGGGGGGGTGTTGAACTTTCAGACGTAAGTGCCTTATATTTTTCTTCTATGATTTTTAATTCATTAATTCTTTCTGCTTTTTCATCATTATCTTTTTCCATTCCATCAATCAATGATAACATTTCTTTACTTTCTTGCGAAAACCTTGCAATCAATTGTTCCTTCTTTTTTAATTCATTTTGCATTTCGATAGAATTTACAGGCTTAAGTTGAGCATTGGCCATTTTTAATTCACTTTTTAAGGTTTTTATTTCTTCATCTAGTGTTTGTTCGTTTGCCTCCATGATTGAGATACAAAATTCAGCATCTTTTAAATGTTTGCTAATGATTTCCAGTGCTTCGGATACCTCAGAAGTTTCTGAGTCATTGGCATCATTTACGTTAAATATTTGTTTTGATATCAGGTCTTTAAGAAAGTTAAGGTCAGTTGATTGAGACTTAATTTGATTTTTTAAACGTTCAATTTCCTTTTTTCTTTCTTGAATAATTAAATCATCACTGGCTTCCACTACTCCCTCAGAGTCAATTTCTTCGACACTCTTGTCAGCAGGGCTTAAATCATTATCTTGATTGTGTCGTTCAGTCCTATTACTGCCTTTAGATTTATTTTCAATAACAATGTCATTAACTTTTTCTTCAATAATAGTTAGAAATTCTTTTTCTGGCATAATCCGATAATTTTCAATTAACGGATCCAATTGCTGTGCTATTTTATTCCAGGCTTTCTCGGGCGCATTACTATTATCTAAAGCAGATGATATCGCTTTTAAAGCTTGATAACCAAAAACAAATAAAAAATGTTCTTTTGAATTGTTTTCATCTACTAAAGTGTCTCTCTCTCCAATAGCATGACCAAATTTATCTTGATAAATCTCTTTAATATATTCAATCGTTGCTTCTAATAGCGCTTTTACTAAGTCATGCTGAGTTTTTTGTTGACTAAGCTCGTCTTCATTAGCATCAGGTTTCTTAGGCGGAATATGTACTTTAAAAACCTCCACCAAAGACTGTAAATTAGCTTCGATTTTTACCCATGCAGAACTTGCAGTATTACTATTATCTAAAGCACTTAAAATACTGACAAAAGCCTGATATGCAAAGACATAAATAAAGTGTCGTTTTATAGCATTAGGATCACTTGATTCTTGCTGATGACTTTGTTCATGATTATCAATACTGTGACCATACTGATTTTCATAGCTTTCTTTTATATGTGTTGCTGTTTCATTTAGTAACTCATAAACAATATCTGAATTACTTTCTTTAAGGCTTAGTTTTCGTTTTAAATCTTTAACTTTCTTTCTTAATAGTGAAACATAGCCAAGTAAATATTTTTTCTCCCTTCGTATGAAAAAAATGAAAATAACGGAAAACAAAAGCAATAATGCGGTTACTTCTGTTAGTATAGAGAGCCAGAAAAAAGATGGTTCTTCATTCATAAGACATTATAAATTACAATTAGTTAATAGCTAAGATATACCAAATTAGTTGGAATTGATATGTTTTTGCTAACAACAATCAATAAGCCAACTCATTCAACCTTTTCTTACCATAAGTATTTTAGGGCCTGTTGACAACAGGCCCTAGAAATTTTTCGAATAACCATAAAATACTACTATCGGCAGACGCTAATAAAGCATAAGTAATTTTTTGGAGATAATTATGGATAATCTGCCACCAATAAAAAATAGTCATGATAGCAATCAGGATTTAAAACATCATATTGAATCAGAAAAAGAAAAATCCTTTGATTATCAGATATTAAATAAATTATTAATAGATCAAACAGAAAACAAAAAGAAGTCCGATGAACAACAACATGATAAATTAGAGTTATCTTATAAGTCTAAACAATTATCAAAAATAGAAACAATTGAAACTTCACAACAAGAGTTTGTCGTTGCAGTAAGTACCAGTTCAAGTCTAAAAATATCTTCTCAAAATACTTCTCAGGTTTCACCGCCCCCTCAATCCGCGGATCCGTTGGCTTTTGATTTGGATGGAAATGGAATTCAAACAACGGGCATTAAAAATGGCGCTATATTTGATATTAACGCGGATGGTAAAAATGAAAAAACCAGCTTTATCACAGGAAATGATGCATTTTTAGCGTATGATAAAAATGGAAACGGTATTATTGATAATGGTAGTGAATTATTTGGCGATCAAAATGGAGCTGCTAATGGCTATGAAGAATTAAAAAAATATGATGATAACCAGGATGGTAAAATAAATGCCAATGATCAAATATATAACAAACTTTCTCTTCTATCTTTCAACGACAAGCAAATAAAAACCGAACCTTTATCCAACCATATTTCAGAAATTGACTTGGATTATCAGCAAAAATCTCAAGCCATCAATGAATATGATCAAATAACCCAACAATCAAAGTTTACTAATACCGATGGAACGACCGGTCAATCCTCAGACATACTTGTTTCTTATCGGGATATAAAAAATTAAAATGTATTTCCTGAATGCTGAATGCTGAATGCTAGAATAACAATAATATCATTTTCTATTGAATATAAAATACCATAAGGGAGTCTGTAAACAGTGAACCTCTAATTGACTCATCAATTTCTGCCCATGCTTCATGTGATGACATAGCTCGTTGAATTGCAGCATGAACTTCAACTATAAAATCAAGTCTTAATTCTCGTTCAATACCTTTAAAATAATCTATTGCTTAATTTTATTCTTGTTCAACATCAATATGTGAAAAGTAAAGTTCATTTTTTAAAACGATTCCATATTTTATCAAATACCTCTTTATCTTCAATCATTGCAGAATTTCCTAAACAGATATCTGACAATCGCCTTTTAGCTAAATGACTCCGCTCACCCTAACTTTTACATATACCTGTTGACGTAAATAACATTTAAAGCATTAACATATAGGTTTTATATGCTGCATATAGTGCTAAACAAAGGAATATGACACCACTGGTTTTATGCAGCATAGAAATTGGTATTCGTTGTAATAGCGTACGACCAGCCCAGACACCCAGAGCTGAAGTTGTAAATAATGCGATTGTTGAACCAATCCAGACTGCTATAGGCAAACTGGTGGAACTTAATGCGACAACGGCCAATTGAGTCTTATCGCCAAATTCGGCTACAGAAATTAATAAAAATGTGGTTATAAGAATACTATGGCTACTTTTTACATCGACACTTTCCTCACCATCGTCCTCTTCTTTAGCACGTAAAGCATGAATACCAAATGCCGCAAATAAAACACAGACAATAGCTGATACATAAACTTCAGGAATCCAATTAGCAATTGCAACACCAAAAATCACGGCTAAAGTATTAAGAAATATAAATGCCAGAGTCGATCCAATTAAGACAGGATAAGGCTTATATCTTGCAGCTAACATCATACAAACCAATTGACTTTTATCACCGATTTCAGCTGCAAAAATCAGTAAATAACTTGAACCGGAAACTGCCAGTAATTCGGTCCAGTTCCATGCTGATAACTGAGTTAAAGCATTCATATTTAGCTCCGAAGAATTTGTCCGGATTATAGCATTCAAACATTAAAATTTTGTAATATTCAGGACAGACTATTGTCATTAGTGAGCTTTAATATGTTCCCATAATAAAAATTTTATGGAGAAATCAGATGTCACCAATCAATACTCATAACCCTGCCCCAAACACTTATAAAACCATTAAAAAAATAGCAACTGCATTACTTATCGCATTTTTTGCTTTAATGATATTTACCCAATTTCAGTTAAGTTACGCTTCAGATGAGGTTGTTACCGTTTATAAATCACCCACTTGTGGCTGTTGCAGCAAATGGGTTTCTCACCTTGAAAAAAACGGGTTTAAAGTTAAGTCAGTAAATACCAATAATATGGAGCAAATTAAACACCAGTTAGGGGTGCCTAAAGAAATGCAGTCCTGTCATACCGCAAAAATTGGTCATTATATTATTGAAGGTCAT
>JADGAU010000197.1 GCA_015231865.1 Gammaproteobacteria bacterium | reverse complement strand
AGTATTAGATATAATTTGTTAGAATATACTATCTCTTTATTTAAACAAAAGTAAACACTTGATTCAACAAATTTTTTCAATTGTATTTCCTGTTTTCTCCATCGTTTTGGTGGGCTACTTATATGGTAGAAAACATCTTCCTGACATGGCTGCTGCCAATAAAATCAATATTGAAGTTTTTACCCCTGCGTTAATTTTTTCGGTGCTTTCTGGAAAGAATTTTAATCTTGCGGAGTTTTATTCCCTGGCTTTTGGTGCTGCATTGGTTGTGTTAGGTTCTGGTTTATTAGCCTGGCCGGTTGCCAGATTAATGAACTTTGATGTAAAAACTTTCGTACCTCCAGCGATGTTTACTAATTCTGGCAATATGGGGCTGCCACTGGCTTTATTTGCTTTTGGAGAAACTGCTTTGCCGGCTGCAATTATGCTATTTATAGTAGAAAATACTTTGCACTTTACGGTGGGCATGAAGATGATTAATCGCCAGGCATCACTAGTGGAAATTCTTCGTTTACCAATGGTCCTGGCTACATTTGCAGGTTTGTTGGTTTCTTTAATGGCTATTGAAATTCCTTCGGTTGTGTTACAACCAATTGATATGATTGGCCAGGTGGCTATTCCTTTGATGCTATTTTCGTTGGGCGTGCGCTTATTAAATATTGATTATCGTGATTGGAAAATTGGCCTTACTTCTGCTTTAGTGACACCAATCAGTGGTGTATTGATTGCAATTGTTTTTCTTGCTCTAGTCGAGTTGCCAAAAGACCAGCTAGCTTTATTTCTATTATTCAGTGTATTACCCCCGGCGGTTCTTAATTTCATGATAGCTGAAAAGTTTAATCAAGAACCGGCGCGGGTTGCGTCAATTGTCATGATAGGTAATCTGGGGAGTATCGTAAGTATCCCACTGATTTTATTATTTGTGCTTATTTCAGCTTAGCCTTAAAGGCTATATTTGTATAGCGTTTTAAGCTAAAATACCTGGCAGTTTTTAACTTTTTATATCGGTTCCTTAAAAGCCTGTAGAGTATTGAGAATAATGATAAATAAATTTAATAAAATAATAAAATACATAGTGTTTGCAATGTGTTGTCAGTTGACGACAAATAGTTATGCTGCGGATATCGGATCAGCTTTTACCGAGGGGACTTTTAGTGGTGAATTAAGAAGTGTGCTTTATGCTCGTAGTGCTGAGGGTTTAAGTGGTGATGGGGTAACATATTTAGGTAAGGCTAATGGTGTTGCTGTTGGTGGTTTTTTTGCTTACGAAACTAAGCCTGTAAATAATATATCTGCTAAATTAGCATTATATACTGCTCAGCCAGTCACTGGAGAAGGTGATAAACTGAGTCGCACCAATCTGGTTAATGGTGAAGATGGGTATTCTAATCTGGGGCAGGCATTTTTAAAGTATGATGATAGCGTTAATAGCCTAATTATCGGTCGACAGGAAATGAGTACTCCTATTGTTAATTCTGATGATGCCAGAGTCATTAAGGATTTATTTAGTGGTGTATCTTTGTCAACAAAAAGAGTTCCTAACCATACTTTTAATTTGTTTTATTTAAAGGAAATGAGTGGCCTGGATAATGGTAATGAGAAAAAAGACTGGGTAAGTATGTCTAAGGTTCTAGGAGCCAGCTATGATAAGGGTATGTTCGGTGCAGGTGTCAAACATCATAGTTTAAATAATGTCTCAGCCCAGTTTTGGTATTATCAAATTCCTGAAACCGTTAGTATCATTTATGCCGATGCAAAGTTAAATCAACCAATTAGCTCTGATTATTCATTGACTTATGAAATACATGGCTGGAAATCTAAATCAAAAGAACGTTATGAAAATGATACAAATTCGGTAGTTGACTATAACTTTACCGGGGCAAGAGTCAGCTCTCAATATAAAAATCTTACCGTACAATTGGCCTTTGATCACCTGAGAAAGAAAGCTGGCACTAAAACGATTCACGAAGCACATGGTAACTTTGCAGAATACACTTATGGGTTTTTATTAGGTTCTGGTGCATACGGTGCAGCACTTGCACCAGTTAATCCTAATGATATGACTTTTATGACTGCAAGCAAAGTCACTGCGCAGTATCAACTGACAGATGATACCAATTTATATATGGGTTATATGATGGCAACTTCTAATGATAGCCAATACCAAAGTGATGTCAATATTTTAGATATTGCTGTTTTTATGGGTAATATTATTAATAAAAATATATCCCTGGCTTTAATTTATGAAAACTGGGATGCGGATGGCAACAACTTTTTTGTTGATAATAATCTAGTCAGGGCAACATTAAAGTACTCGTTTTAAAATTATTCAAATTCATAGGATTTAGGAAGCAATATGAAAATATTTCTAAGTAAAAGTCTATTTATCTTTGTTGTTATTTTTTCTAATTTTGTTTATGCGGCTGAAAATAAAGCTTCTTTAAAATTAATAACTGAAATTTTTGCCCCTTTTCAATACCAGGAAGGCAAGAAAAACAAAGGCATTGCAATAGAGATTGTTAAGGCGATACAAAAGGAAATACAAGATAACTCTAAAATTAAGGTTTACCCCTGGAGTCGTGGTGTACGCATTGTTTCTAAAAAGAAAAATGCGGCTTTATTTTCGATGTTAAGAACCCCGGAAAGAGAAGATAAGTACCAATGGATTGGCCCTTTAACTTCCATGAAAATGGTCTTTTTTAAAAGAACCGGTAGTGATATTCAGATTAAAAATATGGAAGATGCTAAGAAAGTGAATAAAGTTGGGGTAACTCGTAATGTTGGAAATCACCAAATGATGATATCTAAAGGCTTTAAAAATTTAGATGTGCTGCAAGAGGGTGCTGACGAACAGAATATAAAAAAATTAGTTAAGGGAAGAATTGATTTATGGCCATCATTAAAAATGGCTGGCTTATACCAGGCACGAAAAATGGGTTTAACAGGCCAAATAGAAGCTGTAGAAGATGTTGTTGCTTTCTCAGGTGATATGTATATTGCGGTTAATAAAGATACGGACCAGCAACTAATACAGAAATGGCAAGATGCTTTTGATAGATTAAAGAAGCAAGGTGTTATTGATAAAATAATTGAAACTTACCTTTAAAACTAAATAACGCAGTTAAACCTACTACAAATGTCTATATCACTAAATCTTAAAAGCTTTTTGGAATATCTTAACATTCAGCAAGCTAGACACTTCATAACGATTCAACTGAGCTATTTAGGTTAAACGAGTACATGAAATTTAATTTTAAAAACTGCAGCTTGAATGAGTTAAGCTTTAATTAATGAAATTCTTATTCAATCTTGTTTTTGTCATTTATATTAGTTTAGCTGTATTCTTTCCGACTAATGCTAATGCAACTATACCTACCGAAGATGGCCAAGTGTTGGCAAATCGTATAGCAAAAAGTTCTGCTCATTCGGTTTATAACGTTAATATTGAGCAGTTAAATACCTTATTAAAATTAATGCTTGCTGAAAATACGGATATTCAGGCTCTGAATATTATTGATAGTATTGATAACCAATCATTAATAAGTTTTTATCGTGAAGATGGTTTAATGATTTTTAATGAACCAATTCCAGATAATTTAAAACGATTAAATCAATACTCTTCTGTAATCAACTATGAAAATGAGAATATTGGTAAATTAGTTATTTATTATCTGGAAAAACAACAAGCTGGAATTGTAAACTTCAATAATAAAGAAAAAAAATGGATTAAGTCCAATGTTGTCAGAGTAGGTGTTGATAATTGGGAACCGTATTACTTCTATAAAAATGGAAAAGCTCATGGAATCATTGCGGATTATCTGGAAAACATTATATCAAATACTGGTCTTAAGGTGGAGTATGTTCCCGGGGAGTGGAACAGTCTATTAGAAGGTTTTAAAGCTGGAGAAATTGACTTAATTCCAAATACCTATTTTTCTAATGAAAGAGAAAAATATGGTTTTTTTTCAAAACCTTATTTTTCAATAAATGACAGAGTTTATGTCAAAAAAGATAATTATCTGGTTGGCTCAATTGAAGATTTAACTGGTAAAAATATTGCTATACAAAAAGGGTTTGCAACCATTGAACAAATTAGAAAAATAAATCCAGGTGTTAAAATTATTGAGACAAATAGTTTTCAGGAAGCTGTCAACTTTGTAATGGACGGTAAAGCAGATGCTTTTGTGGAATCTGAAATTAAAGCCCTGGATTATTTTAATAAAAATGCGATCACAGAGTTAAGAGGCGTTATTGATCGCTCTTTTATACCGAATAAGCTCTATTTTTTTTCGAATATTAAAAAGCCGGTTTTAGCAAATATAATACAAAAAGGATTAGATGCGATTACTCAACAGGAACAAAGTCAAATTCAAAATCTATGGAGGGGTAACAATGAACAAATTATTTTTACACCCAAAGAACAAGCGTGGTTAGAAAAGCACATACCAATTAAATATGTTTATGATATTGATTGGGCACCCTTTGAGTGGAAAAACGAAGTTGGTCAGCATGTCGGTATTATTGCCGATATTTTACATTTAATCTCATCAAAATCGGGACTTGATTTTGTTCCTGTACACTCAAATTCCTGGAATGATGCCGTTGCCAAAGTAAAAGATAAAACAGCAGATATGTATAGTGGTGTCGGAATCACCAAAGAGCGTGAGACTTACATGAACTTTACCAGTCATGGGATT
>JADGAU010000196.1 GCA_015231865.1 Gammaproteobacteria bacterium | reverse complement strand
AACTTCCTGGAGTTCGCTATATATTTTTCTTCCACTCGATATGGGTTAGAATTGATAGAACAAAAATATTAAAAACTTTATCAGTTTTTTTATTACCTGTATCACAAATTAATGATTGAATTTTAATTGGAGGAACTTCTACGGTATAGGAAGAACTATCAATTTGATAAATCGTAAAAAAAATCAACAATGAAATGACTAATAAAATCATCATTGCAAATAATCGATTTAAGATAGGATTTAATAGGAGATTTTTAAACGATTTGAACATGCTATTAAAACTTTTTTCAAACCCAATTTTCCAATAAAAGTTGGTCTATTCTTTCAAACTCTTTAATATTATTCGAAACAAGCGTTAGATTTTGTTCCAGAGCATGAGCTGCAATCCATAAATCATTATTGCCAATTATTTTTCCTTTAGACTCTAAATTGGCTCTAATTGTTCCATAAATATTTCCAACCTCAATTGACATAGGAATAACAGGAATTATTTCAATTAATATATTAAGCTTGTCTAGCGTTAATTTTTTTTGCTGACTTTTTTCAGCACCAACTTTTAATTCACCATAGGTTATGACTGACATAACCACTTGATTAACACTTAAATGTCTAAAACGTTCTAATACGGATTGGGGTTTATTCTTTCCAATGTAGATACAGATATTGGTGTCCAGCATATATTCTGCTTTTATTCCCATGAGTCTCGTTCCTGTGGCGGACTATCTTCAACTTCTCTGACATTAAAATCATCTGGCATAGAGGTTAATAAATTAAAAGCATCTTCCAATGTTGATGGTTTAGTTTTAATAACCAGTTCATCACCACGGGAAAAAATTTCAACCTGATCACTTTTTATCTGGAAGTCTTTAGGAATTCTAACTGCTTGTGAATTACCACTTTTAAAAACTTTAGTTAGCATAACTGTTACCCATTCAATAACTGTATATACATATAAATATATACTACTATTATCATTTGTCAATTAATTGCAGCGGAAGTAATGGTAAAAAATCTTATTAAAGCAAAATATATCACTGATATATGTTTTTCATCCAGGCGTGAACAAGGACGGAATACTCTTGAATTCCAATTTCAATAGTAGCTAAAAGAAGTTTAATAATAGTTGTTTTAACACAACCATTTTAACCATGAATAATTGTTAATTTTTCATTTTGATTTAATTCAATTTCATAGTCATACAAATCAAATAATTTTACTATTTCAAATTTTAATATATTCACAAATATTTCCTAAATTAATTAACTAAAACAGAATCTAAATCTATACTCCCAACAGTTCCTTAAACCAAATAACAGCTGCCTCACCATCCTTTAAAACAACCTCAGAAGCTTTTCGGCTATGCCTGATAGCATTTCTTAACTCCGCTAATTGATTCATTCTTATTTTGAAAGTTTCTTTTGTACCTATAAAATCGCTGAACTGTGTGAAAAGAGATTTATTAAACATCAAATCTTCCAGTTCTCTTAAATCAAAATACTCTATTACTGAGCTTAAAGTTTCATAATCTGATTCTGTTTTGGTATTGTCTTTTTTAATTGCTTTATCCACCAACACCTGGACATTTTTCATAATGTGATGAGGGACTATTGATTTATCTTCACCTAAAATTTCAATTATTTTTGCTCTTAATCCAAGTTCTATATTTTCAATATCTTTATTGAGCAGCATGATTTCCGGAGTTCCCAGCATGTCTTTTAAAGCATTTTGAATGGCTGATTTAAAGTCGGTATCTTTGGCCATACGTCTGTATAGTTCCAAATCGTCTTCACGTTGCTTGCGCATGACTTCTTTAAATATTTTTTCAAAGGCAATATTTCGATTTTGCGTGTCGGTATTATCGGCATACTTGGTTTGATAATCTGGATGGGCTCTGAAATTATCCATGATTTTAATGAATTTCATGCGTTGTTCTTCTGGCGTGGCTGACCAGTCCTGGAACCAGCGTTCATTGAAGTTTTTGATGATTTCATCTAATGGATCTTTTTCTATATCAGTTGGGAAATTACCTCGAGGATTAGGATTGGTTGGATCTACTTCTGTGTCGGAGTCATCCAAACCAATCGTATAATTAAGTTTAACTCGCTCTAATCCATAGGTGGATAAATCAACTGACTCAAGCAGTTTATCCAATGCATCAGCGTCTGGATCTTTAACTTTTAATTTTGGGATTAAGAATTTAAGAAACCAGTATAGTTTTTCCCATTCAATCACCTCATACGGCATGATAGAGGCCATTTGACCATAGATTTTTACAAATTGTTTGGCTTTAATCTTATAGTCAATTTTGTCATCATCTTCCAGCTCTAAATCATCCTGGCTTTCACCATTAAATCTTGCTGCTGCCGTATCAATAATTGGGCTAAGTTCCTGAGCATCGGCTTTGTTAAAATACTTGGTATTAAATTCTTCGACTTCTGACCATTCATAAACACCCACTTCATCCAGGCTTTCTTTCAGTTCGTGCAGTACATTAACATCCGTCGCTTCACTTAAAGAGGTTGAGGTATAGAAAGGATCGAATGAGTTTTTAATATCATCAATGCTATTAAAGAAATCCAGTACAAATAAATCCTCGGTCTTTTTGCCTAGCTTGTCAGCACTTCGATTTAATCGTGATAAGGCCTGAACAGCTAAAACACCCTGAAGTCTTTTATCAACATACATGGCTGTTAATTTTGGTTGATCAAATCCTGTCAGGTATTTATTAGCTACCACTAAAAGTCGATATTCGTCGGTTTCAAACTTATCACGAGTATCTTTTTCGGCAAAACCGTTTATTCCGGCTTCGGTGTATTCAATACCATCAACTGTTTTAGTACCGGAAAAAGCAATTAATAGTTTAAATGGCGAGCCTTTTTCAGTGATGATACGTTTTAAAGCATTGTAATAGCGTATCGCCGATTCAATGCTTTGCGTTATAACCATTGCCTTCGCTTTGCCTTTTAGCTTTTTACTGGTCACTATTGCTGGAATAAAATGATCTAAAATAATCTCTGCTTTGCTATCAATGGTCTGTTGATGCCCTTCTACATAGGCTTTTAGCTTTTTTTGTGCTTTTTTACTATCAAAGGTTGGGTTGTCCTGAATGGATTTTTCTATCTCGTAATAACTTTTATAGGTGGTATAGTTGGCTAGCACATCGAGAATAAATCCTTCTTCAATGGCTTGTTTCATGGAATAGAGATGAAATGGTTTAAAACGTCCATCGGCTTGTTGATTGCCAAATTTTTCTAAGGTGATATTTTTAGGGGTTGCGGTAAAGGCCAGATAAGAGGCATTGCCACGCATTTTTCTGCTTTGCATGGCTTCGATAATTTTATCCTGCGCATCTTTATCTTCTTCTAGCTCTTCACCCTTTTCCTTGCCCTTTTGATCTTTACCCCTTTGTTCATGACCCATAGCCCGATTCATATTGTCATGTGCCGAACCACTTTGAGAACTATGAGCTTCATCAATAATCACCGCAAATCGTTTATCGCTTAAATCGGCGATACCATCGATAATAAAGGGGAATTTTTGAATGGTGGTAATAATTATTTTTTTACCTTTAACCAAGGCATCACTTAAATCTTTAGAAGAAAAAGCTGGTGCAACAATATTTTTGACTTCGGAAAATTCTTTAATATTGTCTCTTAATTGTTTATCCAACAAGCGGCGATCTGTAACCACGATTACCGAGTCAAATAAGGGGTAATCAAGACCTTTTGCACCTTGAATGGTTTCACTGCCTGGATAGGTTTCAATGAGTTGATAGGCAGCCCAGGTAATTGAATTGGATTTGCCCGAACCGGCTGAGTGTTGAATTAAATAAGTTTGTCCGGTGCCATTATGACTGGCATGTTCAATGATTTTTCTGACCACATCAAGTTGATGATAACGAGGGAAAAACAAGGTGCGTTGCGCCAGTTTATCTTTACTGCCGCCATCTAAACGAACAAAGTGCTGAATAATATTAGCTATGCTTTTGGGGCTAAATACTTCTTCCCAAAGATAAGCCGATTTATGTCCATTGGGATTGGGTGGATTGCCTTTGCCATAATGACCACCTTCTGAGACACCTTTATTAAAGGGTAAAAAAAATGTGCCTTTGCCATTGAGTTTAGTGGTCATATAGACTTCATCGGTATCAACGGCGAAATGAACAATACAACGGGCAAATTGTAATAAGGGCTGTTTATTATCCCGATCTTCCCGATACTGCTTTTGAGCATGAAAACGGGCGTTTTGTCCAGTCCAGGGATTTTTTAACTCCATCGTGGCAATGGCAATACCATTAATAAATAACACCATATCAATTTCTTGTAACGGCTTATCTTTGGAATATCGAACCTGACGGGTTTCACTAAAATGGTTTTTAGTAAAGTTGTCTTTAACCTGCTGGCTACTGCTTTCCAGTGGTAATTGATAAAACAGGGTTAAATGCGCATCATCAATATCCAGACCTTTTTTTAATAAGCTTAAGACACCATTTTTTTTAATCATACGATCAAAGCGTTCGAGAATTTTCAGTTGCCAATCACTTTGTCGTTTAAGCTTTTCAAGCTCATTAGACTGAGTTTCTTCTAAAAATTGCCAGAAGTGTTTTTCATCAATGGCGTATTTAGCATTAAAATCTGAGGCTATACCTAATAGGTAGCCATTACCCAATATTTTATTAATGCCACTTATTTTGACACCACTATAATCGGCATGAACCGCATCGCCTATTTGTGAACCGAGTTCTTCT
>JADGAU010000195.1 GCA_015231865.1 Gammaproteobacteria bacterium | reverse complement strand
TTCAAAGACATAGCCCATGCCTAAGTTTGATAATGGCGGTAGTTTTTTCCCTTCGGGATCATCTTTTTCAAAGGGGGTTAGATTGATATAGGGTGAGATAAATTTTTGCAGCACTTCTAATAAGACATCTTTTGATGCCATATGCGCAATTTGTGTGGATAAATTAAACTTAGTAATAATTTCCTGCACATTGGTACTAAAACCATTGAGGTAATCCTGAAAATTAGCCTGTAGAATTTGCTGGCTATTGGATGCGGTATCATGCAGTTTTTTTAGAGTCCATTTACTGGTGTTGTAAAACACATAACCGGAAACATCTTGTAAGGCATCATCATCCAGTTCTGTGCCTAAGGCTTTTTTCTGAAAGGCAACTTCTTCCAATACCTCTTCTTTAGTTGGCTCCAGTAAAGTATCGATACGGCGTAAAACGACCATAGGTAAAATTACATCACGGTATTTACCCCGCACATAAACATCACGTAAACAATCATCGGCAA
Organism: Gammaproteobacteria bacterium; assembly: GCA_015231865.1. Taxonomy (GTDB): domain Bacteria; phylum Pseudomonadota; class Gammaproteobacteria; order GRL18; family GRL18; genus JADGAU01. The sequence goes on along the minus strand of JADGAU010000195.1, from coordinate 4,271 downwards.
TACTCCAGATGAATGAAACTAATTTATTGTGTGATGCTGTGTTCATAAATTTTTTTCCTTTTTTAGTAACTTATCACAAGTTTAATTAATAAACTATCTAATTTACGTTTAAAATAGTACCGTTTTAACGCTATTTGATTCTCTATCTATATAAACGTAATTAGATTACTGTTATAAACGTAAAATCAAATTTGATTTTTAAATTTATTTAATTTTATGAAGCCATAATTTGCTTTAAGCGTGACCAGCTTTCATCGGGTAAAATTTTAATAATTTTTACCAGGCGTTCATCACCAGTTTTTAATACTTTACTTCTAAAGCTACTGGCCATTGCTTCGGATTCCTGTGTTTCCTGTTCATCGATATCCATACCTCTGGCAATAACACCATCTCGTAATGCATCTTTTAGTAATACATTAAAGTTATGCTGAAATGATTCGCCACAATTCATACAATGCGTTACTGATGCTGGATTAATTGAACTACAAGAATCACAAGTTTTTGTTCGCTCTTGTTGAGAAGGAAATTCATGACCACATTCTGTACATTCTTTTGCATTTAATGCATTTTCTGTATGACAGACTGAACATTTCTTAAATTTTGTGCTAGATTCTTTTTTAGCCGTTGTTGGCATTTCATCTTCAACTCTACGGGCATAGACATCAAATGTTTCAAATGAAGGCATAATGACATAGGCTCTGGTATCATCATCATATGCTCTGGTTCTGACAACACGGCCAATGGCCTGGCGAAATGCTAATTCTGTTAATGCATTGGGCAGATAAATTAATACCCTTAGGCGTTTGATATCTACTCCTTCTGATACCATTGCAACAGAGACTAACCAACGCTTATCGGTATTTCTAAATGCAGCGATTTTTGAAGTTGGATTTGTCATTTGACTATGAACTAACATTGGCTTTTCACCTTCCATTAATTCAATCAGATCCACGAAGTATTCTGCCATTTCAATATTTGGCGCAATAATTAAACCTCCAGCATCTGGCATTCTATTTCTTAGTTCATTTAATTTATCGATACCCCATTCCAGCATGGTTCCCTGATATCCTGAAATTCAACAAATGGAGTTTTGATTCTGCCAAAATCACTTAATGATTCATTTTCAATATTTTCATTGGCTTCAAGAAAAAGGTATGCAGTCTCAAGAATTTCTCGTGTTGTCATGGTATTACCCATAACGGCTTTTAATTCACGATAAATTGCATTTACTTTTTGAGTTCTGTTCATCTTGATTTCCTAAAACTATTTTAAAAATTTAATTCACATTGCTTATAGTTTTATAAACGCAAAGTGTTTTTGATTTTTAAAAGTTTTTGGAAATTTTTATGATTTTTTATTTGATTGAGTTGACTTGTATAATGAGGTATTAATATCTGCTTATTATGTTGCCAACATTGAAGGATAAAGAATGTCTAATACCCCAGCTTAACATGAATCTAAATTTCAAAGCATTATTGTTGAACATTTAAAAAAATATAATATCCCTGTAATTGAGGAATATTCTTTCAAATCTATTGAAGGTAGACGATATCAAAATAGTGGAATCCACAAGCGAACAGCGAATATGTGTTTAGAGATAATCCTGGAAATTAACGATAATTAGGCGGTTTTCATGCTAAACAGAGACTGCATTAATTAACAAATAACAACTTATCTTATTGATAGTAAAAGGTATTATATGGTGATGCAAGCGAACTGGAGGATACAGCAGACTGTATGGCGATGCAAGAATGATTCGAACTACCGATACGGCTAGCCACTGTAACGGTTTGATTTTTAAAGACTAATTCTTACAGGTTTTTAATCAGAGATATTTTCACTAAAGATCAATCGCTTAAGCAAGTAGTCATGGAGTTTTTATACGAAAAATATTCAAAATACATATAACAACCCTTCTTAAATGATGCTATAGTAGTAATAGGTATTACTTATTATTGCTAGGTATTTATATGGCGACATCGATTAAGCTTGATAATGAATTAAAAACAAGAGTTCAGTTTCTTGCAGATTCACGTCAACGTTCTGCTCATTGGATAATGAAAGAGGCTATACGAAGCTATGTTGAACGTGAAGAAGCTAAAGAAAACTTTAAGCAAGAAGCTCTGTCGTCTTGGAAAGCATATCAAGAAAATGGTCAACACCTTACCGCTAATGAAGTTAATGAGTGGCTTGATACCTGGGGTACGGACAAAGAGTCAGAAAATCCTAAATGCCACGATTAGTCATAACTGAAGGTGCAGTTATTGGTTTAGAAAGGTGCCGTAAATTTCTTTTTGAAAAAAATCCCATGGTGTCTACCAAGGCTTCTCAGATTATAAAACACTATTTAAACCTGTTGATGACTGGCCCTGAAATTGGTAAACCTTTAGATGATATGCCTGAACTCAGAGAGCTCATTATCCCTTTCGGGGAGTCAGGTTATGTCGCTCTCTATAAATTTGATAATTATGCAGATACAGTTTATTTACTGGCCTTTCGACATCAAAAAGAAGCTGGGTATTAATTTAATTTCAAACTAGCCTGAAACAATTTCTTTTTTCCTAGATATGTTAATTCGTAACCAAGAGCATCGTATCCCTTTACTCTTTTATTAAACATTCGTAGCAACATTGGAAATCCCTGAACAACATAATCATAAACAATTACCCTTTCTTTACCCGTATATTATCGTTGTATGCGCCCAACATATTGGGTCAAAGAACCTTTCCATGAAATTGGCAATGCCAGAAACAATGAATCCAGTTTAGCTAAATCAAAACCTTCTCCTATATATTTACCAGTCGCAATTAATACTTGAACAGACTGTATGTTATCTTGAGCTTCTTTTAGTTCCTGAGATTTCATTCCCCCTCTTAATACTAAATGACTTATACCTTTAACTGCTAGCATTTCACTTAAAGCAAATGCATGTTCTCTTCGTTCTGTTAAAATTAAGGGATGTCGATTATTATTAACTGAGAATATCACATCATCTACAATTTTATGATTCCTAGCTTTTTTATCACCTCAAATTATTTAACGAATAATTGATGGAAATATTCCTGCAACTCTCACCCTATCCCAATTAATAACAGTAAGTTATATATAGAACCTATAATAAATATCAAAAATTAACAGGGAAATATCTGGGAATTCGCCTTGATTTTCAATTGCTTTAGATATCTACAGTGGCAACATTATGATATTGCTGATACACTTACAAATAATCAAATTAATTAATTTAATCAAAATAATTACAAGGTATGTTCTTATGCAAACTCTAAGTGCCAGCGATGCAAAACGTGAATTTGGTGAAGTCTTGTTAAAAGTCCAAAACTCACCTGTCGGTGTAACACGTAATGGTAAGCCAGTTGCTGTAGTATTATCAAATACAGAATATGAAAGTTTAAAAATCAAGGCTTTACAGGCTGCATTAATTGAAGGTGAAAAAAGTGGAGATATAGAAAACTTTTCTATGGATAATATAAAAAAACAGATAGATAATCAGTAATGGCGACTTATAAAGTTTCTGTTAGAGCCAATCAGGATTTACTCGATATAGGTCTTTTTACCGAACAAAATTGGGGAAGAGCTCAACGAAATAAATATCTGGATGAAATTGATCTCCAATTTCAAAAATTAGCTGATAATCCACATTTAGGTATATCCTATAATGAAATCAGGGCATCTTATCGGGGACAATTGGTTGGCAAGCATATTATTTTTTATATTCCATATAATTACGGAGTTAGAATAGTCCGTGTTTTGCATCAGAATATGGATTATAAAAAGCATTTCTAAAGGTTTTTAATTGCCTTTGACTAAAGGAATTATTGATGAAACCAAATGATATCAATTTAGAAATAAAATTAATACAGAAAAAATCAATCTTCAAAACAAGAAAGAAGAACTACAAAAGCAACTAGCTAATCATCATCATGATGTCAGTTACATTAATGTCACGCAGGCTAATTTCTCCTTGATTAAATCGCATTAACAGAAACTGACGAGCGATTCTCGTATAGTTCTTGATCGTTATCTCAGCTAGCCCATGGTCGTGCCGTAGGTATCGAGCAAATTCCATGACTACGTCATCAGCTGGACTCCTGTTCACTGGTACGGGTTGACAGTTCATAATACTATGGTAGCAATAGGTATTACTTATTTACTAAACATTCTTAATTCATCCGGTGTTATCTGCTGCTGTGTTCAAAATATGATTTTTTTAAATACTTACAAATATTTAATGTTATGCATTATACGTATTGCAT
>JADGAU010000194.1 GCA_015231865.1 Gammaproteobacteria bacterium | reverse complement strand
ATAAGATGGAATGGTTCAAATTCTAATGAAGTAATAGAGCTATTTAAAGAATCATGTAAAAAAATTAAACAACAAAAAGTTGCCAAATGTATAGGTGTTTCATCATTGTTCTCAAGATATAAAAATAAGATAGATAAAAATATTTTAGATCAATATTATTGGGAACAGTTAAATGAAAAAATCATTTTAAAAAAGTTTCCTGAGTGGATAAAACAATCCGTTAATCAACCAACAAATATAAGTGCCAAAAATGCTTCAATAGGAGATTTAAATTATCTTTTTGGACTTGATAATAACGAATATGGCAAATATCGTTCCGTAAAAGATATGGTTAAGCCAGATAAAGGTTATATAGATGAAACAAAGTTACTAGCTCAAATTAAAAACCAAAAACCTAAAAATATTATTTTGGTAACAAATATGTTTCGTTTTCAAGATGGAGATAAAACTGATAATAAAATCTCAACCATTTTACAAAAAATAGATAAAAATATTCATGTGATTTTAGTTGGAGGGATCCATTATAATAGTGAGAAAACTTTAATGGATAAATATAAGTCTTTAGGTTTAGATGAGTTTACTAAAAGTGAATATACTGTAAAAAATTTATTAAAATAATTTTAAAGGAATAAAACATGAAATTATTAACTAAAATTGCCTTTTGTCTGACCGTTATTTTCTATTTAAATACTACAGTCAGTGCTAAAGATGTGGTACAAGAAAGTGAATATTGTGCTATTAACTGGAGTGATGGCTTTATCCAGTGCCAGGGTGAGTCTGAGTCAGGTCAAAAAAAGTTTCGAGCTAAGCGTGCCGCAGTTGTTATTGCTCAAAGAAATTTGCTTGAACTAATTAAAGGGGTTAGCATTGACTCTGAGACAACCATAAAAGATGGTATGCTGGAAAGCGATGTGATCAGAAGTAAAGTCAGTGGTGTCGTAAAAGGTGCTCAGATTGTCTCAAATAAATATGATAAAGCCGAACAAAGTGCTATATCAAAAATAAAAATACATATGGGTAAAGATCTGCGCACAGCCTTAGGTGGAAATGATAGTGCAATGTCTGATAAATGGCGCAAAAAACTACAAAACTTTTTTACTTCATTTAACTTTGGTATCAGTACTGCCCATGCAAAAGAAGCCTATACCTTACAGGATCAGGAAACCATTAATAAACTAATGAAAGATTTTAAAGAATCTAAAGATAATATATCTTTAAACTATCTGGAAACTATTATAAAAGATATTAAAAGTAATAATTATTCTGGACTGTTAATCGATGCGAGAGATGTAACTGATCTAAAACCTGCTTTAACTGTAAAACTGGTCAATAATAAAGGAAAAGAAATATATCCAGGTAAATACGTTGATGATTCTGCTTTCATTGGTAGAAATGGAGTTTCTGTTGGCATGGACTTTGACATTGAAGATGCACGGAAAAATAAAAGAGTCTTTGCTACACCACTGGAATTAAAAGGTGAATCTACCTATAAAAGCAGAAAGTCTGATATCGTACTTTCAGATGATAGTCTTAAAAAATTACAAATTACCATTGCAGCTTTAAAAAAAGCAAAAGTGATAGTCGTTGTTCCTGAGTGAGGATAGCAAATGTTTCAACATATATTTTTAGCGATAGTTTTAATACTTTCTTTCTCATCTTCTTATGCAAGTTTTGATTATAATAAATACCTCAAATCAGAAACGAGAGCTCAGGTAAAGCTGCAAAAACTTGTTGAAGATGCGGGTGATTATCCTGAAGCTGTCAAGTTTGGAAAGATGGGATATAAAAAATATAATAGTAATATATTTATTATGTCTTATTATGCCAAAGCCATGTATCTCAATGGTGACTTAGATAATTCCAAGATTATTTTTATGAAAGTACTGTCTAAAGAACCTTCAAATGATATTGCTTCTGAATTTATAAAAAAAATAGAAGAACAGGAAGCCGCAAAAACTAATAAGGATCTGGAAGAAACTTTAGGCTATCTTTCTGACAAAGGCCTGGATTTCTTAATGATATTTTTAGGTTTTCTTGGCGCCGAAGTATTAGCAAAAAGATATGCTAAGTGTATGAGCAGTGATAGTAAAAAAAATATCGATGCCTATATCTGGCTTGAGAAACATAAAAGCGGTATACATTTATTTATTATTAAATACTATTTTAAAGAAATATATAATAAGCCCATTTGTTTTGTTTTACAGATTATCATTTTACTAACAATAGCAGCTGCAATTACCCTGGTAATAAACTGGTTTGAACTCATGGGGTATTTGAATTGGCTTCAGCCTATATTCTTTTCACAAGAGCAGCTGGAAGTCGTCAAAGGCGATGACTTATGGATAAACTTTTTATGGACTGCGTTAATTGTCTTTATTTTTATGATATCTATTAACTTATGGAAAGCTTTAAAAGAAAGTGAGAAAAATATCATTGATGTTGCCAATGAGCTGCAAACCATCGCTCTAGAAAACGATTTTGAACTTTTACAAGAATGTGTTGAACGATTATTAAAGAACAATGTTAATTTTGAAAAAGTCATAAAATATTGTATTAATGAAGAAGCAAGAGGCATAATTCAAAAGTTAAAAAAACTATATGATGATGGGGCTTATTCGGTGTGAAACAAATATTGATTATAGTCATTTTAAGTATTGTTTCTTGTAATACTTCTGCTTCCCCTGTTAACGTAGCTGAAGGGGAATATATTGCAACTGGTTACTCAGCTCCGGGGCAATCAAAATATGCTGCATTTACCGCAGCAAAAGTTGATGCCCAAAGGCAATTGTTAGAACAAATATATCAAACACAAGTTAAGTCAATTCGTTATTTATCCGATGATAAAAGTCATGTTAAAACAATCGTTAAAGGGTTTCTAAAAAACGCTGTTATTGTAGATAAAGTTTATGATAATTTTACTAAAACTGCATCAGTGACTTTAAAAATAACATTGCCTAAATCACCACAAAAAAAGCCAAATAAGATTAACAGTACAAGCTTTAATCAATAACTCATTCCTTTAGTGATATCAATCTTATATTGCTTTCATAGGCATCTTCTTTATGCGACAAAATATATAACACAATCAATATGCAAAATGTTTCCTACAAGCCTAAAATACTTGAAAAATGGGTATCTACCCAAATCAATAAAGAAAACTTAAATAATCAGAAAAATATATCTATTCGACTACAAATCTTTTATGCATTTTTAGTTGGTTTTGTTTTTTCATTACCGTTAATTTATATCGATACACATTATCCAGACACAGAATTTTTTACCCCTTTATGGTTTGAAAAGATTATTTATATCGGCGTGACAGTAATTATTGGCAGTATCATTGAAATGGTTATGGTACTTAAAATAAGTGTAACAATAGCAACTGCAATGGCTAATAAATATGGCTATGATTTTGAACAGCTTAGAGAAAACTATATTTTAGGTTTTGATTTTTTACTATCACGTCTAGTTGTTGGTGTAGAAGAACCTAAAGTACCAATTGATACCATCGATGCCTACAAAAATGTTGGTAAATTTAAACCCCGATTAATAAAATTATTATATTATCTGCGAATTACTATATCGAATGCCATTAGCAAATTTATAGTTCGTCGGGTTTTTATACAAAATGGTTTACGAATGAGTATAGAGTGGGCATCAGCAATTGTTATAGGTTTTTGGAATGCTGTTGCTGTTTATTTCAATTACAAAAAGATTATTTCTATTTTAGAGGCTATGACTTGTGTTGATAAATATATCGATAATAATTTTAAACAAAAGGATCTTAATTTTTTAATACTCTATCAAATTATCGGTAATGTTATGGTTAGCAGTGGTCGAAATATTCCTATTATTCAGTACATTTATGTCGAACTTAAAAAACTGGATAGAAATAAAGAAATTCATTTAAAAGAAGAATTTGATGATGTTAATCTTTTGCTGAAAAATATTAAGAATACAGAGCCAAATGAGATAATAATATATCAGGATTTTTTTAATTTTTTGATACAGATTAGTAAGTTAAAAAATAAAGCAATAATTACTTTAAAATCATCGCTATTTGATTGAGTTTAAATACTTTTCTATGGTCACTTATCAGTTGTTTTTCAGAGACAACTAATTATTTCTACCCCGATTTCATAAATTATCTTCAGATAATACGTCGTTGAAATCGGAATAGAAACACATTGTATAAATTAGAATTGAATTACATTTTTCTATTTATTCAGGCAGTTCTAAATCGTCCAAATCTAAACTATCGTCTTTTAGATTATTTTTGACCGGAGCATCTGACATTAAGTCTGAGAAATCATCAGGATTATTTTTTGCGTTGATAATTTCATCAAGAGCTTTAGATTGTAGATAAAAATCTATGCCATATGTTTGATCTCTAAATTCAATTTCTTCAAGAAACTTAATGTATGTTTTATAAAACATCAGATAGGGTACGCTAAGCTTAGACAACTGTTCATAAACTTTTAATTCATTACCCTTTGGTGGATTTTTACTTAGCTTGTTATCTTCGTCAAATTTTGGTTTTGAATAAAAAATTACTTTTTTATTCAAATTAATATTTGGCAATAGAAAACCATAAATGTTTTCTGCTATGTTAATCTTATAACTCTTATCAAAGTTCATTTTACCACCACCTATATGCCAACTAGATTGCTTAGATTCAAGCTCAAAATTGAGTTTTAATTTTTTTCTGGCAAGTAGCTGTATTGGTCTTTGTATCGATAGTATTTTATCACTAATAGTGACTAATTTT
>JADGAU010000193.1 GCA_015231865.1 Gammaproteobacteria bacterium | reverse complement strand
TCTTATCTTCAACCAGTATTTGAATTGACATATCTGCTTGCTTCTCGTGGTATTGAGACTCTTGATATACGTTTATCTCATTGTACTAAAGATGGTATCAAGGTTCATCGTAGAAAAGGCAGCAAAGACAACATTGTTCAATGGACACCAAGATTAAAAAAAGCATACTTCCAAGCGATAAGAAGGCATTCAGAATATACAGTTGTTATGCTTGATCCCTATTTAATCATAGGTACTACAGGAGGAAAGTTAAATAAAAGTACCTTAAACACTGCAATGCAGCGTTTAAAAAAAAGAATGATTGAGAATGGAAAAGGTGATTCATACTGGTCTTTGCATTTACTAAAATCCAAAGGAATATCAGACGCAGAAGATAAAAATTTAGGCGGCCATAAAAGTGAACAAATGAAAGAACGATACAATACTAAAGTGGAAGAAGTCAGAGCAGCAAAATAGTATTCTTTTCCTAAAACTATAAAATCTTTTCCTAAATCTTATTTTTAGGAAAACAATGGTAATTATAAAGTATTGATTTTAAATAAAAGAGTGGTGCCCAGACCTGGAATCGAACCAGGGACACAAGGATTTTCAGTCCTTTGCTCTACCGACTGAGCTATCTGGGCATATTTCTATATTCAAGAGTTGAATAATTGAAGTCGCGTATTTTACTATGTTTATGATTCTAGTCAAGGCAAATTTAGAATTTTATTGATACTATTTTTAAGCACTTACTAAATCAATAATTTAAAATACAGGTTTTTCATTTGAGTTCTCAGGAAAATTAACTATATCATTAATTCTAATCTTAGAATTAATTTCATCCTTAAATTCACATAACATATTTTGTCCAAAAATAACTTTTTGTCCCTGCCTTCTATAGCTGTTTAATGTTTTTAATGGCTCTTTACCGGAAGTCAACCCTGTTTCTGGGTCTATTGTTGTAATGACACAGCGGGTACAGGGTTTTACGACATGAAATTTAATCTTGCCAACTGTAAACTCTGTCCAATTATCTTCAGCATATGGTTTGCATCCTTTAATAACAATATTGGGGCGAAAATGTTGTGTAGAAATTTCATGAGCATTATTTTTAATCAATCGATGATTTAAATCACTTAATGATTCTTCACTTAAAAGTAGCAAAGGAAAACCATCACTAAATCTTGTAGTTTCTTTCTTTGAAGTATAATTGGAATCAACCACCCTACTACTGGAATCTGGTAAAAATACTAACTTACAAGATATTCCTAATGCTTTAGAGAACCATTTATCATAAAGTTGATTGATATGGATTGAGTCACAGAGATCATCCCAGACCTGTACTTTAATAAAATTATTGTTAATTGCCTTTTCATCTATAAATGGAATAATTAAATCGTCCATATCTGGATATGAGACTAACAATCCAGATTCGTATAATTTAACTGAAAATAAAGCCATTTGAGAATATCTTCTTTGAGACAAAAATTGATTATTTTCATCAACTAGCATCCATTGCCTATCATATTTTAGTCCCTTGCAATCAATATCAGATGATTTTAATGAAATACCTTTCATTGATTTAATGGGATAAATCCAAAGCTGTGAAATTTTAATCGCGCTCATAAACAAAATATCATTTTCAAAAGAAATTACAAAAATTATAACATTGATAGTAGCTTTTAATTAAAAACTAAAGTAGAATACGCCCTTCTTTTAGGAGTGGTAGTTCAGTTGGTTAGAATACCGGCCTGTCACGCCGGGGGTCGCGGGTTCGAGTCCCGTCCACTCCGCCAACTACCTTTTAAAGCTCTAGTAGCTTATGACAATCAAAATAATTTCTTTTGATCTTGATGACACACTCTGGCCCTGCATGCCAACAATTCATCAAGCCGAGAAAAATCTTCATCATTGGTATTCAGAACACTTCCCCGAAATCACTTGTAAATACTCCATTGAAGATCTTTGGAAGCAACGAAAGCAATTATTTGCTAATAACCCTCACTTATCTCACAATATCAGTGCCATCAGAAAATTATCTTTAAAACTATTAGCTAAGGAATTTAATTATTCTGAAACAAAAACCAAACAACTTCTATCAAAAGGCTTTGAGAAATATTTATATGAACGAAATCAAGTAACTTTATATGATGAAGTTTATAATGTTATTGAAAATCTCTCAAAAAATTACATTTTATTTTCAATATCAAATGGGAATGCAAAACTTAGTATGACTCTAACTGGTTTGGAACAGTTTTTTTCTTATTCTCATAACGCAGAAGCTTCTGGTGTACAAAAGCCACATCCCAAAATATTTAATGAAATAAAGCAACATGCATCAATAAATTATCAAGCTAGAGCCGATGAAATTATACATATTGGGGATGATCCTGAAACAGATATTTTTGGTGCAATGAATGTTGGACTTAAAACTATTTGGATTAATAGAGAAAATAAAACTTGGCCTTCTCACCTTCCTTATCCAGATAAAATAATAACAGACTTACTGCAAGTTACTATTTAAAAATACTTAATACAAAAATCCAAACAGCCATAGTGGTATTTTTCGTGGGTTATCTGTAGCTACTGTATCAACAGCCAGGTATGCATCATCAATATCATAGACTTGTCTGAAATTTTTATTCTTTCCACCAACCTCTATGGTCGTTTTATTATCAATTATAAAATCACCTGTCTTTGCCGATTTTATATCATGTAAATGCTTAAGTTGATTAACAAAAAATGTTTCCCTTACTGTGCCAATTTTAAAATCATCACAAAAGGCATAGAGTAAATTTGAATTATTCAAAAACAATTTTGCAGGCTTACTTATTTTTTTCAGTCCTTTTACATTTTGCTCAACTAATAAAATTAACTCACCTTTATCTAAATAATTCAAATAATCATAAAGCTTTACGCGGCTTATTTCTGCCTGAGCAGCAATATTGCTTAAATTAATTTCGAAAGGATTTGAAAGACAAACAACCTCTAAGAGCTTTTTTAACTTATAGGTGTATCGTTGTTCTATTAATCCTAATGTGACTAAATCAATATCAATGGTTAAATTGACCGTCTCAAGTAAAGCACTTAAGTAAGTTTGTTGTTTATCAAAATAAAAAGGATAATAACCATATTTTAGATATTGTGAAAATAGCTCTTCAATAGAATACTCTTTCGTTATTGTTTCGGTGATTTCATGATGCTCGTTAATAATTTGATTAAAACTATAAACAGATAGTTCTTTTCCTGAAGTAATACTCAAAAACTCTCTAAATGAAAGTCCATTTAAATGATATAAAGTCACGCGTCGGCTTAGATCTGCACTGGCATTAAGAATCGAAGTCGCACACGAACCGGTTATGATAATTTTAAGCTTTGGAAAAAAATCATAAACAGACTTTAAATGAGAAGAAAATTCTTTGTATTTATGGACTTCATCAATAAGAAGATACTTTCCGCCCTGCTGTACAAATTTTTCACAAAAATCAAATAAATCAATATTAGATAAAAAAGGAAAATCCAGAGTTAAATACAAAACTTCATGATTATGATGTAATTGTTTTAACTCCAAGGCATGCTGCAGCAACATTGTCGTTTTGCCAGTACCACGAGCACCAACAATAGCGATTAAGCGATCATCAATTTCTAATTGCGCAAACAAATAACGCTTAAATTTAAGCTGACAATTAGCTAATAACTGAGCTTCATAATAAAATAATTTTTCTAGCATTGTCAAAACTGTAAATGGTTATGAACATTTACAGTTTAGCTTATTTATAAAATAGTTCAACAATAAAATCGTTTTACTATATTTAAAACTTCAATTACCGTGCATGTCAATAAAAAATATGTAAAAATTAATCATAATCTGGAGAATGACTATGCCACAAGCCGCTGTTAAAATAGCCACTTATGAGGACTTGTTTACCATTCCTGAACACCATGTCGGGGAAATTATTAATGGCGCATTACATTCACATCCTCGACCTGCACCAAAACATGCCCTGGCTTTTTCATCATTGGGCGACGAATTAGTTTCACCCTATCAAAAAGGAAAAGGAGGACCGGGTGGCTGGTGGATATTAGATGAACCAGAGTGCCATATAGCTTCTCATGTATTGGTGCCGGATTTAGCTGGTTGGCGTAAAGAAAGTATGCCATCCCTACCGGAAACTGCCTGGTTTGAGATCGTCCCTAACTGGGTCTGTGAAATTCTTTCACCCTCCACGGCACGTTTGGACCGTGCTGAAAAAATGCCTATTTATGCACAAGCAGGTGTCAAACACCTGTGGCTGATAGATCCTGAACTGCAATTACTTGAATGCTACGAACGCCAGGAAAATAATTGGTTATTATTACAAACTTATGAAAAAGATCAGCTGGTTTGCGCCTTACCTTTTGAAAAGCATGAGTTTAATTTGGATGTGCTTTGGGAATAACAGTAATTAGTTTTGGGTGTAGTTCCTCTGTAACGACAAACTCATGAGACCATCAACTGCTCGTGACAAAACTGATAATTTCTCTTTTTCGACTGTTTCTTATAAAATTGCCAATAATCATCAAAATCACCACTAGATTTCAGTGAACGTAATTTAAGTATGGCCTCAGCGCCATCTAAACTCCATCTTGCTCCCGTTATATCTAGTCGATCATTAATCAAATGGCGGCAAGCACCCTCAATGACACCACTGGCAATTGGGAATCCCGATTTTAAAGCTTGGTCGTACTGTAATCTGTCTTTGTTTTTCAGTAAATACTCAGCACATTTATCGACATTTTCTCGCCCGGTAATTTTATTTTTAGTGGCTCG
>JADGAU010000192.1 GCA_015231865.1 Gammaproteobacteria bacterium | reverse complement strand
TTGTTGGACTTTATATATCTTAAGGTATCAAAGCTTTATGATGGTGAACGCTTCGCAATCCACTCTACAAGAAAGCAGCGTAAAGACTAACTGATTTTCTGAGGTAGCCCATCACTTCTTTAACTTCACAAGATTATGAGAAAATTGAATATTCTATATCAAAAGCCGGCTATTACTTTATAAAAATATCTGAGTATGGTTCACCTAAAGGTAATAGCTATAATATGCGTTGGGAAACACTGAAAAATATTTCTGCTCCAACAAGTTCAGATGAAGTTGAATCCTCATTTCTAGAGAGTAACTCAAACCACACTAATTATTTCCTATTAAAACTTTCAAAATCTTTAGCAAATGATATTAAAGTGGATTATGAAACACACGATAAAACCGCAACTGCTGGTAAAGATTATATTTCAACCCAAGGTGTTGCAACCATACCAGCAGGTCAAATGGTGACAACTATCCCAGTAACAATTATAGGAGATACTATTACAGAGTCTGATGAGACTTTTGAGTTATGGATTTATAATCCTATCGGTATTAGTTTTCCCGAAGGTAAAAGCTTAATTATAAAAAACAGAACTATTTTGAACGATGATTAGCAACTTTTCAAAAGAAACGTATGAAAAATCAAACCTAATACACTGTATTGTTGGAGAGACTCAATATAACAAAAGGTTGCATGGTAATTTGCATAGAAGAAACTTATTACGAGAATGTGGTCTATACGAATTACTTGATTAAAATAGTAAATTTTCGTTAAAGGAGATAACCTGTTATTCGCTGTTATTAAAATTCATCCTTATTCAATGACTGCTTTGGAGAGTGCGACACGATGTTGCGCAATGAAGTTGTTCCCCGTTTCAGTTAGCGAGGGAATCATCCGTATCATCAGATGAATTAAGGGCCATGAGGTCATAAAACAATTTACTATCTGAGTCTGATAACTTCATTAGGCAGCAATAGGATGAGCTTTATTGATCCGTTCCCAACGTTCAGGAGTATTCATGGCTTTCCACAGTTCATTTCGTTGTTGCAGGTTCATCCAAAACTCAGCACTATTACCAAAAACAGTGGCTAAAATAAGAGCCGTATCAGCAGTAATTGTACGTTTATTATTACATAGTTCACTGACGGTTTTTCGACCAACCCCCATAGCTTCAGCTAATTGATCTTGTGTAATTCCCATTGGCTTTAGAAATTCTTCTTTAAGCATTTCACCTACACTAACGGGTTTACGTTTAGTTAATATCATAACGACAATACCTCATACATTATTTATAGCTGTGATCATCAAGATAAATTCCACTTGCTTGATCATTATTGCTATTCCAACTAAAAATTAATCTCCATTGTTTATTAATTCTAATTGAGTGTTTACCCTTTAAATTACCTGTTAATTTTTCAAAATGATTACTTGGAGGGATCCTTAAATCCTGGTCAGTAGTTGCATCATCAATTAACTGTAACTTTCTAAATAATCGACTATCAATATCAGAAGGAATTTTTTTGTGGCTTATATCATTAAGAAAATATTCTTTAAGCCACTTATCTCTGAAATTAACAATCATAATTATATAATATCAATGTATCACTCATAGATACATTTTATGAATGATTTTAGCATTTGTCTATAGGTGTAAATAAAAAAATTTAGCGGAAATTTAGCGGAGTAATGGACTTCAATGAGCGTATTTGAACTTCATTATGACTACATTGAAATCCTTGCAACATAGGTGTAGGTGTTCCTAATACGGATACGGAACTCTGTTCCGTTATAGATTTTTATATGCTTGATTTATATATGCTTCATAGGGGGCGGGGAGGTTTTCATTTATGAAAAACTACCGAATAGTACTGCCACCGTAGGCAGATGATAGTTCTGGGGAAAAGTTTTGGGTAAATAAAAAGCTGGAATTTGATGGATGCGATTAAAGATTCAAAATAAGTGTTTTAAGGCATTATTTTATAAGACAGGTGATAAGTTAGAAAGTTGAAGAGAGGCTTAAAACTTGATCAGAATTAAGCATATAAATATTATTGTTACTGGTTTGAGATTTTTGTTAATAAATTGTGAGCTAGTGTTGATAACGTCTGTTAGTTATCAATGCGTTTCTGAAGGATGCAGAAAGGTCATGGTTTATTAATAAATCTAGATTGAACTATATACTGCAATGCCGTATTATTAATTATGGTATTTATTGAAACTTCTATTTTTACAAAATCATTATCAAAGTATTTATCGGATGATGATTTTCGTGGGTTGAAGTCTTATTTACTTCAAAAACCAGATGCTGGAAATATAGTTAAAGGTTCTGGTGGCGTTCGTAAAGTTCGTTGGGCTAAATCAGGCGAAGGTAAAAGTGGTGGTGTAAGGGTGATTTACTACTGGAAGAAAAGTGAACATGAAATATGGTTATTAACACTTTACAGTAAATCTGAAAGAGCAACTATTGCCAGCCATGTATTAAAACAAATAGCTGAGAGTATTGAAAATGACAACTAGAGATATTGGTGCTGAAATCCTGGAAGGAATTAATGAAATTAAGGCTCATAAACAAGGTAAATTTACACTTAAAACAACTGAGCTGTCAGAGCCATCTGCTCCTAAAGAAATACGTTCTAAACTTAAATTAACTCAGTCTGCTTTTGCTGGTTTATTGGGTGTTAGTATGCGTACATTACAGGATTGGGAACAGGGTAGAAGACATCCACAAGGGCCTGCTATTACTTTATTGAGAATAGCCGAGCAACACCCTGAGGTATTTTCTGACTTACATTAAATTTAGACCTCTGCACTAAACTACACATTTGACTACACAGCATAAGAATTCTTTCAATAACTTAGGATTTTTTCAAACTACTTGAAACTCCCTAATATTACCTGTAACATACTGATTTACCTAGTTTTAAGCTTAAACTCTTGCATTCATATTTTTCTTATTTAACAGTATGTAAGTTAGCTCACTGGATGACAAGTCAAAATCAATGCGTTTACCTTTACCCGTAAATTTTATCGCACTCGATAAAAAATTAGTGATAACCTGTCTAATACACATTGGATCAAAAACAGCCTGATCATTATCACAATGGTTGAAAGTAAAATAGTTGATACCTAATTCATCTAAACGGGCCTGTTGCTCCATAAGCGCTTTATTTCAGTGCTCACTTTAACCCATCGAAGTTGCGACTGCTGTATCACTATTCGGTATTCAATCTCAAAGCTCAACTGATTAGGATTTAGCAGCGCTTGATTAAAATTTTGTTCTACAGCTTCTATATCATCAGGGTGTACATATTGTCGCCAGGACTCATAAACCGGTATAAATTCTTCAGGGACAATATCAAAAATAGCATAAGACAATTTATCCCAAACTAATTGATTATTGTTGATATCATAAAATAAGGTTCCTGCCTTTGCCGCATTCAGCGCACCTTGTAGATAGTTTTGCTTTTCGATAACAAGCTTTTCTGATGCTATCAGTTTATTCTGATTTTCAATCAGTGCCTGAGTACGGTTGATAACTTCACTTTCCAGGTTTTCTTGATAATTTTTATTCGCTTTAATGAGCGCAGAGCGTTCAAGCACTCTATTAACCGCATGTTTTAATATTGACAGATCTTCAATGGGTTTAAATAAATAATCCCAGGCACCATGTCTTAGTGCTTCAGCAACATCATTGATAACACCAGCCCCGGAGATTACAATAATGGGTTGTTCAGGTGTGTTTTCACTCACCCATTGTAAAACATCCAATCCTGTCATTTCAGGCATATACAAATCAATTAAGACCAGATCCGGTTATAAATTGACTATTTTTTCAATACCAATACGACCATTTTCAGCTTCAGAGATATTAAAACCATCATCTTCTAAAAAAAGTTTGAGACTATCCCGAAATGATTTTTCATCATCAATTAGCAGTATTTGAATTTTTTCATTAGGGATATTTATAGTCATATAAGGAATATTTTAAGGTAAATAATAATGAATCAATTTGAGCTTTGGATAATAAAAATTTATCATTTGATTATTTAGAGTTGTTCAATTTTATCTTTTAAAAATACAACTTATAGGTAAACTTATGAATATGCAAGTGAAATAGCTGGTTTATAGTTGATTTAATGCAGCATTCAACAATGCTTGTGGTGACGACTAAAGTAAGTAAACTCTGTTCCCAGCTTTCATCTCGATATCAAAATGACGTAATTACCTGGAAATCGTACAACCATATAATTAAAACACCCCAAAAGGGACAGATTTAATGTCAATTGTTTGCACGTATTGTGCTGAGATTCTACTGATGATGATTGCCTACTTCTCGATTTCGAGTCTTCATTTATTTCCAGATAATTAGTATTCTATGTAAGACTTAAATGGACTCAAAGGAGAGAAAGTATCTGGATGATAAAACACTAATACACACAATTTGTAACATTCTAAAATGGCTGCTATCTGGAAATTAAAGCTTTTTTGAGCTTAGGCCAAAATCGCTGCAATAGGTCAAAATTACCAATTTATACTTTTTTAAAACCTTAATATAAAATGATTCAAATATTTTTTAATTTACTATGATTGTGTTGCGCATCATGCTACACTGATTTATGATTAAATCTTTTAAGCATAAAGGACTAAAGTAAGCGTCAAAACAAACACACATTCCTAAACTGATCGCAATTGCTCATACTACCTGCTCAAATTATTAACAGGAGCAGAAAATGATCCCACACGCACGTGATGCAGAGATGCTTCAGCATATTAAATCCTGGCAGGCCAGTTGTGAAACCCAGTCAAGTTATTGTAGACGCCATGGTA
>JADGAU010000191.1 GCA_015231865.1 Gammaproteobacteria bacterium | reverse complement strand
ATTTGTTCCTGAATTGATTTTTCATTCATCTCACTAGTTCCCTCTTTATTAAAAAACTATGACTACCTATGTACTGCAAAATATAATCCTGTTTTTTCACATTTCGGAAAAATATTTTATATATTAATTTAGATAATGTCACTAATTATATGATTTAATTTGATAAGATTTTACGAGTTTTAAGGTTATTATAGACACTTCTTTTTTTAAGACGGTATAATAAAAATAAATATTGAAAACGGTTTAAACTTTAATTTAGCAAAAACTTTAAAGCCTGATACGGCACGATGTTAAAAAGAAATACCGTAATCTTAAAGTAGATAATGCTGATATAGTGTTATTATACATATAGCTTTCAAAATGATGCCTCTTTGATATACTTTTAGGCTCATTTTCTCACCTATTCAAAATTATGCGTTTATTAATAGTAATATTTATTCTCTTTTTGGTGGCTATTCAGCAAGGCTATGCCAAAGAAAAGCGTGTCGCTTTAGTGATTGGCAATGCTTCCTACAAAGATGCACCGCTTAAAAATTCTGTCAATGATGCAACCGATATGGCTGAACTTTTAAAACAAAATGACTTTAGCATAATTTTAAAACTTGACGCTAGTAAACGTGAAATGGAGCAGGCAATAAATACTTTTGGTAAAAAGCTTAAAGACGGTGGTGTTGGCTTGTTTTATTACGCAGGCCATGGCATTCAGGTTGCTGGTAGCAATTACTTAATACCAATTGATGCCACTATAGAATCAGAGTCAGATGTAAAATATGAATCAGTTGATGCTGGTAGAGTACTGGGAAAAATGTATGATGCCACCAATCCATTAAATATTGTTATTATGGATGCTTGTAGAAATAACCCATTTGCCAGAAGCTTTAGAAGTTCTGTAAAAGGATTGGCTAAAATGGATGCACCAACAGGTACTATTATTGCCTATGCAACTGCACCTGGTTCCGTTGCAGCAGACGGCAATGATAAAAATGGCCTTTATACAAAGTATTTATTAAAATATTTAAGTCAGGCCCAGTTAAAAATTGAAGATGTTTTTAAACAAGTTAGAATTGATGTTTTAAAAGAAACCCATAACCTGCAAACCCCTTGGGAGTCTTCTTCTCTGACAGGAGATTTTTTTCTTAATAGTTCAGGCACAAATAATAATCTAAAACAATATATTGAGAAAGATCATGAGAACAAAATGCACTCAAGTAGCAAATCCCTTCTTACTGGAGGTTGGGAAACATGGAAAGAAGGTAAGGCTGTTAGCCAGTTATCAAAAGATAGTATAGGTAAAATTGAATGGTTTTATAGTACGCCCAATAAAATAAATGATTCAGATGCGGGAGTTTTTATTTCGGTTGAAAAAGAATCGATAAAAAACAAGAAAATAAGTATTAGCTTATATTCAAAAAGGGGATTTCCATTAGATTTATTCGTTTACTCTTTTGTAGAGGGTTATAGTAAGGATGAAGACTTTGATTCGTATGTTATTGCAAGCTTTAGAATGAACTTAAAACCAGGGCTAAACTTATTTACAATTAATGAAACTGATTTTACAATTCCACAGTGGTGGAAAGATGAACATAATAGCCCATCTGTTGAATTTAATCCTAACAATATTCTTGGGTTTGATTTTAATATAGAACTTGAATCAGCTTTAGGCTCTCCAAGTGATACCATTAAATTTAATTATATTGATATTATCAACTGATAACTTTAACACCATGGTAGATTTTAATTTAGTTAGAGCGAAGATTCATTAAGCAATTTATTAAGCTCATCTTCATTAATAATACGAATTCCTAAGTTTTGAGCTTTTTCCAGTTTTGAACCAGCTTTTTCACCAGCAACTAATATTGTTGTTTTCTTAGAAACACTACCACTAACTTGAGCACCAAGTTGATGCAGTTGTTGTTTAATTTCATCACGATTAAAGTTTTCAAAACTACCAGTTATAACAATTATTTCGTCTGATAGCGCTTGTGACTTTTCACTCTGATTAATCGAAGGTTCAGGCCAACAAATACCAGCTTCAATTAAACTCTGGACAAGTCTACTATTTTTTTCATCTGCAAAGAAAGTAACAATATTTTTTGCAACAACATCGCCAATATCTTTTATTAATAATAATTCTTCTGTACTTGCATTAAGTAAAAGCTCTAAAGACTTGAAATTATTTTGCAAAGATAAGGCCGTCGACTCACCAACTTCACGAATACCAAGTGCATATATAAAACGTGCAAATGTTGTTTGTTTACTTCGCTCTATCGCGGTTAGTAAATTATCAACAGATTTTTCGCCCATTCTTTCTAAAGTAATTAAATTTTCTTTAGTTAATGTATATAAATCATCCACATGCAAAATAAGTTTGTTTTCTAATAGTTGTTCAACAATTCTGTCACCCAAACCATCAATATTCATTGCCTTTCTGGATACAAAATGTTTTATGACTTCCTTCTGTTGAGCAGGACAAGTTAATCCTGCACTACAACGAGACTTGGCTTCATCATTAATTTTCACTGCAACTGCGCCACATATAGGACATGTATCAGGGATCACAAATGGTGTTGAATTTGGAAGCCTTCTACTTACTATTGATCGTACTACTTCTGGTATAACATCCCCTGCTCGTCTAACAATAACCGTATCACCTACACGGACATCCTTTTTATTAATCTCATCCTGATTATGTAAAGTGGCATTGGTCACTGTAACACCGCCAACTTCAACAGGTTCAAGTCTGGCAACGGGTGTTAGGACACCCGTTCTACCAACTTGGATCTCAATTGCCAATAAGGTTGTTGATACTTCCTGAGCAGGAAATTTATAGGCAATAGACCATCTTGGCGCTCTGGCAATAAAGCCCATCTTTTCCTGATCTGCAAAATGATTCAACTTAAAAACAACACCATCAATTTCATAGTCCAGATTGGGGCGTACTTCAACTAGTTTCTGATAATAAGCCAAACAAGATTCAAGGGTTGGAAGTTGTTTAAGTAAAGGGCTAATACGAATCCCCCACTGTTTGAGCTGAAACATTAAATCATAATAATTATCAGCTAACTCATGTTTTGGATTTTCAACATGACCTATACCATAACAATAAAAAGCAAGGGGACGTGTAGCCGTAATGGCGGGATCTAATTGACGCAAGCTTCCAGCAGCAGCATTTCTTGGATTGGCAAATGCTTTATCACCATTATTTAATTGTGTTTGATTGAGATTCTTAAAACCGGCTAGTGGCATAAAAACTTCACCACGAACTTCTAGAATTTCAGGATAATGATCACCTTGTAATTGAAGTGCAATCGTATCAATTGTCTTAACATTTGAGGTAATGTTTTCGCCAATTTGACCATCTCCTCTCGTTGCTGCCTGAACAAGTAAACCATTTTTATAAGTTAAACTCACAGCCAAACCATCTAGTTTAGGCTCAGCAATATAGTCAAAATCTGAACGGTTAAGTGTTTGCTGTATACGTTTATGAAAAGCCTGATACTCTTCATTATCAAATGCATTAGTTAAACTTAGCATTGGTTTAACATGAGCCACTTGTTGAAATTTATCAAGTGCTTGACCACCAACACGCTGAGTTGGTGATGTGTCTATAATCAGTTCGGGGAAATTCTTTTCTAAAGATTCTAACTTTCGAAATAATTGGTCGTATTCAGCATCGGTTATTTCCGGATCATCTAATACATAGTATTTATGAGCATGTAAATGAAGTTGCTTTGATAGTTCATTTATTTCGACTTTTGCCTTCTCTTTTACTTCTTCTTCGGTATTGCCACGATCTAATGACATATTAAAATAAGTAATTATTAAGATATGCTATCTTTAAGAGACTGGTGGGCTTCTTTTTCTGCTGCTAACTGTTCTTCTAATGAAATAATTTTTTTATTTAAACGATTTATTAAGAGATGGTTTTTAACGCGGGCACTGACTTCTTCTGGCAAAAAAGGCTTCGTTATATAATCAACCGCTTTCATATCAAGAGCTTTTAAAACATTTTGAGGATCATCACTAACAGATATAAAGATAACGGGAATGTCACGAAGGTTCTTTTTTTTGCGGATAAGTTTATAGGTATCAAAGCCATCAATATCCGGCATGTAGACGTCCAGAATAATCAGGTCTGGTTCAAGTGCTTCCAAACGCTCAAGTGCCATTTCACCAGATGTTGCAAAAATCACTCTTAATCCATCATTAGCTAAACAGCTATTAAGAATTTGAAGATTTGCAGGTTCATCATCAACGATTAAAATGGTTTCCATTATTTACTTTCCTATAATCCCAAAAATTTAAACAAGAAAATATCTTATTATATAGTCATTTAAAAATAAAGCGTAATATAATTTTTCAATACGTACAGCAATTATTATACAGTATATTAGCATTTAAAAACTGTTTGAATATAAAAAAATTAATTTATTTTAGCAAAAAGCTTGAGTATATTTTATCGTTATTTTAATATTAGCTTATACTACATTGCCACAAAAAACGTTAATTTTTTTAATTTTTATTAATTATCATAGATATAATGACTTTTTAATGACGCAATTTTAAACCAGACTAATTGTTTAAAATTTTTAAAATAAGTTATATAAAGCACTATAGATATTACAATTAATTTATTTTTGGAATAAATATTATTTAGGTCTTTCTAATTATGAGTCGAGTGAAACGCAATATTCTAATAACTGATATTAATAGTCAAACTGATCAAATTTCTGAAAAACTAATAAATTGGGAGGCGATGTTTACACAATTAACACCAAGCAATTCCCGCATAAACCTAAACTTTACTCAATTAGAAACTCATGCTGTCATGAGTGCTATGACCAACGAACCTACCCACTTTCTATTACGGGGA
>JADGAU010000190.1 GCA_015231865.1 Gammaproteobacteria bacterium | reverse complement strand
TTGCTGAATTATCGGCCATATTAATAAACCACTCACTACTAGCACTATCGGGATCACCACCAACTTTAGCCATAGCAACCGTACCACGAGTATTAGAATAATAAACTTCATTAGCCACAGAGTTATTTTTTGTAATTTGAGTTAAATCCAAGGCCCCTTGATTGTTATTAATTGTATAGCCACCACCCTGAATCACAAAACTATCAATACTTCGATGAAAAACCATATTATTATAGGCACCACTGTCAAGATAAGTTAAAAAATTGGCAACGGTATTGGGATTAGTATCTTGAAAAAGTTCAATACAAAAATTACCACTAATCGTATTCATGCACACTGTTGGGTTTGCTGCATAAACCACCTGACTAAAAAGACTTATTAAAATAATTTTAAATTTATTCATCAAATTTTAACCTTCTTTATTCCTTGTATTAAATAACCATTAAGCTCTGTTTCATAATTAATATATCATGCGCCAATATCTTTCAATATTGGCGCACATATCCAAATAATAACTTTAAATTTACTAAGCTGCAAATAAACAACCCCGCATTGACAAAATTCTATTTCACCAAGATTTGATGTCTTACCTTGGTCTAAATTGAACTTGGAGATAAATTACCATAAAATAAGTTCAATTAAATTTAGGAATTAAACATAATGGCGAACATCCTCATCGTTGAAGATGCTCTAAGTCAGGCACTGATATTAGAGCGTTATTTATATCAATTAGATCATCAGCCAGATATTACTAAAAATGGTCAGGAGGCCTTGGATTATCTAAAAACCAAAACGCCTGATTTAATCTTAAGTGATATAGAAATGCCGATAATGGATGGAATTGAATTATGTAGTAAAGTGAAATCATCGCCAACTCTGCATACAATTCCTTTCATTTTAATCACATCAAAGTATTCAGCTTCTTATCTACTCAAAGGACTTAATGCCGGTGCAGATGGCTATTTAACCAAGCCCTATGAAGAGAGCTTATTACAGGAAACTATTAAGAATACCCTGATCGACTTTAAAAGTAACCTTATTGATAAAACCCCTATTCAACACGATAAAGTTAAGGCAAAAACAATAGAAGTTGATGGTCAGAAAGTTGAACTCAATGTTCCCACTGAACATATCGTTAAACTTTTTCTATCAGCATATAAAAGTGCTATGGTTCAAAATAGTTTATTATTAAAAAAAGAACTGGAACTGGAACAAATTAATAAAAAATTATCGGTATCGTTAGAGCAATTATCTGCTTCCGAAGAGCGCTTTCGCGGATTGGTACAAACCATTCCCGATATTATCTATAAAGTGGATAATACAGGATGTTTTACTTTTCTAAATGATTCAGTTCAACGTTTGGGTTATCACCAGAGTGAATTAATAGGCAGGCATTTTAGCGAATTAATTTATTCAGAAGATGTGGATAGAGTCAGTTCGGATACAGTGATAGCGAATATTAGAAACCAAACCAGTGAAACTAATATACCAATTGAACCTCCTAAATTATTTGATGAGCGGCGTAGTATCGATCGTATGACGGTTGGTTTGGAAGTTCGCTTAAAAAGAAAAACGGGTGAGTCTGCCGGAGAGGCTGAAATAAAAGCCATATCAACCCAATTAGTTCATGTCGAAGTGAATAGTATCGGCATGTATGGTGATCAAAGTCAGAATGAAAGAAGGTACGTGGGTACTGTCGGTGTTATTCGCGACATATCAGATAGAATAGCCTCTAAAGAAGCATTAAAATCAGCTAAAATTGCTGCAGATTCTGCCAATAAGGCAAAATCAGAGTTTCTTACCTCGATGAGTCATGAACTTAGAACACCCTTAAATGCGATACTCGGATTTAGTCAGTTATTGCACATGCCTCCTCAGCACACTTTAAATGAAGAGCAAATATCCTCTTTAAACTACATCACCGACAGTGGTCAACATTTATTAAAACTGATCAATGAAATATTGGATTTAGCAAAAATAGAATCCGGAAAAACTTCGTTTTCTATTGAGACTGTTGAACCGACTCGAGCTATTGCACAATGTCTTGCTTTAACAGAAAGCTTGTCAAAACAGAATAATTTAACCATTGAAACCAATATTGAAGCTAATGTGCCCAATATACGGGTAGATAATACCCGTTTTAAACAAATTCTGATTAACTTGTTATCTAATGCCGTTAAATATAATAAACCCGGGGGAGAAATCGAGCTTGTTTGTGCTTCAACTGATGATGCAATGCTGAGATTTTCTGTTATTGATACCGGTTTTGGTATTTCTAAAGAGAATCAGAAATTACTATTCCAGCCTTTTCAGCGACTTGGAGTTGATTCAACCTTTATTGAAGGAACTGGTATTGGCTTAACCATTTCCAGAGAATTAGTTCAGCACATGAATGGTCGTATGGGATTCAGAAGTAATTTAGATGAAGGAAGTTGTTTTTGGGTTGACTTCCCAATTGCTGTTGGTAAATTTGCCAGTAATTCGATGATAATTGATGAGGATTTGCAGAACTCATTAGGTTCAATTACCGGCGAACCTTATGAAGAAAAAACTATTTTATATATTGAAGATAATCCGGCAAACATTCATTTAGTGGAAAGGATTATCAAACAAATAATCAAGTGTCGTATTATTATTGCTACCAATGCCGAAGATGGGTTAAAAGAAGCAAATAAAAATCATCCTGATCTTATTTTATTGGATATCCACCTGCCTAAGATGAGTGGTTTAGAAGCCGTTAGAATACTTAAAAATGAACCGGCAACCAAAGATATACCGGTTATTGCAGTGACTGCAGCCGCTTTGCCTCATGATATTGAAAATGGATTAAAGGCTGGTTTTGATGAATATTTAACGAAACCGTTTAAAGTGTCCGACATGATCGAAATGATTAAAAAAATATTATCGGTATAATCTCTCGTAAGAACTTTGCTGGTTTTATTTCTCTGCTCTTGAGGATTTTGCACCATAACTGCTATCAATAGATGCTATTATTTCATTATCCGCCTTTGTTTTATCCTGGATATACCCTTCATAGACTTAAGTTAAATCCAATACGGCTACATTTTAATGATGCCGTTTTACAGGCATATTCAAGAACTTGTTGACTATTTAGCGCATTAAAATTATCCGAACGTATTAGTGCATCGATTAATCCAGCATTAAAACTGTCTCCTGCACCAATGGTATCAACGGTGTTTTCATTAATAAAAGCTGGTGATGAGATAATTTCACCGGCGCCATATAAACTAGCTCCTTGCTCACCCCAGGTACAGGATACGACTTTATTTTCAAATTGATTTTGATGTTGTGTTAAAAAATCTTTAGCACTTGTAGAGTGATTGTCTAATGCATAACTTTTGGAAAAAAATAACACATCACTAAGTGGCCATAATTGTTTAATATCTCTTCTGTTTTTTTCAATTTCGGTGGAAATCGTGAGTTCAGGAAAATACTGCTTACAATATTGTTGCATTTTTAGCACTTCATCAATATTTCTACCTTCAAAATGTAGCCAGTTAAACTCTTCTAATGGTAAGGATTTGAACTGTTGAAAGCTATATTCGGGTAAATCTCGGTAATGAACAATAGTGCGTGAAGAAGTTTTTTGACTATAAATGATATAGGAGACGGGATTAGAATGATGTTCATAAATTTCAATAAATTGATCATCAATGAAATAACTATCCAGATCATTTTTGATTATAGAATAATATGAGTCTTTAGCTAATGTACCAGCCCAAAAAGTTTGATAGTTTAATTGACTTAATATAGCCAAAAGGTTGGTAGCATTACCCCCTCGAACATTTCGCTGGGAAATGATTCTTTGTTCAGAATCCTCTTTAGGGTATTGAGATAATTCATTAATGATATCAATGGTAGCGATGCCCACGGCTAGAATTTTTTGCAAATTTTTTCCTTAATTATTTTACCGATTAACTACAATTGAATTAAGGAGACTATACAATAGCTTCCACAAACTTTTGGTAGAAGGCGTGTAAGTAACCTAATGGGACTTCTTTTGCGTTGATAGTTTTAACAACTTCGTAGGCTTAATCAAAGTCCAAAAAATTACTATAAGGAAACACAATAAGTATAATCAAATAACACAACTACTAATGCTCGTTGGGATACCGATATAAAATCATTGCAATGACGCAGTAATTCTCCAACTAGGGTTGATATGTGCTTTTACCAAATTAGCCATCTTAGAATAAACAGAAATACCATCATGAATAATCGTTTTTGCATTACACATAATCGCAAAGTCACGTAATGATTCATAGTTGATATCTATTTTAGTCAAATTATGTTTTGCTAACTCCTGCGCTGAAGCCATATGAACTCCGGATGAAACCATAGGCCCGGCAAAGGAAATATTTAAATATTTGCCGGTGCCAAACTTCTTAATACATTGTTCTGCAAGCCATGATGAATCACTTAAAATAAAAAGCGGTAAAGGTTCTGGTTGATTCAAAACTTGTTCTGAATATTGTTTCCACAAGAAATTTAAATATGACTTTAAGGTAGGAAATGTAGAATTAATTTTTTTGACATACTCTTCTGCTCCACTACCATCTCCACCAGCCCAGGTTTTAGATCCCCCTCTTAAATGAACAACATTATATTGACCAGATTCAAATATTTTACCCAATTTTTCGAGTTTCATTCTACCAATAATCCAGGGGGCCAATTGTATGTGTCTAAAATCAGAATAAGAAAATGCTCTAAAACCAACTCCAGGATAGACCACAACATCTTCATCAAAATCGTCAACTTCAAACTGACATATTTTTTGTAAGATTTCCGCATCCTCTGAAAGGTATAATTTTGTTTTACCATGCATTTGAGTATAGTGATCTTCAATTAATGGTTTCCACTTTTTTTGGACCACGGTTAACTCATCCTGCATATTTTT
>JADGAU010000018.1 GCA_015231865.1 Gammaproteobacteria bacterium | reverse complement strand
AAAAACCATTAAATCATCATCGGGAACTTGAAGTTGCTGACCATTTTTTAAAGCTTCGGTATATAATTGTTTCAAATAATGATAACGACTTAATAAAGCTTCTTCTGTATTATCATGGGTATGTTGATCAAAGCTGGCATTGGCGAGGCTTAATATAAACACGCCTAATTCATCATATTGCAGTAATTTAATTAAGCCTTGTTCAAAATGATCTCTAAAAGTTTCTTTTGAACTAAAAATATTATCTATCATGATTTATAATGAGTTTTTTAATACAGGAAATTTTATTTTACCATGACTCAAGATAATTACGAGCAGCTATTTGAGCACAGTCAGCATGTATTGGCCGAAGCGGAATGTCTATATACAAAAGCAGAAGTAGAGCGGGCAGTTGAAAAGCTGGCAATAGAACTGAACACAGAATTAAAAGGTACTAATCCTATTGTTATGGCTGTTATGAACGGAGGGTTAATTACCTGCGGTGAGTTATTACCAAAACTTAATTTCCAATTACAATGTGATTATTTACATGCCACAAGGTATGGTTATGAAACGTCGGGTAAGACTTTAAAATGGATTGCCAAACCAACACTAAGTTTAAAAGATAGAACGGTGTTATTAATTGATGATATGCATGATGTTGGTGAAACGTTAAAACAAATTATTCAATATTGCCAGGAGCAGGGAGCCAAAGTAGTTTATTCCTGTGTTTTAGTTCATAAAGAACATGATAGAAAACAAAGTGAACCCGCTGACTTTACCGGACTTATCGTGCCGGATAGATACATCTTTGGTTATGGCATGGACTATAAAACCATGCTCAGAAATGCACCGGGAATTTATGCTGTAAAGGGGATGTAAAATCAGTTATCAGTGGACAGACATTAGTGAACAGTCAACATGCTTCATGACACACGGTTAAACAGTTTTTGGTGAATCTCAACCGCGTATATTTCCATGAATTGGAGATTTTAGCGGTTGAACTGGTTGAACTATAAATCAAGCACCATAGTTCAAAATTACTTTATAAAAGTATTGTAAACTCGTTTCACTCAAACAGTACAAACCTTTATAAAGTAATTTCAAACCATGGAGCTTATAAATCAATTTCAGCAATTAATAGAACGAGCATTTGTTAAGAAATACCTTCAATGACAAGTTACTCCTAACCATAACTGATGAATTCTTTTTCGAATTGAATGATTTTGAAATTCTTATACGGCGGGCTTGTTGTTATTTGAGCCTCATTAACAAGACATCCCAGCATTATCAAAATTAGTGATATTTTTTCCTAACTGCTATAATTGTGAGAATGATATTTAATTGAGCGTCCACGCCTATGTTTAAAAAATACTCTCTATTTATCACAGCTTTATTGATAAGTTTCTGTATTCAAGCTGTACAGGCAAAACAAAACCGTATTGCTTTAGTGATTGGTAATTCTGATTATAAAAATGCGCCACTAACTAATCCTGGTAATGATGCCACAGATATGACTAAAGTTTTAAAACGACAAGGTTTTAAAGTAACTAAACTGATTAATGCCAATCAGCAAAAAATGGAAGAGGCCATTACGAAGTTTGGTAAAAAGCTTTATCAAAAAAATACAGTTGGCTTATTCTTTTTTGCAGGACATGGGGTACAGGTAAATAATACTAACTACCTGGTTCCCACTGGTGCCAATATAACTGAAGCGAATATTAAATATAAAGCGGTGGATGCAGGCCAGATTTTAAGTGAAATGTCATTAGCCGATAATGGCCTAAATATGATGATTCTTGATGCGTGTCGTAACAATCCATTTTCACGAAGTTTTAGAAGTTCAACTCGTGGTTTAGCTAAAATGCAGGCTCCAACAGGCTCCGTAATTTTATATGCCACTTCTCCGGGTGATGTGGCCGCTGATGGCAGTGGTAGAAATGGTTTATTTACTGAAAAGTTAATGAAAAATATCAATAAAAAAGGTTTTAATGTCGAGAAAGTCTTTAAACAAACAGCCATTGCCGTTAGTAATGCTTCTGGTAAAAAACAAGTTCCCTATTTTGAAGGGGTTATCTTAGGTGATTTTTACTTTAATGGGAATGTTACGGTTACTCAGCCTAACATTCAGGTAGCCAGTGCTGACTCGGATATGGCCGACAAACAGGAAAACACCTTTTGGAATACGGTGATATCTGATAATAGCAAAGAAATGTATCAGGCTTATTTAAAAGAATACTCCAATGGCCATTATAAAGTTCTGGCTGAAATTAAGTTAAAGGAATTTAATGCTAAAGAAGCGCTTAAGACTAAAGTTATACCTGTGGATGCCACATTGACTATCCGTTCAAATCTCAATGGTGATACAGTGACAATTAATGGTGAAGATAAGGGTAGCACACGGTTAGACCTAAAACTTAAACCTGGTATCTATGAGATTGAAGTTAGTAAGGATGGTTATAGCACTTGGGAACAGAGTATTAAGTTGGTAGCAGGTGTTAACCAAACAGTTTATGCCAAGTTGAAGGAAAACTCTAGAAGCATAACTGAATCGATTACCGGTATGGAGTTAATAAAGGTGCCTAAAGGCTGCTTTGATATGGGGAGTTATTATGGTAATAATGATGAAAAACCTGTTCATAAAGTCTGTATCACAAAGAATTTTTACTTAGGTAAGTATGAAGTCACACAGAGTCAGTGGAGTGAGATTATGGGCTATAATCCATCCAAATTTCCAAAAGGAAGCAGCCACCCTGTAGAGAGTGTTAGTTGGAATGATGTACAGGATTTTATTAAGAAACTAAATCAACGTACAGGTAAAAAGTATCGATTACCCAGTGAAGCCGAATGGGAGTACGCTTGTCGTAGTGGTGGCAAAAAACAGAAATATTGTGGAGGAGATGATGTATCTAGTTATGGTTGGTATGATGAAGAATGGGAAAACGGACATCATAGCGTGGGTCAAAAATCACCAAATGGTTTAGGATTATATGATATGAGTGGTAATGTTTGGGAATGGGTACAGGATAGGAAAGGTAGCTACCCATCTCGTAATGTAACTGACCCATCTGGTCCATCAAATGGTAATACTCGAGTCAATCGTGGTGGTTCCTGGAGTTTCGATGCCACAAACTTACGAGCTACTTATCGTAATGGAAGCTTCACTAACCGTAATCTTAATTTAACCGGTTTCCGCTTAGCCAGAGACTTATAACAAATATTATGGAGATGTAACTTATCTCTGGATATGATTGAATTTGAGAGGATGTTTATCTTTGATTCTTGCGCAACACGTAAAAATAAAGGAACACATCAGGCTAATTAAGTATATGAATCTAGCCATATTACGAAGCAACAAATGGCTGATTCACTTCAGAAGCAACAAATGCCTGATTCACTTCATGGGCTTAGTAAAGTAATTGAATACCCCATGTGTTTTCTCTAAGTTCAGTTTATGTAATTTGTGATATGAATTTAACTAGTTTGGAATTCGATTTAAATTGATGAATAGTAAAATTATAAATTCAGCTAATAAGAAAATCTTATTTTTGCCTCATGCAATAAAACAACTCTCTCATCCTGACAGAATGATTACTACTGACGAGATTAGAGAATCAATATATCATGGTGAAATTATAGAAGAATATCATGACGATCCAAGAGGTGAAAGCTATTTGCTTCTCCATATTTTATCAAAGCAAGAGGAAAATAGAGCGATACATGTTGTCTGTGCACCAAAAGATGAATATCTTGCTATAATTACAGCCTATCTACCCGCATTAGACCAATGGCACTCCGACTTAAAAAAGAGGAAATAAAATGGAATGTTATCACTGTAAAGGTAAAATGATTAAAAGTGCTGCGCCATTTAGTGCCGACAGAAATGGTTATCATATTTCTTGGGAATCAGTTCCTGCATGGGTATGCACACAGTGTGGCGAAGCATTATTTGAAGAAAAAGAAGTAAATCACATTCAAGCTGCATTAACTCAAGTTGATCACGAAACAGAAAGTTTATATTCTAAAACGGCGTAATAATATTTGTTTTTAACTGTTTGCTTTCTTATGTTCTGGATTTGATGATACTTCTATTAAGAGGGGCCGGCCGTACATACGGGCCAAACTCCTCTAATCATCAAACTTTTTAAGAGATCTTAAAAACAATCCCAATCCACCCATTGATAGCACTAAAATCGTGATTAAATCAAAGGCACTCATACTTCTAAAGCTGAAACGAATAGAAGAAATAACGCCAAAAATAAGCGCGGCAATAGAGCCAATTGCTATCAACCAGCCTATAACATTTTTACTATTATAAAAAATCATTGCTACACCAAACATAAATGGAATCATGATCATGCCGCTAGTAATGCCCCAGTTTGAACCATAGGCAGCGAACCCATAAAGACGTGCACCAAAACCAAAACTAGAGGTGACATGAATGGCATTTAATAACATATAAAAACCGCCACACATCATAATAAAACCAATAAAAAACTGGCCTGCACCACCCGACGTTCCACCTGCACCACGCATAAATAATTTCCTTTTTTTATATACCTGTGATATTTAACCAAAAGTAGGGATACTTATCAACTTACCAGCTAGACGTATCTATTGCATCACCGAGATCTGCTTCAATTAGTCTTTGTCTAACTTCAAGAAGTTTTTCAATTAATGCGGGCTCAGCTTTTTCATAAGCTTCGGCATCCGGGGAACGTTTCACAACCACACCTAAAAGTTCAGTAATTGCATTACCAATAGAATTTTGACTAATCGTTACCACTAACTTACCTTCGTCATTTCTAAAGATTAATTGCTTAAATGCGGGCTGCCAGCGAATCGCATTGGCATATCTTGGATCAGAAATACATTGCTTACGAATTTTCTTTGCGGTTTTCAAAAAGTCATTATTAAATAATAGCTCAGATCTTATTTGCTTTGGAAAATAACTATCTTTTGGTACAGGTGAATTTCTAGAAGAAACTTGTGAGAAGAACGTTCGATAAAAATCAATAAAACCTTTTAAGACTTGATCATATTCACACCATAAACGAACATTTTTGAGACTTTCTACGCCACCGGTTATTTCCCAACAAGGTAAGCCTTGTGGATACCCGGTAAGTTTTAATTGAGAGTCTTCAGTATGCATTGGTTTTAAAATTTTAAGATCAAGATTGCTCATAAATTGTCGGTATACATCTTTCATATAGGCCTGAAACAAACTGTGTTGGCCGCCATCGGTCAGATTGGGGTTATCAGTATCTGCAATTTTAGCTTGTTTCAATTGTTGCTGATCAAAGACAATAAAGTGATTATGAAGCATTCTAATACTGGGCACGCCAGGTGATGTTAATGGCCAGGTCGAGTCTAAACTTGCTTCACCGGCAAGCAATAAGTGTTTTTTGGGATCTGGGAATTTCTCAACCATGTATTCAATAATAATCTGATTCATGCGATTCCAGACATGTTTCACACCTTTAGGCACCTGAGTTCGTCTAACGGGCCTGCCAAGTGGATTAAGAATCGTTTTAGAAGTGTTATAGATAATTGAAGTATCAAATATATTGCTATGCCCCAGTGCTTTTCGATAAAGCAATAAGTTTTCAGGGTTTGAAAGCAGACCATTATTATTGACCAGATCATTCAGGTTTTCAGTACTATTAAAAAATTCGTTAGGCTTCATACCCTCTGGTACATCAAGTGGAATAGGTCTAAAAGGAGTAGTAATTTCTCTGGGGCCGGTATTTTGGGTCATAGATTATCCTGGAATATAGTTGTAATACCTATTGATGATAAAATAAAAGTAGCTATATTTCTATTGATTACGTTTAAATTTTGTTTTAATTAATTTTATTTGTTATTGATGAAAAATTTAATGCTCATTTCTGCATTTAAAATGGATCCTAAAGTTATTTGAATAAAATAAACTTAAACAGTAGTATTGCAATACAAACTCCAAACTATTTTTCTGTTTGAATGATATGAAAAAAATTATTTTTATTTTAATGTTATTGATAACGCTGGGTGCTTGTTCAACATCACCAGAGTATATTCCACAGACTGATAGACTTGAAATCGGGCACTTACCAATTCCGGATAAAAAAGTGACGATTAATAGTCTTGGCAACTGTACTGATTCAAATGATCAAACACTACATTTTAATACCAATGAACCAATCACAATATTAGTTCATGGCTGTAATGGTTCCGCAGGTCGTTTCCGTTCATTGGCCGAGCTTTTTGCATTTCATGGTCAGCAAGCTTTCTGCTTTAGCTATGATGATAGGGATAGTCTTGTAGATAGTTCAGAAAAATTAATTACCGCCTTAAATGAATTGAGCAAAAAAGTTGAAAACAAAAACATTTCTGTTATTGGGCATAGCATGGGTGGATTAGTGGCTCGTCACGCAATGGAAACGCAATATGAAGATAATTGGCTAGATAAAAGTGTTGATTTAAAGCTGGTAACCGTTTCTGCACCTTTAGGCGGAATGACAGTTGCAAAACCCTGTGGTAATAAATTATTGCACTGGTTAAGTTTTGGCTTTGTACCTGCAGCATGTTGGGCTGTTACTGGAGACAACTGGTATGAAATTACACCACAATCTGGCTTTATACAAAATCCTGTTGCGTTAATGAGCTCGGTTGATAGCTACATTAAAATTGTTACGGATGAACGCCAATCTTGTCGACGAAAAAATGACAAAGATAATTGTATAGAAGATGATTATGTTTTTAGTTTACCAGAACAATACAACATCAAAGTTGATCAATACACCAATATACAAAATATTGAAGTTAAAGCGGGGCATGTAGAAATAGTCGGGTATAAAGGCTATGCACCTCATAAATTATTATCAATACTTCAAAATACCGGGGTACTTAGAAATACTGCAGAAGAACAAAAAGCAGCATTACATCGTTTGCTTGCAGATTTATACTAAGCTCGGTTTGATTTACTTTAGCTCATGAACTTTTAAACTTAGCCTATATAGTTACAGCGCAAATTTAAGATGACTTAATTTTAATAAGAATTATGCTTGTTCCTCTTTGTCAAAATAGGTAGAATACGCGGGTTTATATTTATTGCCACCGGTTTTCATGGTGAATTCTGGGGCTTTTAATGATTCCTTAAAATAAATCAGGAGCAACAAATGCTAACAGCAGAACAAAAAAAAGAAATCGTATCGACTTATGGTAAAACTGAAAATGACACCGGGTCATCAGAAGTACAAATCGCATTATTAACAGCTAAAATTACAGATTTGTCTGAACATTTCAAAACTCATATTCATGACCACCATTCTCGCCAGGGGCTATTACGTTTAGTTAGCCAACGTCGTAAATTATTAGATTATCTTAAAAAGAACAACAATACTTCTTATGTTGATTTAATCGCTAAGCTTGGATTACGTAAGTAAGTTTTAGGATTCATCCTAAGTTATTTCGCTAGAAACAAATTACACACAAAACAATGGATATCTTAGTAAAAGATTATCCATAATGGAGAGTAAAGAGTGTCACCAATTAAAACAGAATTTAAATTTGGTAATAATACGGTAACTTTGGAAACAGGCGAGATAGCTCGTCAAGCTTCTGGTTCGGTTATTGTCAACATTGATGGAACAGTGGTTATGGTTACAGCTGTTGCCAAGAAAGAATGTCGTGAAGGGGCTGATTTTTTCCCTTTAACGATTGATTATCAGGAAAAAGCTTATGCGGCTGGTAAAATTCCAGGTGGTTTCTTTAAACGTGAAGGCCGCTCAACAGAGCAGGAAACTTTAGTTGCTCGTTTAATTGACCGTCCAATGAGACCTTTATTTCCAAAAGGTTATTACAATGAAATTCAGGTTATTGCCAATGTCATGTCTTTAAACCCGGATATTGACCCGGATATTGCTGCACTACTTGGTACTTCTGCTGCTCTATCAATCTCTGGCGTTCCATTTAATGGTCCTGTTGGTGCTTGTCGCGTTGGTTATGTCGATGGTGAATATGTTTTAAATCCTGGTAGAGAATTGCTGGATGAATCTGAACTGGATTTAGTGGTTGCCGGTACTGAAAGTGCGGTATTAATGGTTGAATCAGAAGCAGACGAATTACCAGAAGACGTCATGCTTGGCGCAGTTATGTTTGGACATGAAAATTTCCAGGTTGCTATTAATGCGATTAAAGATTTTGCTGCAAAAGCAAATCCACCAGCTTCTGACTGGGTTGCCCCTGAAGTTGATGAAACATTAGCATCTATGGTTGCATCGGAATGCGAAGCGGATGTAACTGCAGCCTATCAAATCAGTGACAAGATGGAACGTCAGGACCGTTTAGCTGAAATTAAAGCAGCTTTAATTGCTTCTAAGGCAACGGGTGAAGAAGGTGCTTATTCTGATTCTGAATTAAGTGGTGCTTTTGGTAAGCTTGAAAAGAAAGTTGTTCGCGGAAGTATTATTGCAGGAAACCCACGTATTGATGGACGTGATACAAAAACAGTTCGTCCTATTACCGTTAGAACTGATGTATTACCAACGACTCATGGTTCTGCTTTATTTACTCGTGGCGAAACTCAGGCGCTAGTTGTAACAACCCTTGGTACGGCAAGAGATGCACAGATTATCGACGCATTAGAAGGTAGTTATAGAGACTCATTTATGCTTCACTATAATTTCCCTCCATTTAGTGTTGGTGAAACTGGTCGTGTCGGCAGTCCTAAGCGTCGTGAAATTGGTCATGGTCGTTTGGCTAAGCGTGGTGTTGCAGCAGTTATGCCTTCAGTTGAAGAATTCCCATATACGATTCGTGTAGTATCAGAAATTACTGAATCAAATGGTTCAAGTTCAATGGCTTCAGTTTGCGGTACAAGCTTGTCGTTAATGAATGCAGGTGTGCCAATTTCTTCTCCAGTTGCTGGTATTGCAATGGGCTTAATTAAAGAAGCGGATGGATTTGCTGTACTAACCGATATTTTAGGTGATGAAGATCATTTAGGTGACATGGACTTTAAAGTTGCCGGTACGGAAAATGGTGTTAATGCCTTACAAATGGATATTAAAATTGAAGGTATCACTAAAGAAATTATGGAAATTGCATTAGCTCAGGCTAAAGATGCAAGAATGCATATTTTAGATGAGATGGGCAAAGTGATTAGTGCTCCATCAACAGAAATGTCTGATTATGCGCCAAGAATTACAACAATAAATGTTAATCCAGATAAAATTCGTGACATTATTGGTAAGGGTGGCGCAACGATTAAAGCACTTCAGGAAGAAACTGGTGCTAATATCGACATTTCAGATGATGGTGAAGTTAAAGTTTCATCTGCTGATAGAGCAGCAGGTCAGGAATGTATTCGTCGTATTGAAGAAATTACTGCTGATGTTGAAGTGGGTAAGATCTATGAAGGTAAAGTAATCCGTATTATGGACTTCGGTGCTTTCGTATCGGTATTACCAGGTAAAGATGGTTTAGTTCATATTTCTCAAATTTGTGACGAACGTGTTAATAATGTCAGTGACAAATTATCAGAAGGCGAAGTCGTACGCGTTAAGGTTCTTGAAATTGATAAGCAGGGACGTATCCGTTTAAGTATGAAAGCTGTCGATGCTGAAAATGGCGAAGCAGCAACAGAAGAAGCAGAAGCTGTAGAAGAATAATTAAAACTACTTTTTAGCTTTTTAAAGCCTCATTACTGAAAAGTAATGGGGCTTTTACATTTTTGGACCATTAATAAAATTAGACTATTCACTATTCACTATTCACTATTCACTATTCACTATTCACTGCCCACTACCCACTACCCACTACCCACTACCCACTACCCACTTTCTTTTCTTGGCACAGTCTCTGCTAACTAGGTAATAACGTCAATTAATTGTCTAGATAGGAAATACAATGGCTTCAATGGCTTTATCTTTACCTAGTATAAAAGATATTAAAGAACACCTCAAAACAGGCTTAGGAACACCAATTATTCTGATAGGTATGTTGGCAATGGTTATATTACCATTGCCTCCATTTCTATTAGATATTTTATTTACCTTTAATATTACTTTTGCTTTGATAATTTTACTGGTGGTTGTTTATGCAGATAAGCCGATGGACTTCTCTGTGTTCCCAATGGTTATTCTATTGGCTACATTATTACGTTTAGCACTTAATGTCGCTTCTACTCGAGTGGTATTACTGCATGGGCATGAAGGTCCTGATGCTGCAGGTAAAGTGATTCAATCATTTGGTGAAGTTGTTATCGGCGGCAGCTTTGCTGTTGGTCTTGTCGTTTTTATGATTTTGGTCATTATTAACTTTGTGGTCATTACTAAAGGTGCAGGTCGTATCGCAGAAGTTGGTGCACGCTTTACTTTAGATAGAATGCCTGGTCAGCAGATGGCAATTGATGCTGATTTAAATGCGGGTATGATTGATCAGGATGAAGCGATGAAAAGACGTAAGGAACTTACCCAGGAAGCAGATTTTTATGGTTCTATGGATGGTGCGTCAAAATTTGTTCGTGGTGATGCCATCGCTGGTATTTTAATTACCGTCATTAATGTTGTTGGTGGCTTTTTAATCGGTGTTATTCAACATGATTTGTCGATGGCTGATGCTGCACAAATCTTTATTCTATTAACAATTGGTGACGGTTTAGTTGCTCAAATTCCGGGACTTATCTTATCTTCTGCAGCAGGTATCTTAGTTACTCGGGAAAATAAAGATGGTGGTGTTGGGAAAGAAGTTAAAAATCAGATGTTTAGTAAAAATAATATTTTACTATTGGCATCGTTAATTATGTTTATTATTGGTGTTGTACCTGGCATGCCGCATTTAACATTTTTAACGTTCTCTTTCTTATTGGCATTAACCGTCTTTTTAAGAAACCGTAATGCTAAATCACAAGAATTACAGACCTTGGAAGAAAATGCAAAAATTTCTGAAGAAACTAAGAAACCGCAAGAACCAAGAGAACTTAGCTGGGATGATGTCTCTCATGTAGATGCCATTGGACTAGAAGTTGGCTATCGTCTAATACCTTTGGTTGATAGAAACCAGGGTGGTGAGCTAATGACACGTATCAAGGGTGTACGTAAGAAGTTATCTCAGGATTTAGGCTTCTTAATACCGCCAGTACATATTCGTGATAATTTAGATTTAGCTCCAAATGCCTATCGCTTATCATTAATGGGCGTTACCATTGCTCAATCAGAAATTCATGCAGATCGAGATATGGCAATTAACCCAGGACAGGTATTTGGTGATATTGATGGTATCAAGTGTAAAGATCCGGCTTTTGGTTTAGATGCTGTCTGGATTGAAATGGGTAATAAAGAGCAGGCACAAACATTAGGCTATACGGTGGTTGATGCCAATACTGTTGTTGCAACTCACTTAAGTAAGTTACTTCAGGAAAATGCGCATGAATTATTAGGACATGAAGAAACTCAACACTTAATTGATAGATTAGCTGCAACTTCACAAAAACTGGTTGAAGATCTTGTACCTAAACTTCTACCTTTAAGTACCATTGTTAAAATTCTCCAGAATTTATTATATGAAGGTATACCTGTTAACGACTTTAGAAATATAGCAGAGTGTTTGGCTGAGCATGCACCACAAACTCAGGATGCCAATATTTTGACTGCTGTTGTTCGTGTCGCTTTAGGTAGAATGATTGTTCAAAATATTAATGGTCTCAATCCAGAGCTGGCTGTTATTACCTTAGAGCCTGCTTTAGAACAAATTTTAGTTCAATCAGCACAGGTTTCAGACGGTTCTGGCAGTATTGAGCCAGGATTGGCAGAAAGATTGCATAACTCTTTATTAGAGAGTTCACATAACCAGGAAAGTATGGGGCAACCAGCGGTATTACTGGTTTCAGGAACTGTCAGAGAAATGTTATCTCGATTTGTTAAGCATTCAATACCTCAGTTAAATGTCTTAGCGTATAACGAAGTTCCAGATACGATGCAAATTAAAATAGTTGCAACAGTTGGACAATAAGGATAGGAAACAGGATTTAGGAGTTAGCGATGAAGATTAAACGTTTTTTTGCAAGTAGCTTACGTGAAGCGTTAACTCAGGTTAAAAATAAACTTGGCCCGGATGCCGTCATCTTATCCAATAATAGTGTCGACGGTGGTATCGAATTAGTTGCAGCCATCGATTATGATGAATCGGCTATTAAAGATTCGATGCAAAATGGCATTTATGATGACGGGCCGGATACATTTAACAAAAATACTTCATTAAGAAATTCCTATTCAAATGAATTCAAGCAAAACAAAGGGACACCGGGCTGGCTACAACAGTTAAGAGAAGAGCATCAACATAATATAGAAATGGGTAATGTTAAGGTTGAAGGTTTAGTAAAACAACCTATGCAAGATGATATAAAAGAAGATATTGTTAATTTTTCTCGTAAACTAGCAAATGAAGAAGAACGTCATGACCCAAAAATATCAACCTTTCGTGTTGATGATTTAGTGGCTAAGCAATCCAGAGTTCAAAATCAGTTCTCTGAAATCTTAAACCAGCAACAGAGCATGCAAGACAATCATGCAGACAGTCATGCAGACAATCCATTTGATTTAGATAGATTAATTAATGAAAGTGATGATGAATTTAATTCTTTTCAAAATGATTCGTTAACTTATAGCAAACCGGGAATGAATGCTCGAAGCAATTTACACAATAATTCACAGAATAAGGCTCATAACAATATGCGTAGTAATCATTCTGCTGATACTTATTCTAAGCCTAGTGCGCGAAACACTCCTTTTACAGCTGAGAAACCAATGACAAGCACTAGAATAAATAATGTGCATCAACTCAATACATCAAAATCTTATACTCAGCCTAAAGCTAAAAGCACACAAAATGTGAAATGGTCACAGGATCCAATGCTTACGGAAATGAAGGAGCAAATTGAGTCATTAAAAAGTATGATGCAAAACCAATTGTCAGGATTGGCATGGGGTAATATTAATCGTCAAAATCCACATCGTTCAGAATTATTACAAAGACTTTTTAAGCTTGGTTTAAAACCATCCATCAGTGAAGCAGTCTTAAGACAAATTAACGAACCTCAAAATTTAGAAGATGGATGGAAAAAAGCCTTATCGATTATTTCCAGAGGAATCAAAATTGCCGAGACTGATTTAATTACAGAAGGTGGTATGGTCGCCTTTGTTGGTCCTACAGGTGTTGGCAAAACAACAACCATAGCTAAATTAGCCTCAAGATTTGCACTAGCCAATAAACCATCGGATATGGCTTTAGTCAGCATGGATAGTTTTAGGGTTGGGGCACAAGAGCAATTAAAGATTTATGCGCAATTATTACGTGTACCTGTTTATATGGTTTCAAATGAAGCGCAATTGACTAAAACTTTAGCTGGCTTAAAAGATAAGCGTTTAGTGTTAATTGATACGGCAGGCATGCATCAAAATGATGTCAGAATGACAGAACAATTATCGATGTTAAGACACTCTATTGATGATATTAAAATTATTTCAGTATTATCTGCTTCAGCTCAAAGTCATGCACTTCATGAAGTTATCGATACTTTTAAGCATTATGACCTGGATGGATGTGTAGTAACAAAAATGGATGAATCAAGTTCATTAGGCGGCATTCTATCGGTCATGATAGAGAACCAATTACCACTGCATTACATAACAAACGGCCAAAAAGTGCCAGAAGATATTAGACCAGGAAGAGTGAGCAACCTGTTAAAAGATGCAATGGCAATGGTTAGAGAAAGAAAAGAAGCATACGACTACAATGATATTGCTATGTCGTTTATGGGTGAGCTTTTACAGGCAAATGGTTAAAAACAGTTAAAAGTTAAAAGTTAAAAGTTAAAAGTTAAAAGTTAAAAGTTAAAAGTTAAAAGTTAAAAGTTAAAATATCGTCCCGGTATTATCAAAGACTACTAACTGCTAACTACTAACTACTGACTACTATATAATGAGAGTTTAATGACATCCTATTTACAACAAGATCAAGCTGATGGATTAAGACGTATGAATAATAGTCAACCAATTAGAGTTATAGCCGTTAGTAGCGGAAAAGGTGGTGTTGGTAAAACCAATGTCAGTGTCAACCTGGCAATATCCTTATCAAGGCAGGGCAAGAAAGTCATGATTATGGATGCAGATTTAGGATTAGCTAATATTGATATTATGCTGGGTTTACACCCCAAATATAACTTATCACATGTATTAAGCGGAGAACGTGAACTGGCGGATATTATTGTCGATGGACCAGCCGGGTTACGCATAATTCCTGCATCATCAGGTATTTCTAGCATGTCTGGTTTAAGCCCTGCAGAAAATGCTGGCATAATTCATGCATTTAGTGATTTAAAGGAACAAATTGATGTGCTAATTATTGACACTGCTGCGGGACTTGATCATTCAGTGATTAATTTTTGCAAGGCCGCACAAGAAGTTGTTGTAGTCGTTTGTGATGAGCCGGCATCCATTACCGATGCCTATGCGTTAATAAAAGTGCTGAATAAAGAACATAAGATTAATAAATTTAGAATCTTAGCAAATATGGCTGCCAATGCTCAGGAAGGGCGAATGTTATTTAATAAAATTATGATGGTAACTGATAAATTTTTAGATGCATCGCTTGGTTTTATGGGAACTATCCCTTATGACCAGAACCTGAAAAAAGCCGTACAAAAGCAAATGCCAATTACTTTGTCATTTCCTAATAGCCCAGCTTCTAAATCGTTTGCCCAAATGGGGCAGCTAATTAATAAATGGCCGGTTGCTCGATCGGCTGGTGGACAATTAGAATTTTTTGTTGAACGTTTGATTGCCTATAACAATTTATAAGCAGATGAGAACCATCTGGTTTGAATTGAATAGCTGGATGGGTTCGTCATGGATATTAAAGGAAGAAAAGGTGGGGATAGGGTCATGATAGCAAATGCGGTAAAAATGGAAGATGCTTATCAGGCATATACAGATAGTACTACGACGGATGAATTCAACCAGTTGGTGGAAAGTCACATCGTCATGGTTAAGCGAATAGCCTTTCACTTAAAATCAAAATTACCTGAACATGTTCATGTTGAAGATTTGATACAATCAGGCATGCTTGGATTAATAGAAGCGGCTAAGAAGTTTGACAAGGAGCAGGGGGCGAGTTTTGAAACCTACGCAGGCATTCGTATTCGCGGGGCTATGTTAGACGAAATCAGAAAAAATGATTGGACCCCTCGCTCAGTTCACCGTAATACTAGAATGGTCTCAGATGTCATTAAAAAAATAGAAAATAGAAAAGGCCGTCAATCAACGGGATTTGAGATTGCTGATGAGTTAGGCGTAACAATCGATGAATATCATAAAATGTTACAGGATACTAACAATCATCATATTTTAAGTTTTGAAGAGTATGGATATAATGATGAATCTATGATTGATAATGTGCCAAATTTTCAGCCATTATTAGTCGATGACGTCTATAAAGAAGATATGAAAAAACTTATTTCTAAAAGTATAAGTGATTTACCTCAAAGAGAAAGTCTGGTAATTTCTTTATACTATGATGAAGAAATGAATTTACGAGAAATTGGTGCTATTTTAGGTGTTAGTGAGTCAAGAGTTAGTCAGATTCATGCACAAGCTGTGATCAGGTTGCAGACTAAAATGAAATCGATTATTGAGGAAAATAAATAGAACAGAGAGTATACCCATGATATTTGGCCAAAAGTATGGATTATTAAGGCAAATTCAGTCAGGTTTTTTAAAAGATTACGGGTATAAATTAAAAAATAGCACCTTTATCTTTTTTGATAATAGACGATATACAATGATAGAGATATAATTTGTATTTGTGATAGCTATTTTGACTTATACTG
The DNA here is from genome assembly GCA_015231865.1 of Gammaproteobacteria bacterium. GTDB lineage: Bacteria > Pseudomonadota > Gammaproteobacteria > GRL18 > GRL18 > JADGAU01. The sequence goes on along the minus strand of JADGAU010000018.1, from coordinate 18,255 downwards.
ACAATCTTTTAAAAAGCCTCGCTACATTTTGAAATATCAGCAGTATAGGTTCGAGTTAATTTGAATTTTAAACTTAGTAATCTGCTACCTTGACAGCTAAGGGGAGAATAAATGAATAAAGACATGAAAATTTTAGTGGTTGATGACTTTTCAACGATGCGTCGGATCATTAAAAATCTTTTACGTGACCTTGGGTTTACGAATACTGTTGAGGCAGATGATGGATTAACTGCATTACCTATTTTAAAACAAGGCGGAATTGACTTCCTTGTGACGGATTGGAATATGCCGGGTATGGAAGGTATTGATTTACTAAAAGCATGCCGAGCAGATGCAAAATTAGCTAAACTACCAGTGTTGATGGTAACAGCAGAACAAAAACGTGAACAAATTATCGAAGCAGCACAAGCGGGCGTTAATGGCTATATTGTTAAACCTTTTACTGCGGCTACGTTAAAAGAAAAGATTGACAAAATTTTTGAAAGAATTGGCTAATCCTTATTTTATATTTTTACTATCTGTGATTGTCTTGAAACTAGTGACTTATTTTAAACAAGTAACATTTTTAAACAAGTAACATAGTTGTTTACAATCAGATGCTATAAAATAAGGAGACTTTTAAATGGCTGATAGCTTAATAGATGAACACCTGATACAACGTATTGAAACCCTTCTAAATCACGCTAAATCTGGCGATGATGATAAAGTTAACATTATCCTTGATGAATTAACAACATCCCGTGAAACTTCTCTTTATAAACAATTAGGCAAACTGACTCGAGATTTGCATGAAGCTTTCTCTGACTTTACTGGAGATACACGTATTGCAGAACTTGCAAATATTGATATTAAAGATGCACGCGAAAGACTACATTTTGTTGTTACTAAAACACAACAAGCTGCAGACTTAACCATGACGCAAATAGAGATGTCTATTCCTATTTGTGAATCAATGATTAATTCCTCAAAAGAATTGGAACAAAGCTGGTTAAAATTAACCAGAAAGGAAATGAAAGCCAATGAATTTAGAGAATTAAGTAAAAATGTTAAAGATTTTTTAGAAACTGCCAATAAAAATGGAGAGACACTTAAAACTCATTTAAATGAAGTGCTAATGGCTCAGGATTTTCAGGATATTACCGGTCAGGTTATTTTTAAGGTAATTAAGTTAGTAGAAGATGTTGAAGCTGCTCTTGTTAATATTGTGACTATTGCAAGTGAGCATTTAAGTGTTGATGGTAATTCTGACGAAACTGAACAGGATAAAGCCGAAAAGGATAGACAGGCAAAAACAAGTTTAGATGGCCCCGTCGTTCCAGGCGTATCCAACGCAAAAGAAACAGTTTCTGGTCAGGATGAGGTTGACGACCTCTTATCGAGTCTTGGATTTTAAGGTGGGGACAACATGTCGTTCGATGCAGATGATGAAATTCTCCAGGATTTCCTGGTGGAAGCTGGAGAGATACTAGAAACACTTAATGCAGAGCTGGTAGATCTAGAGCAAACTCCAGACGATGCTGATAAAATTAATTCTGTTTTTAGAAGCTTCCATACCATCAAAGGTGGTGCGGGCTTCTTAAGTCTTACCCCTCTAGTCGAACTTTGCCACCGTGCTGAAGATGTTTTCGGTTTGATTAGAAACGGCGAGTTGCATATCAATGCAGGCATGATGGATGTTTTTCTTACCGTGCTTGATAGCCTGAACTCAATGTTTGATGAACTTAAATTAGGTCAGGAACCAAGTGCAGCAGATCCTGAACAACTTAAAGCATTAGATAGAATTTTATCCGGGGAAGCATCTGCAGGTGCCTCCGAACCAGAACCTAAAGCACAGAAACAGGAACCTATTGAGTCTACTGCAACAGCAAATGAAAATGCTGCAGGTTCTGATTCGGAGGAAGAAAAAGATTTCACAGATGAAGAATTTGAGAACTTACTGGACTCACTAGATTCAGAAGCTTCAGGCTCTTCAAAGCAAGCAGGCAGCCAGGCAGCTAAAGAAAAATCCGACGATGTTGATTTATTTGGGCTTGATGATGCTGATGATGGAGATGATCTTTTTGGTCTTGATGATGATGATAGTGGGCCTGATGATGTCAATGTTAGCGACGAAATTACAGATTCTGAATTTGATAGCTTATTAGACCAACTTCATGGGCAAGGCGGTTCACCTAGTAGTTCATCTTCTGATGAACAAAAAACAAAACCTAAAAAAGAACAAAAGACGGAGCAGAAACCAAAAGCAACTGTGGGTGGTGATTCAGACATAATTAGTGATGATGAATTTGAACAATATTTAGATGAACTGCACGGTAAAGGTCAATTTGGTAACGTATCTACTGAAGATCATGGTATAGATGCAAAAGCAGAACCGGAACCCAAACCGGCAGAAGTTAAGCCTGAGAATAAGGTAGAACCACCACCACCACCACCGCCAGCGAATAAACCTGCTGCACCTGAAGTCGCTGCTTCAAAACCTGCACCAGCAAAAGGTAAAAGAGATGCTAATCAGGTTCAATCTGAAACTACCGTTAGAGTAGATACCAAACGACTCGATGATATTATGAATATGGTTGGTGAATTGGTGTTAGTTAGAAATAGGCTGGTTACCTTAGATAATAATCTAGCTAATGAAGATTTAAGTAAAGCTGTTAATAGTTTGGATGTGGTAACATCCGATCTGCAAACTTCTGTCATGAAGACACGTATGCAGCCGGTTAAGAAGGTATTTGGGCGTTTCCCTCGAGTTGTTCGTGATATTTCCCGTTCAATGAAGAAAGAAGTGCAATTGATTTTGATCGGAGAAGAAACTGACTTAGATAAAAACCTTGTTGAGGCTCTTGCGGATCCTTTAGTTCACTTAGTGAGAAACTCAGTTGATCATGGTGTTGAATTACCCGATGTTAGAGAACAAAATGGCAAACCACGTCAAGGTACGGTAACACTTTCAGCAGCGCAGGAAGGTGACCATATATTACTAACCATAGAAGATGATGGTGCCGGTATGGATGCGGAATTCTTACGAAATAAAGTCGTTCAAAAAGGTTTAATGGATCACGAAACGGCTGAAAGATTAGATAAAAAAGAATGTTTTAGTTTAATTTTTATGCCAGGATTTTCAACTAAAGATGTGATTTCTGATGTTTCAGGTCGTGGTGTCGGTATGGACGTGGTAAGAACACGTATCAGTCAATTAAATGGTTCAGTTGAAATTGATTCTGAAATTGGACGAGGCACCGTTATTTCAATTATGGTACCATTGACCTTGGCAATTATGCCAACTTTGATGGTCAATTTAAAAGAACAATCGTTTGCATTACCATTAGTTAGTGTTAGTGAAATCTTCCATTTAGATTTAACCAAGACGAATATGGTTGATGGACAATTAGTGATTATGGTCAGAGATAAGCCTTTACCGCTATTTTATTTGACTAAATGGTTGATTAAAGGACATGAATATGATGAATTACCGTCTAAAGGTCACGTCGTTGTCGTTCATGTTGGAACGAAAAAAGTTGGGTTTGTTGTTGATGAATTAATCGGTCAGGAAGAAGTTGTCATTAAACCACTTGGTGCATTACTTCAAGGCACGCAAGGGCTTGCTGGAGCAACCATTACTGGTGATGGACAAATTGCCTTAATTGTTGATATTCCTAGTTTAATGTCTTCAAGAGTGACCTAATATTTCGATAACATCATCAGTCATGAAACTACCACTAAACCTTGAATATCAAGTAAAGATTTTCAAGGTTTAGTGGTATATGGCTGAGGGTAGACCACTAGAGTTTAATAGTTTGAGTGGGGTAAAGGGATCATCAAATGATTGATGTTTTAGGCGTCATAGGTTTTATTCTCGGTGTCTCGGCCATTATTATTGGCCAGTTGATGGAAGGTGGAAGCTTACTTTCATTAGTTAACGGTCCTGCTGCGTTTATTGTTTTTGGTGGTACTTTAGGTGCCGTTTTATTACAAACTCCTTTACCTGTATTTCTGCGCGCCATGCGCTTATTCACCTGGGTTTTTGTTCCCCCACGCTTTCATAAACGAGATATGATAGAGAAAATTCTCAGTTGGAGTAATATTGCCAGAAGAGAAGGAATTTTAGGTCTTGAAAACTTTTCTATGAAAGAAACCGATTTATTTGCTCGTAAAGGCTTAGAATTGATAGTTGATGGAAGTGACCCGGATGATATTCGTGATTTTCTGGAATTAGAATTAGAAGTAAAAGAAAAATTTGATCTCTCAAGTGCCAAAGTCTATGAGTCTATGGGCGGATATAGTCCAACAATTGGTATTATTGGTGCAATTTTAGGTTTAATTCATGTGATGGGAAGTTTGTCAGAACCCAGCACGCTTGGCCCTGGTATTGCCGTTGCCTTTGTGGCAACTATTTATGGTATTGGTTTAGCCAATCTTATACTCATACCTGTTTCTAATAAAATTAAGTATCTTGTTGAAGAAGAAGCACAATTTAGAGAAATGATTATTGATGGTTTTATATCTATAGCAGAAGGGGAAAACCCAAGAAATATAGAAAGAAAGCTAGATGGCTATCTGGATAAAACAAATCCGGATAGTGTTAAAATGACTAAGAAATTAAAATATTAAAACTAAAAATTTTTTCATGGCCCGAAAACGTAGACATCAAACTAAAATAGAGCATGACAATCTTGATCGTTGGCTGGTTTCTTATGCTGATTTTATTACGCTATTGTTTGCTTTTTTTGTTGTGATGTATGCCATTTCATCTGTTAATACCGGCAAATATAGAATTCTTTCCGATTCAATTGTAGAAAGTTTTGATGGTGCTCCCGTTGATGTTGTTGAAGAAGATGTGCAAGATGATCGGGACTCCGAGCTTACAGCCAAAAAGAAATCTGATACCGAAAATCTTATAGAACTTCCAATCCCCGATGAGTTTGAAGAAAAAGAGCATAATAATCAAAATCCAACTTTAACGGAAATTTCTACAGAAGTTAAAAACTCTGTAGTTGAGTTAATGGCTCAAGGTTTGATTAATATCACTCAGGATGAAAACTGGCTTGAAATTGAAATTAAATCCAGTATTTTATTTGAAATAGGGAATTCAAAATTATCCGAAGATGCAGAAGATGTCCTGGCTAAACTTGCTTCTATTATCAAAGTTTACCCTAATCAATTACAAATTGAAGGTTATACCGATGATGTGCCTATTAATAGTCCAAGATTTCCGTCGAACTGGGAATTATCTTCAGCAAGAGCTGCAAGTGTAGTTCATTTATTTGAGGCAGAAGGCGTTGATCCAAACAAGATGCAGGCAATTGGTTATGGTAAGTACAAACCAAAAACTTCAAATGATACTGCTGCGGGTAGAAGAGAAAACCGCCGCGTGGTTTTAGTTGTTTTAGGAAGTGATAACACACGTAAAGTAACAAAAGTTAATGCTAATCAAGCCAGTAAAATTGGTGAAGTTGACGCTTATCCCTCTAGTTATAATGCAGAAACTCAGGATCTAATCAGTGATTGATTTTAAGGTGAGCGATTGCCCCCTAATCCTCAACTCCTAACTCTCAACTCTCAACTCTCAACTCTCAACTCTCAACTCTCAACTCTCAACTCTCAACTCTCAACTCTCAACTCTCAACTCGAAAAAACAGGCATAATTTATGCATTGATTTTGTATAGTACAATAATTTTAGGATAAAAACCGTGAAAATTTGGGCAGTTGCAAATCAAAAAGGTGGAGTTGGAAAAACCACAACCTCTATCTCTCTATCTGGTTTGGCAAGTTCACGCCAACATAAAACCTTATTAGTGGATTTAGATCCGCATGGCTCTATGACTTCATATATGGGCTATGATCCAGACACCTTGAAAGAGGGCGTTTATCAATTATTTCAACGGGCTGCAAATCAGGAGCCCTTCTTAATTAGTTCATTGATAAAAAAAACACAATTTGAATACCTTGATATCTTACCGGCATCTACAGCTTTAGCTACTCTAGACCGGCAGCTCGGAACTCAAAATGGCATGGGCTTAGTATTATCAAGAGCTCTATTAAGTGTACAGGATATTTATGAGCATGTATTTATCGATTGTCCACCCATGCTAGGTATTTTAATGATTAACGCCCTGGCTGCTTGTGATGATTTATTAATGCCCGTACAAACCGAATTTCTAGCTTTGAAGGGGCTTGATCGTATGCTTGACACATTAACTATGCTAAATAAAACTCGTCGACGTCCGTTAAATTACACTATTTTACCGACTATGTTTGATCGAAGGACACGCTCATCGATTGAAAGCTTAAGAGCCATTCATCAAAATTATCCCAGAGAAAAACTTTCAAATACGGTAATTCCTATAGATACTAAATTTAGAGAAGCGTCCAGACAAGGAAAACCAATATCGGTTTATAACGCGTCTAGCAAAGGAGCTGTTTCATACAGCGTTTTATTTGATGATTTGACAAAAGCAGTGTCAGTATAAAAATTGCTAAGAATTAAAGTGAGCATATATGAGTAATCAGCTAAAACAAAATCATGTCTATTCAATGTTCGATCCACAGGAAGATGCGATATCTGCCTATATGGGATCGTTACTTGGTGTTGTCTCAGATGATCATAAACAGGCCTCCAATAATTCAAACTTGGTTGATTTAAAATTAACACATAAGTATCCAGCTAATAGAGAGACGGGTAAGAGATTAAATAGAGATATTGATTTAACAAGCAAAGATATAAAAACAGAAATATTGAAAAATCAATATATTGAAAAAGAAACCTTAATTAAAGATAGGTTTATTGCGATGGAAGTTAGTGATGAACAGGCTAACACTTCTGTTCCATCTTTAGCACCAGAAATCCTTCCTGAGGAACCTGCTTCAGAAGCACAACAACAGGTTGCCCCAGAAGTAAAGCAAGTAGTCATTGATAATAAAGTAAAAGGTAAAATTGAAAATACAGAGGCTTCTGCTATAGAAATATCTGATAAAGCTTGGACAGATAAGTTAGGGCAGGAGTTACAAAAAATAGAAATCAATAAAATCAGGTATCGAAATTTAAAGAATTTTTTATCTGATGGCGCTGGAGAATTAGAAATTGAAGCAGTTTCCAGAAAAAAAATCATTATTGAGAATAATCAGCTTAAGAAAAACCTATTTGAACAAAAACAAATTAATCAAGAACTAAATTTAAAAGTTGAAAATTTATCAGATGAAGTTGAACACCTAAAACAATTAGAATTTAGCAAATATCAAATTGATAAAAATATACCATCCTGGGCAGTTCCAGATTTCCAGGTCATGAATATTTTTATCAACAAATTAAAAATTGGTATTCCTTTTCATGCGCTTCATAGTGTTTTGACGATGGAAGTAGCAGATTTATATCCAGTACAAACAAGACAAGGTAAAAACTTATTTGTCGGTAAGTTTGAATTCGAAGGACAAACAATTACTTTATTAGATTTAAAATCAGTTATTTTCCCTCATGATGTATTATTGATGAAAAAAGATACAGAATTTTCTGTAGTTGTGATTAAAAATGAATTAAACAATTCATTATTTGCCTTATTGTGTGATGAAATTAATCAGTTAGAAACTCAAAAATATCAACATTTTAGCTGGAAATCATCAAGAAGTTCAAGAAAATGGTTGGCAGCAACAAATCGGCAGGATAAGTGTGTCATTATTGATATCAAAGGGTTATTTCATCTTATTGAGGATGTAAACCAACGTATTTTTAAAGATTAGTATCTGAGTAAATACTAAAAAATTCGATTTTTTGAATATTTCTACTTAAAATTTAATCAAACCATATAGAATGAGTTAAATTGGTTAAACTATTTTTTAAGCTTGCCGATATTAACTTTAAGAATTACATCAAGATTTACATGTTATTATTTAAGGTTAATACCAGCAAAAGACTCAGGAAAAATTATGGACTACGAATTCGGTAATCAAGAAATTGAAGCGATGACGCAATGGGTAACTTTTATGCTTGAAGGCGAAAAGTATGGCATTGATGTTATGCATGTTAAAGAAGTACTCCGTGATATAGAAATTGCACCGGTTCCAGGTGCTCCGCCTTATGTTCTGGGCATTATTAATTTGCGTGGTAATGTTGTTACTGTGGTTGATACACGTTCTCGTTTCAATTTGCCTCCTCGAGAAATTGATGATAATACACGAGTTATTGTTATTGAGACAGAAGATCAAAGCTTAGGTTTATTAGTTGATCAGATTGCAGAGGTGGCTGATATTCCTAAAAGTGGAATAGAAATGACACCTAATCTAAGTACCGATGATAATTCTAAATTTATTATGGGAGTTTATAGCGCCAAAGGTGATCTGATTATTTTAGTAGATATGGGGAAATTACTGGGTGAAGAAGAGAGTATGGATGGCGACCTTTACTAGTTAAAACATAAGCTTACAAATCTTTTCTATAATCATTGAGAAACTAAGGCCTGTTAATTTCTGACATTTCTACTATACTTAAAGAGGGTAGTGTAATGATGTCAGAAAATATCAAAATAGATCCGGTAGTTAAAGTTAGTCCGGTTTATATTGTCAAACATAAATCGGATGGAGAATCTCCTTCTCCTAAAGATAGATACAAAAAACCTGATTCTAAATCTTCTGAAACTGATGAAGTTGATAGTGATGTAGTTGATAATCAAACAGATGATAATTTTCAAGAAGAAGATAAGGAAGATAAAGCAGATTTACATATTGACGAGTTAGCATAGATTTAGATACTATCGGTGCTAACACCCATATTTCTTTGACTCTTAAACTTGAAATACATGATAGACCTTTCCTATATTCTTATTATTTTATTAAGCGCCTTATCAATTGCCGTCATTGTTCTATTTTATCAGCTGCAAAATGTAAAAAAAGAACTTCTAGAAGTAAAAGAATTCAATTCCAAATTATTTTCTCGATTAACATCACTCATGCAGGATATGCAAAGTGTGAGTTCTGCTGCCGTAGGGATTGATCAGAAAGTTAATCAAATTTCTGAACATGTGCATCATTTAGATGTTCGTCAGGATGAAATTGATGTCCGTGAGCAATCAGAAAAACCAATACAGCAAGCCATTGCCTTAATTGAACGTGGTGCCAGTTTAGATGAGATTGTTGAAAACTGTGGCTTATCAGTTGCTGAAGCTGAGTTGCTGTTTAGAATCCACAGAGGCCAGGACTAGCTCACGCTCTAGTATTTAATTCTTTTTTATTCAGTTGGTAATTCTGCTCGTAGAGGCTCTAATTTAGTCAGTGCTGAATCAAATTCATATCCGCTAATATCTTTGCGAATACTTTCAAGAACATCTCGATAAGAGTCATTTGGCATCGTTTCAAGAATTTCTGCTAATAAATCACTTGCATCACTATCACCATATGATATCAATTCCTGCAGACTATTTAGTTGCTCTTTAAATTGCTCAGGGCTAAGCAAGCTCTTGTTACTTTTAGTCTCTTGTGTAGCGGAATTATCTTCAGTAGCAAACTGTTTAACATAATCATTTAAGGAAAATAAAAGTATTTCTAGTTCATTATCTACTTTTAACAAGGCCGAATTTACCGATTGTTTTTGCTTGTTTGTGCAAATTTCAAGTAATTGCTTACAGGCGATAAATAAGTTTTTTGCACCTATGTCGGCTGCAGATTTCTTTAGTTCATTAACTAAATCAATTTGTTTGGGGGAAGATATAATTGCAGTGTCATTATTACAAACGGCAAAGAATTTTTCCTGAAAATCCTTTATTTCTGTGTTATTTTTGTCTAGAAAGTTTACTAACGCTAAGTGGTAGCGTTTTATATCACCTTGAGTTTGTTTTAGACCAAATTTAATATCCAGGCCGGCACTTTCTAAATCATCAAATATTTGTAAACTAATGCTATCTAGATCATAGGAAGCTTCTGAAGATTGACTTTTATCATTTTGATTTTCACTATTTAATTGTTTAATCTCATCATCAGTACAATAGTCAAAAACAGCAGTAAAAATAAAAGAACTGCCTTTACCTGCGTCACTTTCTACCCAAATTTCACCACCCATCAAATCAACAAGTTGCTTCGAAATGCTTAAGCCAAGACCAGTGCCACCATATTTTCTTGTTGTAGAACTATTAGCTTGAGTAAATGCTTCAAATAGATTCAACTTTTGTTCTTCACTTATACCAATGCCTGTATCCGTAACTGAAAACTGTATAGTGAAGTTAGTGGCCTGTTTGCTTTTTAAATTAGCCTCAACTTTTATACTGCCTTTTTCAGTAAATTTCACCGCATTATTAGTTAAATTGATTAAAATTTGTCCTAATTTTAACGGATCTCCTTTAGTATAAGTTCCTAGATTTGGATCAATATGACAACTAAACCCAAGTTGCTTTTCATCTATTTTAAACGCTAAAATCGTTTTTAAATGCTCAAAAACATCATTTAATTGAAAAGGAATTTGCTCAATAGTCATTTTCCCGGATTCAATTTTCGAAAAATCCAGGACATCATTGATAATTGCAAGTAAAGACTCACCCGCACCATGGACCTTAGTTATATAGTCTTTTTGCACTGGGTTTAAGTCTGTCTGCAGAACTAAATAAGACATGCCAATGATAGCATTCATTGGTGTACGAATTTCATGGCTCATATTCGCTAAAAAGTCAGATTTTGTTTTTGCAGCAATCTCAGCAGTTTCTTTTGCCTTCTCAATAATTTCCTGATTGTCTAATAATTTTTTTTGACTTTCTTTTAACTCTTGATTAAGTTTTAAAGCATGCATTTGATGCCTATCTGACTGACGAATAATTTTATCCATACGTCTAAGATACTGTTGATGGCTATTAATAATTTTATCAATTTTCTCGTGTATAGATTCGTCAATACTTTCTTTTAGTGCTTCCAGATCTTCTATAGTAATATCTTTCATTTTATGAAACTTGGTCTTAACTGTTTGAATTTAAATGCTTATGAACAAGGGAATATAACAGATATGGTGGTGCCATGTTCTTCATCTGTATCCATTTCAATAGTACCGTTTTGTACTTCGGTTAGCAGTTTTGATGAATAAGTGCCGATACCTGTACCTTGTGATTTTCCATGAGTAACGTATTTAGAGAAAAAGACGGAGCGAATTTCTTCAGGAACAATTTTCTTATTATTAACTTTAATAATAACGTTTTCATCAATTCTACGAATATCTACTTTAACCTCATCTCCCTTTTCTGAGGCTTCTACAGCATTTTTAATGATATTAGAGAAGAGGGAATAACATAATAAATCTTCCAAAGAGCAACTAATTTTGAGCTTATCATATAAAGGTTTAACAATAACTTCTAAAGAATCTGCCAGCAAGTTAACATCTTTAATAACTTTATTAATAACATCTTTAATATTGATGGTTGATGGGTTAAAAACGTAACTTCCTGTTTCTATTTTAAATAAATTTAATGATTGATTGACCATATCCATTAATAAAAATGAAGTTGATTCAATTTGCTCCAGGTTATCAGTAAATTCGTTGCCCAATAAATTAATTTTATTTTCTTCTTTTAATATACCTGAAAGTGTAATCAATGAACTTATGGGGGTTTTCAAATCATGTCGGGACATACGCTCGACATCATCCCGTAATCTGGCATTTTCCATTAAAGTATCGACCTGTCCTTTTAGCGCATCCTGTGAAAGTTTTAATTCAAGATGACTTTGAACACGAGATTTTAGCTCATAGGATTGCACCGGTTTAGTAATATAATCTATTCCTCCACTTTCAAAAGCCTCAATAAGTGACTCTTTATCCGTTTTAGCAGTTAAAAAGATAATAGGAATATGAGAGACCAATGGATTACTTTTAAGACGCTTACAAACCTCAATACCGTCCATTTCAGGCATCATAATATCTAATAAAATCAAATCAGGTGGATGGTCTGACTCAACCATTTCAATTGCTTTTTGTCCTCTTGTTGCAATTCTAAGTTTATAGGTTCCTTTAAGAAAACCAACAATAATATCGATGTTAGAAGTGAGATCATCAACAATTAATATTTCTGGTTTATCATTTTTTCTAATTGGTGCCGGCGCAGAAGTATTTGTTTGTTTAATAGGAAGTGAATTATTAATATTGTTTGTAGTTTGTTCCAGGGAGAGATCGTTAACGAATGAATTATTATCTTCTTGATAACCTGGCAGGGAACGTGCACTTTGAATGGGGGACTTCCCAGCAAAGATAGATTCAATCTTTGTATATAATGTTGCAGGCGTAAAAGGCTTGACCATAAATTCGTTAACGCCAGCCGTTATTGCTTGCACAATATTTTCCTGTTTGGTTTCAGCTGTAACCATTAAAACAGGTAAATGACATAGTTTCTTATCTTTACGAATTTCAGATAGCATATCCAGCCCTGTCATCACGGGCATATTCCAGTCACTAATAACCAGATCAAAAGTTTTAGATTTTAAAATTTGTAAAGCCTGAAAGCCATTTTCTGCAAATTCAAATTTTTTGAACCCTTTGGCCGTTAACGCATTCTTGATAATTTTTCTCATGGCATCAAAATCATCAACAATTAAAAAAGATTTATTTTGGATACTCATACTTTCCCTGTAAAAATAAGCGACTAAAATTTTAAGCCAATCATGGTGATATCATCATTTCTTTCGTGGTCACCCTGATACTTTTCAAGCTCTTCAAGAAATATTGTTTTTTGTTCAGAAATACTTTTGTCTTTGTTCTTTAGCAACATGTTATTAAATCGTTTTCTGCCATAGGGAAATTCTTTTTCACCACCATTTTGATCCAGGAAACCATCGGTAGTTAGATAAACCTTCATGCCTTCGCTGACCATGATTTGGTGCTCCTTAAATTGAAAACTGGGATCGGAGTTTTTGTATCCGACAGAGTGACGGTCACCTTTTATAACGTCGAGTTCACCATTTTTAATAATAAATAGGGGGGTTTGAGAACCACTATATTTCAGTATATTTTTATCTTTATTAAAATACAGAATGCCACCATCAAATCCAGCATTATTTATGCTCAGAGAACTTTCCTGCTTTAAAATATCTTTCATACTTCGATTAAAAAAAGACATGATATTAGCAGGGCTTATGTATTCATCACGGTTGATGATCAAAGAAGTAATTTGTCGTTCTAAAGCCTTAACCAGCATCGTAATAAAGGCACCGGGAACACCATGTCCAGTACAATCTATTACCATTAATAAAAACTCATGGTTATTTCTTAAGGTTTCAAAAAGAAAAATATCTCCACCAACAACATCTTTAGGCAGCCAGATAGTAAAATATTCTTTAACTAAAGCCTCAAGAGGAGTCGTATCAGGGATAATTGCATTTTGAATGAGAGAAGCAAATTGAATCGATTGTTGAGTTTGCTCCAACAAGTCGGCTATTTTTTTCTTTTGATTATAAGATTCCAGATGTGCTTGAACTCGCCTTAAAACCAAGGCAGGTCTAACGGGCTTAGTAATATAATCTACGGCGCCTAAATCAAAACCCAATTTTTCATCGTTTATTTCATTTTTTGCGGTAATAAAAATAACGGGGATATCTTTCGTGAGTGGATGAGATTTAATTTGTCTACAAACTTCATAACCATCCATATCAGGCATCATAATATCCAGTAAAATTAAATCCGGTTTATGAATACTATTGATAATTTTTAGCGCATTTAGACCATTTTTGGCTACTTGTGTTTTATAAGTATTTTTTAATATGCCACGAAGCACATCAATATTTTCGGATGTATCATCAACAATTAATACAGTCGATTTATTTTTTGTACTATCCATATTTTTCCAATATTACGGTTATCAACATAAGATTTTATCGATTATTTTATGTTTTCTGTTTTTTTATAGTGGAAAGCTATCCCGTTTGTTGTAAATAAAATTCAACGCGTTCCAGCAGTATATTTGGATTTATGGGTTTAGAAATGAAATCTACCGCCCCTAAATCAAGTCCTTTCTTTTTAGCTTTTTCCTGATCTTTGGCGGTTAAAAAAATAACTGGGATATCGGTCGTTCCAGCATCAATTTTAAGGTGTCGGCAGACTTCATAGCCATCCATGTCAGGCATCATAATATCTAGTAAAATTATATCAGGTTTAGGTTCTGTTGCAGCTAACTTTAGAGCTTTTTCACCATTAAGTGCTATTTTTGTCTTATAAGTTGGACGTAAAACGCCACTGAGTACATCAATATTTGCTTTAGTATCATCAACAATTAATATAATTTTTTTATCTTCAATATTTGACAAGTTACTTCCTTCATTCTATGGTTTTGGTTCATTTTTATATTTAGAGAACTTTACTCTAGCTTTATCAGTAATTCTAGTCATAAATCAAATACAAATGTTCTTAATTAGTGCATGTGTTGTAGAGAATGCACAATAAAACATGTTTTTACATCTACACATTATAGAGAGTAAATTATAACTTATTGAATTAATATTTAAATCCTACTTTGGCACATTAATTGACTAAATTTATTATTACTACTTAATAATGTGTTTTTATGGAACAAACGTCTTTAAATATTCTCTGGTTACTCATCGCCTCGGTACTTGTTTTACTGCTGCAAGCAGGATTCTTATTGCTTGAAACAGGATTAACCCGAAGTAAAAACATGATCAACGTGGCTATGAAAAACCTGGTTGATTTTACGGTTACCTTTGCCGTTTTCTGGTTATTCAGTTTTGGATTGATGTTCGGAGATAGTCTGCTGGGAATAGTAGGGCAAAGTCATTTTGTTCTTGATATTGGCCAGGGCTCAGCCTGGAACACGACTTTTTTTATTTTCCAAAGCCTGTTTTGTGCTACTGCAGTTACCATAGTTTCGGGAGCCATAGCAGAAAGAGTTAAGTTTCATCATTATATTATTCTTAGTCTAATTATCGCCGCCTTTATTTATCCCGTTTCTGGACATTGGGTCTGGGGCAGTGCATTAACTAATTCTGAAGTATGGCTCAGTTCAATGGGATTTGTTGATTTTGCAGGTTCTACAGTTGTGCATAGTGTTGGTGGCTGGATTGCTTTAGCCGCTTTATTAATTGTAGGTCCCAGAAATGGGCGATTTAAAAATGGTAAAGTGAATGTTATTTCGGGTAGTCAGCCTAGTTTGGCTTTACTGGGTGTCTTTTTCTTTGTTATCGGATGGATAGGTTTTAATGGTGGTAGTACCCTAGAGTTTAATTCCAGTGTGCCTGGCATTATAGCAAATACAATTTTATCCGCTGTAGCGGGTGGTATCTCTGCTTATCTATTTTTATTGGTACTTCCACTGCAACAGGAAGATCAATTGGTTGCACCAAT
Organism: Gammaproteobacteria bacterium; assembly: GCA_015231865.1. Taxonomy (GTDB): domain Bacteria; phylum Pseudomonadota; class Gammaproteobacteria; order GRL18; family GRL18; genus JADGAU01. The sequence continues at coordinate 2,947 of JADGAU010000018.1, read as the reverse complement.
TAATGGTATTTTAGCCGGTTTAGTTTCTATTACCGCAAATGCACACGTGGTCACTGCAGTCGATGCTTTTATCATTGGCACAATAGGGGCAATTATTATGATGCTTGCTAATCAATTGATGCTTAAAGCAAAGTTAGATGATGCAATTGGTGCAATTCCAGTACATTTAGCCGCAGGGATTTGGGGTACCTTATGTGTCGCTATATTTGGTAATCCAGAACTTTTAAATACCGGTTTAAGTTTTTTTGAGCAATTAAAGGTACAAGCTATTGGTATTTTTGTTGTTGGTATGTGGGCGTTTACAACAGCATTTATCTTATTTTATGTTATTAATAAAATGAGTGCCTTGCGTGTTTCTAAAAAGGATGAGTTAGATGGTCTGAATGTCTCTGAGCATGGTGCTAAAACAGATTTAATTGATTTGTTAAATTCAATGCACAAACAGGCATCATCCAAAGATTTAACCAGGCGGGTACCTGTTGAACCATTTACAGAAGTAGGGCAAATCGCACGCCAATATAATCAAGTTATTTCAGCATTGGAAAGTGCTGTACATCAAACTAAGTCAATTGTTCGAGATATTCATGATGGCATTATTACTTTTGACTCAAACGCTAAAATCACCAGTTTTAATCCCGGAGCGGAAAAGATTTTCGGTGTATCTGAGCGTGCAGTTTTAAACTCATTATTTATCAATATTTTGCACCCGGATGAACCGATGCTGTCTTTGCTCAACAATAACAAACAAACAGACAGTTTTTTATTGTTGAATAGAAAAAGAAAGCTGCTTGGGCAACGTTCTAATAAAGAACTATTTTTTATGGAAGTTACTGTTAGCAGAAATAAAGATTTACATTCACTGCAATTTACCGCCTCAGTCAGAGATATTTCAGAAAAACAAAAAATTGAAGATCAACTTTTCGAAGAAAAAGAACGTGCTTTAATTACCTTAGCTTCTATAGCTGATGGCGTGATTACAACGGATCACAATGGTTATATTCAGTATATAAATAATGCGGCTGAACGCATCACTGGATGGGAGCTTTCAGAAGCCGTTGGTAAAGAATTTAATACCGTCTATCATGCCTATGATGAAAATGGCGATGAATTATTAACTGAATTACTTACCCCCGCTATTGAACAGAATAAAACGGTCAATGAAACAGAAGTACATAGGGTTTATTCCAAATTTGATGAAAAATTCACCATCAAACATACCTCTGCTCCGATCGTTAATAGTCGTGATGAAATTATTGGCGCTGTGATGGTATTTCACGACGTCACATCGGCTCGGGAAATGCAAAAAGTTTTATCCCACCAGGCAAGTCATGACAGTCTAACCGGATTGATGAACCGATATTCATTTGAGAAAAAATTACAGGACTTGATAAATGATGCAAATGAACAATTACATCAACATGTTTTGTGTTATCTGGATTTGGATCAATTCAAAATAGTGAATGATACCTGTGGTCATTTAGCGGGTGATGAATTGCTTAAACAAGTGTCTCAGCTAATCAGTTATAAATTACGCCGGGGAGATACCCTGGCTAGGTTAGGTGGTGATGAATTCGCTATATTACTATTAAATTGTCCAATCAAAAAAGGACTGGAAGTTTGTGAAGAAATACGTGAAGAAATCAAAAACTTCCGTTTTCCCTGGGAAGATAAACAATTTTCTATTGGTATCAGTATTGGTATTGTTCCCATCGATCAAACAACTCGTGATTTAAGCCATCTATTAAGTATGGCTGATACGGCTTGTTATACTGCTAAAGATTTAGGAAGAAATAGAGTTCATACTTATGAAGTCAATGATGAAGAATTGCAGGTGCGCCAAGGACAAATGCAATGGGTTAGTATTATTCGAAAAGCTTTGGATGAAAATAATCTCCATCTTTATTATCAAACAATCGCACCGATTGATAATCCAACCCCCCAAACGGGTCATTATGAGATCTTTGTAAGAATTCGTGGTGATGATGGAAATATGATTCCACCTGGTGCTTTTATACCCGCAGCGGAACGTTATAATCTGATGCAAGAAATTGATATCTTTGTGGTAAGAAAAACTTTAGATTGGTTAAGTCAGCAAAGTGTAATAACATTAAATACAATTGAAAAAGTGTCTATTAATTTATCTGGCTCGACATTAGGTAATATTGCTTCTCTTCAAGATCTGAAACAATGTTTTAGGGAATTTAAAGTTAACCCTGAAATTATTTGTTTTGAAGTCACAGAAACGGCAACCATCTCAAATCTAAGAACAGCTACTCGTTTTATGGATGAATTAAAGGCAATCGGTTGCTGTTTTTCGTTGGATGATTTTGGCAGTGGCTTGTCATCATTTGAGTATCTCAAAAATTTACAAGTCGACTATCTTAAGATAGATGGTGTTTTTATTAAGGATATTTGTCATGATTCAATTGATTTAGCAATGGTTAAAGCAATCAACACGATTGGCCATGTTATGGGTATTAAAACAATTGCAGAATTTGTTGAAGATAAAGATATTTTATCAGAGCTAACTGCTATTGGAGTTGATTACGCTCAGGGATATTATATTGACAAACCTCAGCCAATTGAGTGTTTATCTGCTAAACGAGTAGAATAAGATCATCTCATATAGAATAGAGCACTATTAGTGCATGAGTTTTACCCGATACTATTTTGTATAAATATGGTCCTCTCAAAAATGGGTTTCCTGTTGATGATACGATTGCACGGGTTATTTCAGGGATATCAGAAAAAAATTGAAATAATATAAATCTCAATTATGGCATTTTAGCCCTCTTATCATGTTGTACTGTACATTGCAGACTGATAGCACAAGTTTGAAAAGATAATAGTTTCTTAATTGTAAACAGTCTATTTCAATAAGATTTTTCTAGGTTTAAAGTTCATTTAGATATGGCCAATCGTGTTGATTGCTTTAACCATTGCTAAA
>JADGAU010000189.1 GCA_015231865.1 Gammaproteobacteria bacterium | reverse complement strand
TGGGCTGTCTGGGTCGAGGGTTTTATTAGCCGCATCGCTTGTTTGTCGATCACAAGGATTTACCTGAGACTGTTGCCGTAATTGATTTATGGCTATTAATTCTGCATTATCCGTTTTGTAACCACAAATTCTTATGGATTCGTGCTAACAGGCTGCATTAAAATAGTCGACTATTCTAGAGCTATGCTATCGATAATTCTTCCCGAACCCATAAGGTAAGGTTAGAGTTTACAGATACTTATTACTTTTTAAACTTTGGGCTATAAGAAGGACAGTATTTGTAATACTGATGATTAGTAAGACTGAAGATAATACAATTAATGCCTCCGCCATTGTCACACCAAATAATAGCTCTGGTGTATAACCACAAGGTTCCTGAACTTGAAAAATTATAGGAAACCATTCATCCAATGCAAACCACGAAGGTAGCCCTGAGTCCATACTGCAACCACCATCTATAAAACCACGTTCAACGCCAATTAATTGATATGAGCGTTCTAATAACCCTGTTATGAATACGGTCATCGTAATATTGGATACCAATAATACAATCCTGTTTTTATAACTTAATAAAGGTATTATTGAATTTAGAAAAATAGCTAAAACCCAGATACGCACGTGAATACACAGGACACAAGGTGAGAATTCAAGTACATACTGATAAAATAAAGCAATAGTCTCCAAAAGGATACTAAGTAACAAAAATCCAGGCCAATAATATTTATGTTTAAATAGATTTAATAACTTTATATTCATATGAAAATTGAAATTAAAATATCACCATATGTTAGAGTTGATTAGCCAAATATTCTTTGAAAAGAAATGAATTTATTAACGGCTCCTTTGTATAACTCTGTTTCATCGAGTATAGCACAATATTTGGCTTTGCCAATGACTGAAAATTGCCTAACATTTACATATGCACAGCTGACATTCAAGACACAATTAGGCTGTGATTACGCCCTTAGATTAAAACCTTGTAATTTAAATTAACTGACAAATAAAATACTATATTAGCAAGAAATTTTGCTCATGTAGACTTTTCGGTAAATACCCTGAAACCAAAGAACTTTTTAGCAATTCTCCAAATGAACAACCCAAAATTCTTGCTGGTGTAATTTTAGCTTACGCTAAGAACATTGATAGTCAGGAAGTTTTAAGCGAAGCACTAGGTAAAATGTCTGCAGCCCATGTTCGCACAAAGTTCATGATGTACCCTACAGGCGCTCCTAATATTACAACTTTGCGCCTACAAAAAATTTTCGAAACTTGTAAAGCTATAAACAATATTTTATACTAATTAAATCAGATGCATTGCACACCATTTTAGAAAGAAATTTTTCTTTAAAATAAATTGGTAATGGATAAATAAGTTACCCCCTCCTTCGCCATTTTCTTATGCAAACAAAGAGTTTTTTACTAATTTTTTGTCTAATCTCATTAAATTTAATGGTTTTATCTTAACTTTATTATTATGCAAAAAGATAGTTTAAGCCCTAAGTCGAAAATAAACTTAACTTCATCAAAAATGATATTGTTAGGTTATTGTATTACCCTAACTCTCTTTTCTACTGTTTTATATATTGATTACAAAATTCAAAAGGGCCAATTATTAGTCATTGATTCATCGGTAATATCAACCCAAAAGATGAGCACAATTACTAAATTAATTGAAACTGCCCGCAAACGAGTCAATTTATCTCATCATATGTTAGACACAGAAGATGTCTTTGAAAAGGATGAAATATCAATGACCATTTCAGCCTTAGGTAAACAGTTTATAACTAATTACAGCTACTTACATAAACAAAACCTACTTCCCAAAGAGAAGCAAATATTAGATGACTTAGACATCAAATTTGAAATTGTCAGACAAAAATTAAGACAAGTCGCTGAATTAGCCTTAGAAGATAATGAAGAGACTAACAATATAGCAAGAGAAATAATCTTAAAGGAAATTGTACCTGAACAGCAAGTAATTGTTGATGGCTTTATGTCAATTTTAAGTGATACACAACAACACACATATGACTCTAGAGCTGTTGCCTTGATAGATTACCAAGAAAATAATTTTAAGAGAAATATCTTAATAATTCTGATGTTTTTTGCTTCATTGATAGTCATCGTTTCTGTTTTAAAACGCATAACCTCAGTTGAAGCTCAACTGCACTCTTTATCATTAATCGATGCATTAACAGGTATTCCAAATAGACGTAGTTTTGATATGCATCTGGATATGGTCTGGCAAATCTGCCTTCGTAAACAAAAACCATTATCTTTGATATTAATCGATATTGATTATTTTAAAAAATACAATGACTTTTATGGTCATCAGCAAGGTGATATATGCCTATCGCAAGTAGCATCAATTATTAAACAAGTAAGTAATAGGACATATGATTTAGCTGCACGATATGGTGGCGAAGAGTTTGCCATTATTTTGCCTGAAGCGGGTGAAGATGATGTCAAGTTAATGGCTAATAAATTAATCAAGCAAATTAATTCAGAAAATATTCCACATGAAAAGTCTGAAATTGCTAATCATATTACCCTTAGTCTCGGTATCATTACCAGGATACCAACCGTTGACTCAAACGTTTCAGAATTAATTAAACTTGCTGATCAGGGTTTGTATTTATCTAAAGAAAGAGGTAGAAATCAAGTTAATTCGCCCCAAACAAAATAATCTATTGAAGACATTTTATAGGCTCTTGTGTACTTATTTGTTAAAGTCGCTCTGTAATTGCTCAATAGAAATCGGTTCTCCCAGATGGAACCCTTGCAGGAAGTCAAATCCAATATCTTTGGCGTGTTTCATTACCTCTTCATTATGGACATATTCTGCAACAGCTTGAAATCCTAACTCTTTTGAGAAATTTAATATGGTTGAAGCTATTACCTTTGAACCAGGGTTAATGTGAATTTCTTTTATAATTGAGCCATCAACTTTAATGTAGTCAACATTCAATTCAAGCAGATAGGTAAAATTAGAATAACCAGAACCAAAATCATCAACGGCAATTTTGCAGCCTTTCGCTTTCATTTCTAAAATAAACTTAGTTATTTTATCAAAATCGATAATTTCTTCGCTTTCTACAATTTCGAGCACAACACGAGAGGAAATAGAATATGAATCTAATAATTTTTTAAAATAATTGACGGTTTCTTCATTAACAATATCCATTGGCGATAAGTTAATTGTAAATTCGACATCAGGAATTTTAGCAAAGGTTTCAAAGGCAAGCGTCATAACCCTTTTAGTAATATACTGATACAATTGACTATTAACTGCAATATTTAAGAAATAATAAGGACTAATTATCTGACCATCTTCGTCTATCATTCTAACCAAACATTCATATTTTTCGATTTTATTGTTTTGACTATTAAAAATAGGTTGTAAAAATATCGTAAAGCGATCTTCCTTAAGTGCTTTCTTTATTTTCTTAGTCCATAATAAGTTGTTTTCCAGAGTTTCTTTAAGATTCAGTTCTTCTTCATAGACAATTAAATGTTTTTTCTTTTCCAGGGCGTGCTGAAGTGCAATGGAAGCATAACTTAACAGGTGATTATTATTAGTGCTAATGCCAGCTGTTATGGCTAAATCAATAGAATTTGAACCGTATGAAACCGGGTAAGCTTCTGTTCTTTCTCTGATTGAACAGCATAAATTTTTAAACTGTTCTAATGTATACTCCTTATCAGCTAAAATGGCAAATTCACCACTAGCCAGTTTATATACAAATACAGATTCATCAATACAACTATTAATAATTTTTACGACTTCTTTAAGAACTGATTGACTTGCCGAATAACTAAAATAATCGGTAATAACTTTATAATTTTCAATTTGAATGATAGCAAGCTTAGGTTCTTCAATATTTTGAAAATCTTCTTCAAATTTAATCCGATTTGGTAAGCCTGTCGTGTAATCGGTGGTTTGACGTAAGATTTGTTCTTGTTGATTGATTAACTGGGTAATATCATGCTGAATGTTAATAAATTCGATAATATTTTCTTTTTCATCCAGGAAAGGGACAATTGTTGTTTTAGCATAAAAAGTGTGATTATTTTTAATGCTATGTTTGGTGATGCCTTTCCAGAGCTTTTTATTACTAATCGTATCCCAGATTTCTTTAGCGATACTATCTGAAATTGAATCATCAAATAACTTATCATAACTAACAGTCACTAAATCACTTTTGCAAATGCCGGTGATTCGACAAAATTCATCATTCGCATAGATAATATTACCCTTGGGGCTCATTTTGCTGACAATTGAGCTCTCATCAACCGAAATTTTATATTGTTCCAAAAGAGAATTGTAACTTTGAATATTTTCGATCATTGTATTGAAAGAAATACAAATTGCCTTGATTTCAGGCTCCATTCTGATATGACTAAAATCTGGTTTTTGTCCGGGAATGTAATTATAAACAAGATCGGCAAGTAAGCTGAGTGGTTTAAGAAGGTAACGGGTAAATAAACTAAAGGTTATAAACCATAGCGATAGAAAAAACAGGTAAGTTAAGATCTTTGTATTAATCTGGGCAATAATATGATAATAATTATCCAGGCTGTACTTAAGTTTAATATTACCAATTGGTGTGTTATTAGTGCTGTCATTAATGGGGTATTCAATTAATATTCCACCGGATTGATTATTCTCTTTTTCTTTTTGCCAGAGAGTTTTATTGTTAATGCTGATCTGTAAATCTAAAATTTCATCACGTTGGAGTATTTTTTGACTAATATCATAAATCTCACTTTCAAGTCCTAAAAAATAATTAAGAGATATCGTAGGCTCAATAGTTTCTGCTAATAGAATACCTTTTTCTTTTTCTAAATTATAAAGGTGCTTTTCGAATAAGCCGGAAAAAAGTAAATACAAAATAATTAGAGTGGCCAATGATGAAAATAACACGGAGGTAA
>JADGAU010000188.1 GCA_015231865.1 Gammaproteobacteria bacterium | reverse complement strand
CTCTTAAATAACAAAAATATTTCTCCCTTACTTTTTAGTTATTTATAGAAAACGGGCAAAAAATATTTTTTGGTTGACGACTCTTGAATTAAAAAGCCAATTCTTTTTATCTACCGTGTTGTAAAGTTATTGATTACTAAAATATATTAAACAATCGAATATTACCATAATTTTAGGTTTTTTAACCTTGTAAAGCTTTAGTCGTTAAACCTGGTTTTAAGGCTATGTCTCACTAATGAACAATAGTAACATCAGCAGGTGAAACCTTAAGTAAGGGTTCAAACAATATCATATCCAGATAATTGACTGCTTGTTTATCCTGTGCCTGTTTCTCTTTTTGTAGCCATCGTGTTTCAGCTTCCATTGCCGTGATTAAGGTTTGTGGTAAAGAAATTGAAAAACGATAACGTTTTAAAACCTCACTGACTTTATCTGGTTCTAGTTCAAATTTCTTAGCAAAATATTGAGTGGATTTTTCAGGTTCCTGAAAAATCCACTCTTCTGTCATTTTTAAAGCTTGCATCACTCGCACAGCCGTGTCTTTGTTATTTTCATACCAGCTGTTTTTAGTCAGTAAAACATAATAATAATCTTGTCCTGGCTGACCATCAAAGACACTGATCTTATCTGCCAGCCTCTCCTGAATATGCTGTACAAATGGTGGCCAGGTAATTACCCCATCGACTGTTCCTTCGGCCATGGCGTCAGCCTTATCCTGTGGTGAGATATTTATCCAGCTAATGTCATTGTTCTGTAAATTGTTTAAGGTTAATAAGCGAGAGAGAAAGAATTCTCCATTGGTTCCAATTCTTACGCCAATGCGTTTACCTTTAAGATCCGAAATTTTCGAAATTTTACTAGCGTTTAGTGTCAGTAGTTTAATTTGATGGACAAAAGCCGAAGTCGACAATATTCTCAGCTCTTTATTTTTACTATATTTCTTGACTGCTAAAAACTCAGCTGATGCAGATATGTCGACTTCGTCTTTTAACATTGCTTCCGTCGTGGTTTTGCCGCTGGAATAATTTATTACTTCTGCATCAATCCCTGCTTGCTTAAAAAACCCTAAATCTTTTGCAATCCATATAGGGGCAGGAGAAAAGGTTTTAGATGCTGCAAAAGTGACCTTTTTAACTGAACCTATTGTGGCGGTTTGTGACTTTGTCTCTTTATCAATCTGAAAGACTATGTAAAGTAAAATGATGATTGCTATAACTGCGAGATATAATTTAGTTTTCATTTTATTAGCTCATCGTTAATATGTATTTGTGGAGACAGACACATATGAGTATAGCTTAGCAAGCCGTAATTTGATTTAACTACTAACATTGTTATCAGTTGATATATCATTCTGCGAAAATTCAATCCAAAAAGTACTTCCTTCACCTAACTTACTTTCTAATCCAATTACTCCCCCCATCATTTCTACCAATTGTTTAGTAATAACTAACCCAATTCCCGTCCCTTCAATGTTTTTGTTATCGTCATTGAATCGCGCAAATGGCTGAAATAAGTTTTCCTGTTGTTCATCAGATAATCCAATACCCGTATCGGTAAATGCAAGTTTAAATCTATTATTTTCAGTAAAATTGCAAACAATAAAAATTTCACCATTTTCTTTGTTATATTTAACAGCATTACTTAGTAAGTTGATAACAACCTGCTTCATACGAGTAAAGTCTGCTTCAAAGATAACATCCGTTTGTTCTAGAGATTGGGTATCAAACTCAATATCTTCTTTAAAGACACGTATCGTAATACCTCGCTTATCAGCAAGTGGAATAATGAGCGGAAGAGATTTAGTTATTACGTCTTTTAAAGAAACAGTTTCAAGAAACAACTCCATATGACCCGATTCAATTTTTGATAAATCTAATATTTCATTAACAAGATATAACAGATGAGTACCTGCATTACTTATTTCATCTACGTTTTCAAGCTGCATCTTGGTTAGATTATTATCCTGATTCATTCTCAATAATTGACTAAAACCTAAGATGGCATTTAATGGGGTCCGTAGTTCATGGCTCATACTGGATAAAAATTCACTTTTGGCTTTGCTTGCACGTTCTGCTTCCAATTTAGTGGCACATGCTGCTTTTTCTGACTCTTTCAGATTGATTTCAATTTGTTTTCGTTCCGTAATATCTTCATATACCCCTAATATTCCAATTGTTTTATTATTATTATCTTTCAATGGAATTTTACTAGTTTGTAACCAAAATTCTTTACCTTCAGAATTTGTTTGCCTCTCTTCATAATTAATCAGTGGTTTTCCTTTATCAATAACAATTTTGTCATCTTTTCTATATTGTTCAGCTTCATTCTTCCAACTCATGTCAAAATCATTTAAACCGATTAGGTCGGAGGGCTTTTGTTTACCCGCATCTTTTGCAAAAGGCAGATTACAACCAAGATAGTCCAAATCAATATTTTTCCAAAATACTCTAACGGGAATAGCATTTAATACCGTTTCAAGCATTCTTTGAGCTGATATTGATTCATTTTCTGAAGCTTTAAGACGGAGAACTGTATTTTGTAGACGTGTATGAATAGATTGAATTTTTAATATGACAATCAATGCAATTAAACACGCAATAAATAATACCCAAAATAATATATTTCTGGAGGTATCATTCATTTGATTATTCATACTGGTATATTTAGTACCCATACCTTGAGTATCCTCTATGGCAATTTGGGATAATTTAAAAAAAACCTCAATTATTTTTCCTTGTCCAGGATAAACTATTTGATACAACATAGCTTGAGCTTGTTTTCTATGTTCAAAGTCTCCATCCATCGAAAGTTCAACAGCTTCACGCTGAGAGGGTAATACTATTGGTACAAGACTATTGATTTGATTTAAGACGAGAGTTTCTTTTTTTGATAAAGGTAAATCAAGTAATTTAGTTCTTAAATGTGAGAATTTACCCGCATAAGATTCTAATTCCTGATTTAATTCATCCTGTTTAAAAACGTCTTCACTATAAATTATCGCTCCTGTTAACTCAGTTCTTTTTCGTGCATATTCTGCTAGCTTTCCATATAGAAAAAGTTTGTTTGAGTTGATCTGATGTATTTCCAATATAGATGCCAATTCAAGACGTTGTTTATTGTGTATATGAGAATTGAATATTATTAATACACAAAGCCCCAAAAAACCTAATATCAATATTAGAGAATATTGATATTTCGATCTAAATTTAACATAAATATTTTTAGCCATTAACCTTGGTTCATTTTTTTTAATATATAGCTAGGAGTATAACAGATAAGTAAAATATTCTTTCATCAGGTTATTTTACTTTTTATCCTCGTTAGTCCTATCCATGCTTAGGTTTTCCATTAGAGGAAGAACGATATTAATTCTTGGTATTAGAACATCTCTATTATTTAACTAGTCACCATCAAGCATATCTCCAATACCACCAAGAACACTGCCTTCGCCTTGCTGGCTTCCTCCTCCTCGTGGTGCATTTGCTAATATTCGATCCGCCATACGTGAGAATGGAAGACTTTGTAACCAAACAGTTCCTGTTCCTTGTAATGTCGCGAGGAAAAGACCTTCGCCACCAAATAACATGGATTTTAAATTACCTGCACGTTGAATGTCATAATCAATACCATCAGTAAAACCGACAAGACAGCCAGTATCTACTCTTAACATTTCGTTGTTTAATTGTTTTTCCACAACGGTACCGCCAGCCTGAATAAAAGCCATGCCATCACCTTCGATGGTTTGTAAAATAAAGCCTTCACCACCAAATAAGCCGGTGCCTAGTTTACGGTTAAAGGCAATATCAATTTTTGTTCCTAATGCAGCACATAAAAAGGCATCTTTTTGGCAAGTGATATGATTATTAAATTTAGACATATCCAAAGGAACAATATTTCCCGGATAAGGAGCTGAAAAGGCCACATGGCTTTTGCCTCTGCCATGATGGGTAAAGTGGGTCGTAAATAAAGATTCCCCACTAAATATCCGTTTACCGGCTGAAAATAGTTTGCCCATAAAACCTTGATCAGGATTGGAGCCATCTCCCATCTTAGTTTCAAATTCAATACCTTCTTCCATATAGGTCATTGAGCCAGCTTCTGCAATAACCGTCTCACCCGGGTCAAGCTCTATTTCGACCAATTGCATCTCAGAACCTTTTATCTCGTAATCTACTTCATGACAATACATTTTTTTATCCTCTAATTAACTATTCTGAATTAACAATGCTTAAGCGAAAGCCGAAATATTTCATGATAAGTGATCTCTATTATAATATGAGTTATAAATTACTACATCATTGAAAACAGAGTACAATTTAAACGAAACTGATAACTTTTTATAATGAGGAGGGTGTAGTGTTATCGGTGACGGTGTGGTTACTTCAAACATTTTTAATGTTTAACAATTTGAATTCAAAGATGGTTAATGTTGTTCACAAATATTTGTCTGAGTTAAGTCCTTAGCAATCACTTCCGGTATCATTGACGGCATCATTGCTCTCATTGATTCAGGGATCTGATTTAAACATTTATTTATTCTGTTTAAGGCTTCAGAAGATTGTATTTTTTTACTAAATTCGATGGCCAGAGCTTGAGCCTGAGATTTTTTCCCCTGTTGGCATAAAGCTTCGATTTTATCACTAAATTGCGTTCCCTGTTGCTCCAGTTTTTGCATTAAGCCTTCTTTGTTAAGCGCCTCCATACACAATGAAACATTTTGCATCTGCATCATAAACCCTCCTTGTTGTGCAAATACTGTTGGTGAAAAGATCAATGCTGTAAGAAAAACAACTAAAGTTAATTTAATATTCATTAGAAAGATACCTTTAAATATAAGATAATGGGGAAATGCATTTATATTTTATTCATTCATATACTACAAAAAATAAAAATTCCTTCACAGTTAAGTCAGTAGCCCTAAGCCCAATAAAAAATTTGGGCTACCATCAAAAACTAACATAAAAAGGTAGAGCAAATTTTTTATGTTAG
>JADGAU010000187.1 GCA_015231865.1 Gammaproteobacteria bacterium | reverse complement strand
CGTTTATGATTAAAAACATTGAATAGAATAAACTTTTAACAGGAACAGGAATCAAAGTAATGAAAATACAAAACTGTCAATTTAAGTTTAAATGCACTCAAACTTGGGATTCGTTATCCGAGACAGACGAACCCCAAATAAAACACTGTCATGATTGCAATAGAGATGTTCATTATTGCCGGGATGAAAACGAATTAGACATAGCCATAAAAAAGAACTGGTGTGTTGCTATTGATGCTTTAGATAGTGATAAGAATGCATCTAAATTATTAGGTGAACCACAGGTTAATTATGATGAAACACTCTAACAATTATCAGTCTCAAACTAAATCCAATAATCAGTCTCAAACTAAATCCAATAGTAATGCTGTAATCATCACTAGCCTGATCCTAATTGCAGCCGGTATATTACATGCGCTTGTTTCTATTGTGATTACTGATTTATGGAATTCTATCGGTGTGAGTCTGTTTAATGCAAATTCTATTACTTTTGTGCAGACCTTAGTCGCCTTGTTTTTATCAGATATTATTGTATCCGTATACTCGATATCACAGCTATTAAAACTGGAGAAATAAATTGCTTATTTTTATCTATGGTACCTTATTAAAAGGTATGAGTAGAAACCATGTCCTGGAACAATCTGAATTTGTTGGATATGCAATAACTCGTGGCTTAATTTATGATTTAGGTTCTTATCCCGCACTGACCGCCGGTGATAATACGGTATGCGGTGAATTATACGAGGTTACTGATGAAGTTTTAGCCACTCTTGATAATATTGAGGGATACTATGAAGCCGAGCCTGAGAATTCTTTATATATTCGTGAAGAAATAAGTATTAGCAGTTTAAATGATGGTCAGGAATATACGGCCTTAACCTATCGTTATCCTCATGAAATTGAGCAGGAACGATTAATTAATCAAGTTGATTATCGAAGCTATTTATTATCACTTGAAGATAACGGGCAAGAAGAGACACTACATTGGTATATTGCCTATGGCTCAAATATGAGTTCACAACGTTTAATTGATCGAGTTGGAGCTGTTGAGGATACATTCAAAGGCTATTTACAGGGCTATCAGCTGGTATTTAATAAAGCAGCTCAAAATGGCAGTGTGTATGCCAATATAAAATATACAGGGCAAGGCCAATGCCCTTTTGTTGCCTATCAATTAACGGCAGAGCAATTTGATAGTTTAGATGGATTTGAAGGTGAGCCAAACCATTATTTAAGAACAAGTATTGAAGTTTTTGCAGAAAATAATAATCAAGGTCATTTAGCTTATATTTATCTGGCCCATCCGGGAAAAATAGTACCAGAAGGTAAACCTGCTGAGAATTATTTAGAATATATTATTGATGGCTATAAAAAACATGGATTTAATACTCATGACATTTAAAACGCAATGTTTTTAGATTCAAATGACCGAATGCAATTTTACTTAATAAACAAATGAAATTAGGGAGAAAGCCATGATTTACTGGCAATACGACACTCGAAGTTGATTAATCAATATCGAGGTATAAAAAATGAGTAGAAATTTCAAATGGGGTACTTATAAATTATCACATCTAACACGAGAAGCCAGATGGATAAGAAGATATAAGGAGGATGAATTTGGTTTTGCTTTAGTATCTTCAAAATATAGTAATATTAAGTTATCACGGGTTAACCATGGAGAAGAAATGGGCTGCGAAATATGTTTCCCTCATGGTATGGAAACCATTAATAACAGGTATACAAGTTTTCAACGTAGCTGGAAAAAACGACGTCGTTTTCAATACAAGAATTAGAAAAAATATGTGTTACTAAAGGAACAATATTATGGCAATGTTCTATTTACATGGTTTTGGTTCTCGATTTGATAAACAAAATCAAAAAATAATTGATTTATCAGTTTTAGGTGAAATATCAGGGTTTAATATTGATTACTCTAAAACAGAAGAAGAAATAATTAACGATGTCTCCAATCAACTTCAGAATAAAGATGTAGATCTGCTTATTGGAACTTCGATGGGTGGATGGTTAGCATCCATATTGTCTGCTGAATTATTGCTTCCATTTGTTGCTTTTAATCCTGTAATTTCGCCATATAAAACCTTAAAACAATATATAGGCCGGCATCAGGATTATTATGGTAATCATTACCATTTATTAGAAAAGTCTCTCAGACAATTCCGGACAATCGCAACTAATGGATGCGGTTTGATTTTTTTAGATGAAGCAGATGAAGTGATTAATGCCAAATTTTCAAAAACATATTTAGACGAACATTATCACGTCATTTTATATTCAGGAGGAAGCCATCGATTTGAGCATGTACCAGAAAGTATTGATGAAATAGATAAATTCAAAATCGAAGGATGCTTAAGTTGGGGTCTGTTGTCGGATTAACTCTTGAATAAACGACTCTGTACATTCTAAGGCTACAGATTAATTTCAGGAAGTAGTAATGACTAAAAAGAAAAAAAAGCCAATAGTAAAGTCTAATCAAATTCACAATCAATTAGCTACGCATATAGGGAATTTAAAACTTGCAAATAGTCAAGATTATGTTCAATGGTGCAGGGACAATCACTTTAGTACTTCGCTAGTTAAAAGCAAACGAAACTTTGCTACAGAGTTTGAATATTATAAAAAATTTGAAGCTGAAAAATCACTTAAACAAAATAAAGTCAATTCTAATCTTAAACAAATTATTACAAAAATTTATCATAATAATATTCAATTAGAATGCCTAAATACGGAAATATTACAAACAATATATCAAGGATTCCGATACGTTCAGGAAAAAACACAATTACATAAAACGCTTCTATTTTTAGATTCAAAAACTGACTTATTAAAAGATCCTCACTATATTAAAGGCGTTATCACTTTAACTAAATACAGCAATAACTGGATACGGCCATTAGAACAATGGAAACCTAATACCCACAATACTGACCGGCAATTTTCATCATTGGCCAGGTATCTTTTGGCTCAATACGATGTACCCGCTTTTATGGATAAGGTTTGGTTTGAAAAGAATATTTCTGATTCAAAAAGAAATATTGCCCATAGAGAAAATTGGTTTATTCATATTGGAAGCGGTAAAAATATACACAATTTGAAAGGTTTGCCTGTTCCTTTAACCAAAAAAATGGCGCATCACTTTTTAAATGCACCTGAAAAATTCACCATTGATGCCGCAATCCGTTGGGGGCAAATACATGCTTTAGGCGGAAATGAACGTTTATCACAAGCTATTAGCGAGACTAAAGTCGTTAACTATTTTAATGATAATGATTTTTGGTTAAGTGTGTTTCGTTTTTTTATCCAAAATCCGATGTTAGACATTGTTCATATTAGTCCCATTATTGATTACATCTGGGAACAAAAATATGAAGATCGTCAGATTTTTGTTGAACGTGGCGTTATTGAAACTCAAGGTCCTGAGCAACCCCATTTTTCGATGAATAAAAGAACGCCTGAAACCTTGTTAGATCAGGTTGAACAATGGCATATTAAACTGGGAAAAGAAACCAGACATGGTTTGTTACAATGGACTAAATCCAATATTAATGAATTTCAATATATTGAGGGGAGTTCCGCTAATAGGAATATGAAAATATGGAAAATAAGAGAATTACTCAGTAGCCAGGAGCTAATTCATGAGGGAAGAAAATTGTCTCATTGTGTTGCCAGTTACGCAAATTCTTGCCATAAAGGAAAATCCTCAATTTGGACAATGGAAAGAGAAGATGAATCAGGTATTGAAAAATTATTAACCATTGAAGTAAATACATCAACTAAAAGAATACTTCAAGTTCGTGGAAAACGTAATCGTTTTGCCAATAAAATAGAAGAAAAAATAATTAACCGATGGAGATTAACAGAAGGATTAGTCGATTAGATTAACCAATTAAAGATCAGAATTAAAATGGGGCCAAAACATATCTTCAAAATGGCTTTTATATACCGAGCTATATTCTCCATATTGATCTTCATTTAATTCAAGGCGTTCCCAGCAAAGCCAAAAAATCCAACAAGATTCATAATCATCTGAGGATTGATAATCTTCTTCACATTCATCTCCTTCACATCCTGAAAAATAATCCTCTTCACATTGATTGAAGTATTCTTGGGGTGGTTTAGGAATATCTATTGCGTTTTCTTTGCAATACAAGTAGATGTTCGCAACTGCATCCATCTCATACCCTTCATACAAATCTAATTCATCATCATCCCATAGTTGTTTTAACTTCTGATTTTTAGCGAAGAGTTCTTTTAAGGTCATCATGTTTACCTATATTGTAATGAAAGATGGGCTCTAAGATTTATCGTCTATAAAATCTGCCACCTGCTTACTCATTTTAATCTCCATTTTCTTTTTAAATTTTAAAATTTTCGGATTAAAATTTTGCATAATATCTTGATATTGTTCTTCCAAATAGTTGTCCAGTAAGCTTTTTTCATTTTCTATTTCCTGATGTAATAATTCAAGAGGCTGAACCAGAGGTTTAATGTCTGATGAAAAATGTTTCCAGCGAATATTTTTGATTGATTGTTCATTATTAAAGATAAATTCAACGCCATAAGGCGCATAATCAGAGTCTGTATCACGTTTGTAATAATCAATATAAACCCCTGGTTCATCATCCTGATAGCATGTTTCAAAATGATTAGAGCGCTCCTGCAAGTAGATTCTTGAACGCTCTTCAAGTTCTTCAAGCTGTTTTTCTAAACCATTGGCATCAGTTACAAAATCAACTTCTGCAAAACCATCCTCATCTTCTTCCCCATCAATCATTTCGGTTTCATATGGGATAAGTGATTCAATTTTATCATAGCTATAATCGCTAAGCTTTTGTTGAAGATGGCCATCTAATGAGCTTATTGTTCCATAGTAAAATTGCTCATTAAATAATAGCATTGTCCAAAGATGACTTGAAAAGCCATTATATGATGTACCTGGATAATTTTTATCCTGTTCTTTTCGGCATTTTTCCTGATATAAAAAAACATCATAGTT
>JADGAU010000186.1 GCA_015231865.1 Gammaproteobacteria bacterium | reverse complement strand
GCGTAATAAGATACTTTTAGCCAGTGATGCCGCCTGTGAACCAATGTTTTTTTGATCGGGATTCACCGATAATAGAAACCCCAATTTGGCAGCATTTTCAGATTGTCCCACACAAGCCAGGCGATATTGGATACAGCGCTTATTCATCCAGGCCATATTTTCAATGGTAAAGGTGACCGGATCATTGAGTACCCAAAAAGCATCCACCTGATTAACCAGTTCATTATAGGCCGCACGCAATTCTCCGGCATTATTAATAGTCTTGCTAATTAATTCTAATCCCAAGATGCCCGCTGCTTGTTTTGCATCTTCAATAATGTGTTTGGATTGTTGTTCATTATAAATAACGGCAACACGTTGAATATCCGGTGCAAATAAAGCGATACTATTAAATTGATTGCCAGGTGCTGTTTCTGAGGCAATACCGGTAATATTTTTTTGTCCTGATAATAGCTTGTATTTAGACCAGTTTAAGACATTGGCAAACACTACTGGGATATGCTGTTTATCTTGGGTCCATAATTTTGCAACAAAAGCTGCTTTTGCCCCTAAAGCTAGAATGAGTTTGGGCTTATTTGCAAATAGTTTTTGTTTTAAGTTGGGATCTTTGCGAATATTACCGTGGAGATTAAAAACACTGATGGGCCTATTCATTGAAACAGAGAAATCATCGGCTGTTTGTTTATATATGTCCAATGAATCGCTTAGCAAAATGGCAATGTCTGTTGTATTTGCTGCTTGTAAATGAACAGAATAATTAAGCATCAACAAAAGGCCGAGCACAAGTTTTATGATTGTTTGCCTCATATGCTGATTAATTAACATTTGCCCACCCATCAATTTGAAACATATTTTTTAGCTTGGCCTGACCATGTCCTTCGGAGATGATATGACGTAACTTTTCAACATCAGATGGTGTCACTGAGCCTTCAATATAACAAAGAACTGGCAAGGCGATGGGGGCTGATTCTGCTAGTATTTTTACATTTTTGGTGAGTCTTTTATTAATTTTTGCCAAAGCCTCCATTGTTGATTTTGCTACCAGAGCAACATCAACTTGTCCTAGAGCAACGGCAAACATGGCATCAGCATCCTTGGCAGTGTTAATAATATTGATATCTTTGGGCGAACTTTCCTGATAATTACTTAACATCTGAGTCAGTGTGCTGGATTCGCTATCTCCTTCTGTGGTCATAGCCAGTGTATGATTTGCCAGATTATCGATATTAACCACACTTTGTTTTTGAGATATTAATACCTTGGTATAAAGCCCGGAACCATTGCGCTGAGGCCTCAGTATTGGTTTTAATCCGAGACTGGATTTATTTTGCTGGTAATACCATTCAGGTATAAAGATAAAGGATGGCTTGCTTTGAGTAATTTGTAGGTTGAAATCTTTAATATGTGAAAATGGTTGAAAGCGAACATTAAAATCAGACTGTTTAAAGAAACTATCTACCTCACTTTTGACTTGAGATAAATTGCTTTGTGTTGAATCGGGATAAAAAAAATAAAAGCTCTTTATTGCCGATGCTTGACTATCGGTTAAAGGCAAAATAACAGGGGTAAATAATCCAATAATAAAGAACACTAAAATAGCGCTCAGGGTAAATTTTAAATCGGATAGACTAGAGGTTTTAGCGGTTATAATCGACAATAGCTTTCATTAGATAGTTAATAAAATTTCACATTCAAGATATTATATAAAAGTCAAGTGGAAAAAGATATTGATAATTAAGTTCAATTATAATTTTGATATAGAATAATAGTGGTCAAGTTCAATAGTGAATTATTTAAGTTCTCAACTCATTATCAGACTCAAGTAATTCTTTTATACGCCTAATGGGTGACCTAATTCCTATTGGCTCCCATTGGTTATTGATGTTTTACCTTGATATACTTGAATTAATCAATGATTCGATTGTAGATAATGGAAGGAATAATTTAAATGGTTGATCTGGCAATGGAATAAAACCAAATTTTTCATAATATTTTTTGGCATCTTCATTAATAGCTTCGACAATTAATGCATAAACTGCTAATGATTGACTGGCATAGTAAACTCTTTTCATTGAATCTACTAATAACATTTTGCCAACACCTTGGGATTTGAACTTTTTATCAATCGCCAATCTTCCAAGAAGAGAAACTGGCAATGGAAATTTAGGAAGTTTTTTTCGCAGATTATTGGGTAGAAGTTCTGGATCCAGGCTATTGGCACTTAGTGAATAAAACCCAATAACTCTTTTAGGACAATCAGGGGTAGATGAAACAAATATTCTACTGATATTACGTTTAATATCCTGTCTGGCATATTTTTTTAAGTAGTCATCAAGTAAATTTTCACCACAACTAAATTGCTGACGATCAAAGGATTGATCAAATGGAGTAATGATCAATTTCATTAAATTACATTATCTTGGTGCAAATGTAATGCCTTTTTAAGATCATTATTGGGTTGAGGCGGGTTATCCAATGCATTAAGGAATACTTCCCAATCATTTTGAGTTAATAATAATTTTTCATGTTCAGCGATAACAGTATCGGCTGACTTTAATGCATGAGATAAAACAAAATCAGACAGTGTTTTATGTACAAATTGAGCCGCCTTCTCAAGTTTAGCTTTTGCATTGGTATCAATTCTTATATGAATTCTTTCCTGTTTTATAACATCAGTCATATAGTATTCTCCTATAAGTTATTTATATTGTACGCCAAATGTACATACAATATCAAATTTTGGCTGTTTTATTTAATACAGCGCAAGATTCTAGACAGCCATAAAGAAAAATGCGGTTATGGCTATAGGTGGGTATAATTAATTATATCGAAAGCTTCTGATAAAATTTCGGTGAAGCCAGAGGTATTGAAAGTGAAAAAAACAAAATGGTTATACGTGCAGCTTCTCAAGGTCTTGATAGGCAAACCACAGAAACTATCACCAAGCTTTCAATCGAGGATATTAATTTAATAACTGGCAAAGATTTAACCTGAATTTAATTCTCCAGCATCGCTTCCAGTTCGGCAATACGTTTATCTTTAGCGGTCATTTCCTGACGTAGTTCTGACATGGAGGCAATAGTATCAAAGACTTTTGATAAATCACGAGCCAGTACTTGTAGGAGTTGGTCAGTACCTTCTATTTCACGTTCATTGATTAAACCCACAATTACATCCTGGCATTTGTGCATACTAATCGGCATGACCACATATTGATCAATACGTATAACTTTTGAAATTGGATCACCATTGACGGCTTTTTTTAACAAGCTGATAAAATTATCACTTTGACTGAGGCCATTATTAAATTTACCTAATCCAATCTTAATTTTAGTTTCGCCATTTTCTAAACGTGCAACAAAGACATCAGGGGTATCCAGAAAATTACTAATATGTTTTAAAGCCAGGGTTAAAAAAGGTTCGAGATGATCTTCTTCATAAATGGCTGTTTTTAGATTAAAAAAGCTATCGACCATACCTTCCAGGACTTTAAGCATTCCCATCACCTTTCGCTCAAGATTCCAGCGCATGGATAGTGAATCTGCCAATTGCAAAATTTCTTCATCATCAAAAGGTTTCTTTAGATATAAGAGTCGGTCTGTAAAGCCCACTTTATGAACGATCTCTGAAATGCTGGAGTCAGCAAATGCGGTCACGACGATAATTTCAATATACTGGTCAAGTTTGCGTACTTCCTTGGCGGTGCGGACACCATCCCAGCCTGGTGGCATGCGCATATCGGTAAAAAGTATGGCATATGGGTTTTCATCCTCTATTGCCTGCTTTATCATGTTATAGGCTTGTTCACCTTGTTGTGCGATATCAACCACAAAATGACGATGATCGGCTTTATTGACATCTGGGTCATTTGCCGTAAGTAAGGCATTTAACGGATCAATTTCTTTAGCAGCGCCACTTCCATTAAGTACTGTTTTAAAAATCTTAAGGATTTCAGGATCATCATCGACAATTAAGATACGATTATTATAAGCCATATATTTTCTTCCTTATTTTATAGTCATCACGTTATTAGGGAGCTTGCTGAGCAGATGGGTGTGCATCAAGCGGTAAAGACATGCTAAATTCTGCACCATTTCCTGGAGTTGATTGTACCTGAATAATACCATTATGTTGGCGGTTAATAATAAAGTACGCTAATGAAAGCCCCAAGCCCGTACCGGACCCCACTTCTTTGGTGGTAAAAAATGGGTCAAAGATACGTTTTTGAATTTCATCACTGATTCCGGGACCATTATCTTTAATTTTTATCAGCAGGTTTGCTGTGTCAACTGCCGTTGTTATTTCTATACATGGTTTGTGTCCATTAGGCATATCCAACATTGCATGTGCTGCATTTTTAACCAGATTAAGGATCACTTGTTCTAACTTGGTTCGATCAAACTTAATACTGGGTATTCCATCGGCATAGTTCTTAATAATAGTAAAGTTCATAAAGTGATAACGTTTTTTAAGATCATAATCACTTTTAGCTAATTCCAGGGCTTCATCAATAATCTCATTGATTTGATGTACAGTTGATGCTGAACCTTGATGGCTAAAACTGAGCATACTTTTAACTATTTTTGATGTCCGACTGCCACCATCACCAATGCCCGCCAATAATTGAAAAATCCCTCGTCGATGTAAATATTGATCAAGATTTTCAATGTCCAGTTCACAATCTTCGGCAACACGCTGGTTTTTATTATTATTCTTATCTAAGCGATTATTCAGCACCTGGGTACTTTGAATAATACTACCCAGTGGGGTATTAATTTCATGAGCCATACCCGCAGCCAGTCCACCGACAGTCAGCATTTTGTCAGACTGAATCATAATTTCTTCTAGTTTATTACGTTCAGTAATGTCATCAATTCTTATCACTGCTCCCCTGTTATTGGTCTCATTATTTTGAGTTTCATCTTCACATTGTAGCGGGTAAATATTAATTTCACACATTCTATCCTCGCCATTAAGCGACAAAATGACTTTATCCAAATGTTTGCTATCATTTTCATCAAT
>JADGAU010000185.1 GCA_015231865.1 Gammaproteobacteria bacterium | reverse complement strand
TTTTATGGCCAGTCTTAAGAAAGACGCTAACACGACTTATGAGCGAATTAATCTGTTCTCAACAAAAGAAAATCAGGGAGCTTACTATGCTGCAGACGGTCAATTATCTTTCTCGCATTACTTCTGGACGGATACCAACCGAGGGATGAATGTTAAAGATGCCTTCTTAAATGCCAGGCGTACCTTAATTACTGCCACACAGAGTAAGACCATTACCGATACTAATAGTAGCCAACAATCCCAACTCGATGATGATGGCGATGGTTTATACAATAGTAAAATTGATGGCGCTTTAGCTAAGGTGACTTATCTTGGACTCAATGCCGCTACTGCCACCACTTTCCCAACGGTGTTTGCTCATCAGGGTGATAAACAGGTTGACCCCAACAGTACACTATCACTATCAGCTCAGGTGGATTTGCCTCCAGAGTATATTAAAGAAGTCTGGGCCTTAATCCGTACTCCCAGTCAAATATTAAGCAATACAGCCATCAGTGATATGCAAACCATCAGCTTAAGTTATAACAGCAGCACAAGAAGCTATACAGGCATCACACCAACCCTCACCACCGAAGGTGAATACTTAATCAGCTACTTTGCTAAGAGTACCCAGGATAATTTATCAGAGCCGTTAACCGCCAGTATTCAAGTGGGAGAAGCCACCAGTACAGCAACAGAGAATAAAAATACGGCACCACAAATACCGGAAGATGTTCAGGCAAGCTTTCTTGAGGGAGATGACAATAACATCAATTATTATCTGTTAAAACTATCAAAACCACTAACAATGGATATTCGTGTTGATTACACCACAGAAGATGATACCGCCAAGGCAGGACTTGACTACCACAAAGCACAAGGCACGGCCACTATAAGCGCCGGACAAACCTATACCACCATAGCAGTTGAGATTATTGGGGATAATGAGCCAGAGCAGACTGAAACTTTCAGCATTAAACTGACAAACCCACAGGGCATTAGCTTCCCTTATGGTAAAACAGAGATTATTAAGACACGGACTATATTGGATGATGACTAATGAAATTGAATAACTAATAACGGAAAGTGAATAATTAAAATAGTTTGAGTATAAACTGGTCTCTATCATCAATTTAATTGCTTCTGATACTTAAGGTTAAAAATAGGCTAAAACAATGAAAAAAAATATTTTCATATTCTTTTCCTTCACATTCTTTTTCTTAATATTTTTTTCATCAAACTTATTGGCAACTCAAAGCCAGTCATGTGGATCGGATTGGCAATGGAGCAATCCAAGTCCACAGGGCAAAACCTTACGCCATGTTATCTGGAGTAATGAGCAACGCCAATATGTTGCGGTTGGCGAAGGCGGCACGATTATGACCAGTGATAATGGTGACAACTGGCAAGTTCAGCCTTTACTTCATAATGAAACTATTAATGCTATTGTCTGGAACGGCCAGCAATATATTGCTGTTTATGAGGATGGCACGATAATTAGCAGTGCCAATGGCATTAACTGGAGCAAGCAAAATAGCCCGGTAAAAAATAGTTTAAAATCGATTATCTGGACTGGAGATAAGTATATTGCAGTTGGTGGCGATGGCGTAATAATTTCCAGTGACAATGGTATTAATTGGCAGCAGCAGAGTTCCGGTATTGACGACGTCTTAAACGATATTATTTATGCTGCTAGTGTGTACGTTGCCGTTGGCGAAAATGGTCGGATTTTAAGCAGTTCAGATGCTATTAACTGGCAAAATCATAGTTCAAACACAACTTTAACCTTACATGCTATTAACTGGAATGGTAAACAATTCTTAATCGGTGGCGGTGATTGGAATGAATTACTAAATAATTATCAACAAATTTCCTTAATCAGCAGCAATGCCCAAAATTGGCAGCTTACTCAAATAACGGCTTCTCCTATATTTGATATTATCTGGGATGGTAAACAATACCTGTCAGCTAGTGATTATAACCATGTACTATCAAGTACTGACGGTATTGTTTGGAATTCAAGCTCATTTGAAGGTAGTGAATCCTTTTTATCGATGGTTTGGAATGGAGAACAATACCTGGCTGTTGGTATCAATGGTATTATTTATACCAGTAGCGATGGAAATCTTTGGAGTAAAAAAACGTCGGGTGTGACAATCAGCTTTTACCATATTTTTTGGGATGAATTTTCAGACAGTTTTTATACCAGTGGTGATGGTGTTATCTATAAGAGTAAAGATGGCTTTGCCTGGGAAGCGCTAACGATCAATGTTGATATGTGGGGACAGCTTCATGGTATGGCCTCTGATGGGCAGCAAAACCTATTTATCGGCCATGATCTTAACGAAGATGATAAAGAAGTCGCTGTGGTACTTAAAACTGCTGATAATCTTTTTTGGAGTAAAGCCGAAATTGCCTTGGGCAGATTAAATTCAATCGTATGGCATGATAATGTCTTTATTGCTGTGGGTAAAAATGAAAATGATAAGGGAGTCATTTATAGCAGTAGTAATGGTACTTCCTGGTCTCTTGTCCATAGTGCTGATGCCGAGCTTAATTCAGTCGTTTATGTCAATGGACAATTTATGAGTGTTGGCGCAAACGGTATCTTGCTACGCAGTTCTAATGGTATCGACTGGTTAACCCTTGAAACGTCCAGCACTGAAACCTTAAACAATATCAGCTGGAATAATGAAACTTATGTTATTGTAGGAAATAATGAACTGATCCTCTCCAGTACCGATGGTGAAAGTTGGACAAGACGTCTGGGATCTAATAGTCAAAATTTAGAACAAAAAAATCTTTATGATATTATCTGGAACGGCTCAAAGTTCTTAATTGTTGGAGGCCCGGGAAATTGGGGTGAAGCTCATGTATTAAGTAGTTTCGATGCCATAAGTTGGCAAACAGAAACAGTTAGTGCCAATTCTCTAAATTCAATTGCATGGGATGGCCAGCAACTGCTTGCTGTTGGTATTGGTGGTAGCATTATCAATAGTATTTGTTATCAGGGAATTAACTTTCAGGATACCCGCGCAATTATTATTGCCGGTGGTGGAGACCCAGATGATCCGCTTTGGGAAGCAACCAATAATAATGCAAATTATGCCTATCAAACTTTACGCGCTAAAGGAATAAGTCGTGATAATATCCGTTATTTAAATGCTCTTAGCGGGCAGGATGTTGATGGGGATGGTGATTTTACAAATGATATAACTTCGGCACCTACATCGGCGATTATTGAAGAATCATTATTAAACTGGGCTGGTTCGCAAATTAATGAAACTAAACCATTGCTAATTTATTTGCTTGATCATGGAGGAAAGAATATCTTTTATGTAAGTAAACCGAAACAGGGTGAAGCAGATATTTTATTCTCATCATCTTTAGGATCCTGGTTAAATACACTTCAGGAACAAACGAATGCTCGTATTACGACGATTTATGATGCCTGTAATTCGGGTAGCTTCATTTCTGATCTAAAATTACCCGATGGAAAAAGTTATGAACGAATTAATATTTTTAGCAGTCAGGCTGATCAGCTAGCTAATTTTGCTGCCCGTGGACGAATTTCATTTTCCAGTTTTTTCTGGGCTGAGACTTTAAAAGGCTATAATGTTAAAAGTGCTTTTAGAAGTGCGCAAGTTGCTATGCAGACTGCTACCGGTAATGAAAATAACGAGTTTCAAAAAGCCTTATTAGATGATAATGGCGATGGTTTATTTTCAAAAGTTGATGGCTCATTAGCCGAGGATACACATCTGGGACGTAATGCAATAACTGCAACGGTTTTTCCAAGAGTTTATGAAGTTCAAAATACAGTCACTATAAATGCAGATGAAAGCGTTGAACTTTATGCTAAAACTGACTTGCCAAATAGTTTAATCGAACGTACCTGGGCGGTAGTTTCTCCGCCAAATGCGCAGGTGTTTGGCAGTGAGCCAATTACTGATTTACAGGAAATTGAATTAAGTTATGATGAGGTCAATAATAAATATACTGGAAATATATCAGGCTTTACAGAAAACGGGCGTTATACCCTTTCTTATTTTACCCAAAGTAAAGAGGGGAGTAGTTCATTTCCAACGGTCAGCTTTATCAATGTAAGTGGCGTGGATACAAGTCAAACAAGCAATCATGAACCGTCAAAAGCTTCAGAAGTGATAGCTAACCCAGTTGAAGGAAATAGTAATTATATCAACTATTTCCTACTACAACTTAGTAAACCTCTTAACGAAGATATTCGCGTGGATTTCCAAACCCAAAATGGTACAGCAATTTCCGGGCAGGACTATATAGAAACCTCGGGTACTGCAACAATAAAAGCTGGAAAAACCATTACTGTAATTCCTGTCACTATCTTAGGTGATACAATTGCGGAGTTAGATGAAACATTCTATTTAAATTTAAGTAATCCACAAGGCATAAGTTTTCCTTCAGGACAGACAACTATTCAGAAAATGAGAACGATTGTAAATGATGACTAATGATAGTGAAAAGCTAATAACGAAAAGTGAAGAATGAAAAAATTACCTATATCAATCACTACATTTGAAAAAATAAGAGATCCAGCAGAAAATTATTTATATATTGATAAAACTGAATTGGCTTATCAATTAATTAATTCCGGAACCTATTATTTTCTAAGCCGTCCCAGACGTTTTGGTAAATCATTATTTGTCGATACTCTGGCCAGTCTGTTTCAAGGGAAAAAAGACTATTTTAAAGGCTTGGCTATTGCAGAAAAGTGGGACTGGAATATTGCTTATCCTGTGATTAACCTATCTCTTAATGGTGGAGACTTTAGTAGTAGAGAAAGTATACAGAATCGCCTTTTTGGCATTCTTAAACAGGTACAAAAAAAAATAGCTGTAGAATGCGATACGAACAATGATTTGGCGACCTGTTTTAGTGAATTGATACTAAATACTGCCGATAAATACCAACAAAAAGTGGTTATTTTAATTGATGAATACGATAAACCTATTTTAGACAATATTGCTGACTCGGCCTTAGCGCTTGAAGCCAGGAATCTGCTCAAGTCATTTTATAGCGTTATTAAAGATAATGATCAATACCTTAAATTTGTGTTTATTACGGGCGTATCCAAATTTTCAAAAATGAATCTGTTTAGTGGTTTAAATAACTTAATTGATATTACCACCATGTCTGATTATGCGACG
>JADGAU010000184.1 GCA_015231865.1 Gammaproteobacteria bacterium | reverse complement strand
AAAGATATAAATATTTAATGCTCAATAAGTTATAAGATAATCATATCATAATACATTAAAAAAAACTTTCAAGTAACTTTTATAATTATCTCGTGAATTTTTAACAGAAAACAGATAATATATATTCAATATTTAGTTTTCTGTTTAAAATTTATTTCTCCTTATGCCAAAATTACTTAAGTTTTTTAAATATCTAGGATATACGTTTGTTGCTAGCTCAATTACGGTTGCAATCATAATTACTGCTGTTTATTTCTATGTTAACCCAGATTTACCTTCCGTTGACAATGAACAAACTTATCAACTTGATGCTCCATTAAGAGTATATAGTAAAGAACAAAAGTTAATTGCTGAGTTTGGTGTTCTTAAGCGAGAACCAATTATTTTTAAAAACATCCCTGTTCAGATGACACAAGCAATTATTGCAGCGGAAGATAATCGGTTTTATGAGCATCCTGGTGTTGATTATAGAGGCTTATTAAGAGCAGGGCTACATTTGATTAGAACTGGTACTAAAGGTCAAGGTGGCAGTACCATTACAATGCAAGTTGCAAGAAATTTTTTCTTAAGCCGAAAAAAAACATATTTAAGAAAAATCAGAGAAATCTTCCTTGCCTTTAAACTTGAACAACATTTTAGTAAAGAAAAAATACTTGAACTTTATCTAAATAAAATTTACTTAGGTCACCGCTCTTATGGTGTAGCCACTGCATCAAAGATATATTATGGTAAAAAAATCTCTGAATTATCACTGCCCCAGTTTGCCATGTTAGCTGGTTTACCTAAAGCTCCATCCACATACAATCCTGTCACCAATAAGAAAAGAGCTACTCAAAGAAGAAATTATGTCTTAAAACAAATGCATGAAATTAACTTTATAACGACAGAAGAATATTCAAATGCGGTTTTATTTGAAGATAACGCCATTTTACATCGTCCGAAGATCCAGCTAGCTGCTCCATATATTGCTGAAATGGCCAGAGCATGGCTTAGTGAGGCTAGAGAAAGTGATAAAATTAAATCTACTGATGAGCAAATACTTGAAGAAGATATTTATACAGGCGGATATAAAATTTACACTACTATTAGGGCAGATCTTCAAAAAAATGCAACAAGTTCATTGCAAAAAACATTACTTGAATATGAAAGAAGACATGGTTATCGTGGTGTAATAAGTCATATTGATGTGAATAATAGCCAATATGAAAACTTATCAGATATTAACCAGAAAACCAAAGATCAATGGCTTGAACTTTTAACAGAAGTAAATACGCCTGGAAATTTAATCAGTGCCTTAGTTATTAATACTGATAACAATACTAATCAAGCTAAGTTATTTACGGTAGATAAAAAGTCATACGGCGGAGTTAGTGATGGTAAAACTATAGATTTAACATGGGAAAATATAAAATGGGCAAGGAAATATATTTCTGAAACCCGTCAAGCTCGGGCATTAAAGTCTATTGATGAAGTCTTAACCCCTGGAGATGTGATTTACATTGAAGAGTTCATGTCTGAAATTAAAGAAAAAAATGTAATTTCTAAAGACTCTCAACTTCCCTTTAAAGAATATCGTTTAGCGCAAATACCTGCTGTTGAAGGTGCAATTGTATCGATAAAACCGAGAACAGGAGAAATTCTCGCGTTAAGCGGTGGCTTTGACTTTTACCATAGTAAATATAATCGGGTAACTCAAGCCAATCGCCAGCCTGGTTCAAATATTAAACCTTTTATTTACTCTGCAGCATTAAGCAAAGGTTATACTGTTGCGTCAACTATTAATGATGCGCCTATTGTTTTTAAAGACAAGCAATTAGAAGGCACATGGAGACCAGCTAACTATAGCGGTAAGTTTTTTGGCCCCACCCGAATGAGAAAAGCACTGTATAAATCCAGAAATATTGTTTCTATTCGACTTCTAATGGACATTGGAATTAATTATGCGCTGAATCATCTGCAAAACTATGGCTTTGATCCGGATGTTTTACCTCACAACTTATCTCTAGCTCTAGGCAGTGCTAGTTTAACACCAATGGATGTAGCACAGGCTTATGCAATTATTGCAAATGGTGGATATCAAATTACTCCCTGGTTTATAGATAAAATCGTTAATAAAAACGAAGAAGTTGTTTATCAATACCAGCCAAAGATATCTTGTTCAAAGTATTATGATCAATCTTTATGCCCTGAAGAAGCTGATCTTCATGCTAAACAAACTATTCCTGATGACATTATTTTCCTTTTAACCAGTATGCTAAAAGATGTAATTACCAGAGGTACAGGAAGAAAAGCACGTGTTTTAGAAAGAAATGATTTGGCAGGAAAAACCGGAACAACTAACGAACAAGTTGACGCCTGGTTTTCTGGTTTTAATAGTGAAATAACCACCACTACCTGGGTTGGGTTTGATCAACCAAAATCGATGGGAAGATATGAAACTGGTGGTAAAGCCGCACTGCCAATGTGGATTAAATACATGAAAAATGCCTTAGTAGATATCGAAGAAAAGTCTCATCCTATTCCAGAAAATATTGTCACTGTAAAAATTGATAAAAAAACTGGAAAGCTCGCTAATAGTAACAGCAACGAAACGATGTTTGAGTACTTTATTAAAGGAACTGAACCGGAGCCTGAGATTATCGATAACTCATCTACTGAAACCCAACAAACGATTGAAAACTTAAATGAAGAACTATTTTAAAACTTCAAATTATCAGGGTGAGACAAACGAATCTGTAGTTTACCTTTATAGGTATTTACCCATCCTCTCACGGTAACTGCTCTGTTTTTCCATTTACTGGAATTTAATTTATCGCGAATAGTCGGATAAATTTCATGTTTGATATAAACCTGAAAATCATTTGATAGTTTTATTAAACTTGCGGTTTTAAAATGTTTTATGGATTTAATTTCCCCTTGAATAAATCGATAACCATTAACTCTTCTTTTTAACTCAGTAACATACTTTGTTTGGTAACTTGATTGTTTCCATATACCTTTGATTTTTCTTCTGGCAGTTTCTTCAAAACGTCGATAACAATTAAGTCTTGAATCATTTGGCAGAACAACAATACTGGTTGCTAATCCGGCATTAAGCATTTTTACTTGAATATCTTCACCATTGGGTAAATATACATAAGCTAAATATCGATGATACCTATCTCGTTTTTCTTTATCCCATACTAGCGCTACTTTTTTTTCAATTAAGATTTTTTTCAAATATTGAAAAGCTTCATAAGCATATGGCTGATGATTTTTCGTTTTGTGATTAAGTTCAGGAGTGTTGATACCAAGTAAACGGACTTTTTTACCATCTTTAAGTTTTATGGTATCGCCATCATAGACTTTAACAACATCAGAAAGAACGTCAAATTTCTCAACGTTTAGCTTTTCTGAACATTCGGAAGCAAGGAGAGCGGGATTAAGGAATAAAAAAAGGCAGAAGACAATAATTGATACTGTCGTTCTGCCTGGATAAATCCGTAAATTATGAATTACGGTAAATATCTACTTAAGACCATATTTCTGCTGGAATTTATCTATGCGTCCTGCAGTATCAACTAACTTTTGCTTACCAGTAAAAAAAGGATGACACTGAGAACATACTTCAATCATCAACTCTTCTTTTTTAAGTGTTGAACGAGTTTTGAAATTGTTACCACAACTACAGGTAACTGCTACTTCACTATAATTTGGATGAGTATCCGCTTTCATATTTCACCTTTTTTCAAATCTTTTTACACGATTACAGCTACCCGATAATTGTTCATAACTTCTGGCACCGTAAAACAAGAGGCAGGATTATAAAGTAAATCAGTAAAAAAACCTAGTTAATTTTATTAAATTATTACACTATTACCGTCTTTTTTACCGACTAGCGCTTCATAGCCTCAAAAAATTCATCATTTGTCTTACTTTCACACATTTTATCTTGCATCAATTCCATAGCTTCAACCTCATCCATAGGATGCAATAATTTACGAAGAATCCATACCATCTGCATTTCATCATTTTTAACCAGTAAATCTTCCTTACGAGTACCCGAGCGGTTAACATTAATTGCAGGATAAACACGTTTCTCAGCAAGTTTACGGCTAAGATGAAGTTCCATATTACCCGTTCCCTTAAATTCTTCATAGATAACTTCATCCATTTTAGAACCTGTATCGATAAGTGCTGTGGCAATAATAGTCAATGAACCACCTTCTTCAATATTCCTGGCAGCACCAAAAAAACGCTTTGGTCTGTGTAAAGCATTGGCATCGACACCACCTGTTAATATTTTACCTGATGATGGCACAACCGTATTATATGCTCGAGCCAGACGCGTAATTGAGTCTAATAAAATAACGACATTATGTTTATGCTCAACCAGGCGTTTTGCTTTTTCAATCACCATTTCAGCTACTTGTACATGTCTTGAAGCAGGTTCATCAAATGTTGAAGAGATAACTTCGCCATTAACTGAACGCTGCATTTCTGTCACTTCTTCCGGGCGTTCATCAATTAATAAAACCATTAAATAACAATCTGGATGATTTGAAGCAATTGACTGTGCAATATTTTGAAGCATCATGGTCTTACCCGTTTTAGGTGGAGCAACAATAAGCCCTCTTTGCCCTAGCCCGGTAGGAGACATCAAATCTATAATTCTTGCGGTCAGATCTTCAGAACTACCATTTCCTCTTTCCATCTTAAATCGTTCATTAGGAAATAGCGGTGTTAAATTTTCAAATAAAATTTTATTTCTGGCATTTTCTGGCTTATCGTAATTGATTTCACTCACTTTCAATAAAGCAAAATATCTTTCATTATCTTTTGGGGGTCTGATTTTCCCAGCGATAGTATCACCAGTTCGCAAATGAAAGCGTCTAATTTGACTTGGTGAAACGTATATGTCATCAGGGCCCGCCAAATAAGAACTATCTGCGGACCTTAAAAAACCAAAACCATCTTGTAAAATTTCCAGCACGCCATCACCATAAATTGATTCACCATTCTTGGCCTGGTTTTTTAGAATTGAAAAAATAATGTCCTGTTTACGCGTTCGATTATTTTCAATACCTAGTTCTTTTGCAATATTAAGTAGTTCTTTGACTGGCTTTAATTTAAGTTCTGTAAGATTCATAAGGTTTTAGTGTTTTTTGTATGATGTTAAATAAGATAAAATTGAAATAGTCTAGATAAG
>JADGAU010000183.1 GCA_015231865.1 Gammaproteobacteria bacterium | reverse complement strand
TTGTTACTGGGCATTTAAAAGATGGCACAGTTAACTTAAATTGGCAGGCATTGGCGCATCAAAATCAGACCATTGTGTTTTATATGGGCTTGCAGGCGGTTCATGTCATTCATCAAAAACTGGTCGAACATGGCTTAGAAAACTCAACACCTGCTGCATTAGTTGAGCAGGGCACAACAGAGAACCAGCGCGTTCATATTGCAACTTTAGAAACTTTGGCTGAGGTTGTTAAGGATAAACAAGTTAAAGCACCGACATTGATTATTGTTGGTGGCGTTGTTACGTTACATGAGAAGT
This sequence comes from Gammaproteobacteria bacterium, assembly GCA_015231865.1. Taxonomy (GTDB): domain Bacteria; phylum Pseudomonadota; class Gammaproteobacteria; order GRL18; family GRL18; genus JADGAU01. Next base: position 4,898 of record JADGAU010000183.1, on the reverse strand, counting down.
TAAAATGGTTTGAACCGAATAGTGAACGGACGACTACTTTTCAAAGTGCCATGGGACGGTCGCAATAAGTTAAATTTACCCGGGCAACATTTATTATTTCCTGCGGAACTCACTTCGTTCAGACAGTCCTCAGAAAAAATAAACATTGCCCAGATAAATTTAACTTCAATAATTGCTGTTGTGTGTAATAAGGTCTTAACTCAACAGTTCTAATCAGTTAGAATATGCGCCATTTTATTTATCCTTTTTTTCAGGTTGTAGGTTTAAAAGCTTTTGTATGATTGAAGTTACTGGTTTACTGGCACGATTAAAGAATTTGTCTGAGCGTTCTCAAACTCTTCGGGGGTATCTTTGACTTTGATGCTCGTCAGGAAGAATTAGAAGAAATCAATTTAGAATTAGAACAGCCGGATGTTTGGAATGATCCTGAACGTGCCCAGGAATTAGGGCAGAAAAAGTCCAGTTTAGAAAAAATTGTGCTTAATTTATCAGCGATGTCTGATGATTTAAATGAAATCAAAGATTTAATTGATTTTGCGGTTGAAGAGGATGATGAAGATACCATTGATGAAGTCAATGAGGAGTTTGAGCGGTTAGAAAAGATTATTGGTGATCTGGAATTCAGACGTATGTTTTCCGGTGAGATGGATGAGAATAATGCCTATATCGATATTCAGTCGGGTTCAGGCGGCACAGAAGCGCAAGATTGGGCGGATATGATCCTACGTATGTATTTACGTTGGGGTGAGAAACAGGGGTTTAAAACTGAACTTATTGAAGTTTCTGATGGCGAAGTTGCTGGAATAAAAAGTGCGACGATCAGGTTTGCCGGTGAGTATGCTTATGGCTGGTTAAGAACAGAAACGGGTGTGCATCGCCTAGTCAGAAAATCGCCCTTTGATTCAGGTAACCGCAGACATACTTCATTTGCTTCTGTTTTTGCTTATCCTGAAGTGGATGATAATATCGAGATTGATATTAATCCGGCTGATTTAAGAATTGATACTTACCGTGCCAGTGGTGCCGGTGGCCAGCATGTGAATAAAACTGATTCTGCTGTTAGACTTACCCATTTACCAACTAATACCGTTGTCCAGTGTCAAAACGACCGTTCGCAGCATAAAAATAAAGCCCAGGCAATGAGTATGTTAAAAGCCAAGCTTTATGAGCTGGAAATAATGCAGCAGAATAATGAAAAGCAGGCACTGGAAGATACTAAGTCGGATATAGGCTGGGGTAGTCAGATTCGTTCTTATGTTTTGGATCAGTCAAGAATTAAAGATTTACGTACCGGTGTTGAAAGTAGTAATACGCAAAATGTTTTAGATGGGGATTTAAATATGTTTATTGAGGCGAGTTTAAAACAGGAATTATAGTGACATTCGGAAGATTTCCACTTCATTACTAGTAGGTGTTGTACCATACAGTCCCTCTACCCTTTAAGGGGGGAGGTTAGGAGGGGGGTAAAATATTTAAGCTTAGTATAATTTGAACTATTCTACCCCCATCCCAGCCTTCCCCCTGCAAGGGGGAAGGAGCAACAACAAATAATTATTAGAGAAAAAAATGACAGAACAAACAAATGAATCAGTACCAGCGGTTGATGAAAATAAATTAATTGCACAGCGTCGTGAAAAATTATCTCAGTTACGTGAAAAAGGAAATGCTTTTCCAAATACTTTTCGACGCGAGCACTTAGCTAAGGAACTTCATGATTTGTACGATTCTGTCTCAAAAGATGATTTAGCAGAGCAAAAACATCAGGTAAAAATTGCTGGTCGTATGATGTTACAGCGTGTTATGGGTAAGGCTAGCTTTATTCAAGTTAAAGATATGTCGGGTACAATTCAGGTTTATGTGCAACGTGATGCACTGCCAGAAGGTTTTTATAATGAGCAATTTAAGTCCTGGGATTTGGGCGATATTATTGGTGCAGAAGGTGAAATTTTTAAAACCAATAAAGATGAGCTTTCCATACGTGTCGATAATATTGAACTATTAACAAAATCATTAAGACCGCTTCCAGAAAAGTTCAAAGGTCTGTCAGATCAGGAAACTAAATATCGTCAGCGTTATATCGATTTAATTACCAATGATGAAACGCGTGAAACCTTTAGACTGCGCTCAAAAATCATCCAGTTTATCCGCCACTTCCTGGATACCAAACAGTTTATGGAAGTGGAAACGCCAATGATGCAATCTATTCCAGGTGGTGCAACCGCTAAACCATTTACGACATTTCATAATGCCTTAGATATGGAATTGTATTTGCGAATCGCGCCAGAGCTTTATCTAAAACGTCTGGTCGTTGGTGGATTTGAACGTGTTTTTGAAATTAATCGTAACTTTAGAAACGAAGGTTTATCGACAAGACATAACCCTGAATTTACCATGATAGAATTTTATCAGGCTTATGCGGATTATCATGATTTAATGGACTTAACCGAAGAAATGCTTAGGGAATTAAGTACCAATGTTCTCGGCAAAGCTATTGTTGAGTATCAGGGAACTAGTTTAGACTTTTCCAAACCATTTGATCGTATGACGATAAAAGAGTCAATTTTACATTTCAATCCAGATTTGACTGAGGCTCAACTAGATGATGACGCAGAATGTCGAAACGTTGCTGATAGTTTAGATATTCCTCTAATGGATTCTTATGGTTTAGGCAAAGTTCAAATAGAGATTTTTGAAAAGACTGTTGAACACCGATTGATAAACCCAACGTTTATCACCGCTTATCCAACGGAAGTTTCGCCGTTAGCGCGTCGAAATGATGATAACCCTTTTGTTACTGATCGATTTGAGTTTTTTGTGGGTGGCCGTGAGATTGCCAATGGCTTCTCAGAATTAAATGATGCCGAAGATCAGGCTGAACGTTTCCAGGCTCAAGTTGCTGATAAAGATGCAGGCGATGAAGAAGCCATGCACTATGATGCGGACTATATTACGGCATTGGAATATGGATTACCACCAACAGCGGGTGAGGGGATTGGTATTGATCGTTTGGTGATGTTATTTACGGATTCGCCTTCTATTAGAGATGTGTTGTTATTTCCTCAAATGAAGAAGATATAATAAATAGTTGGCAGTTGGCAGTTGGCAGTTGATAGATGATAGTTGTCAGGGATTTAACATTATTGGAAAACTGAAAACTGAAAACTGGAATTTATCTTTTCAATAAAAAGTTGAAACAAGAAAATCTTTTAATTTAGGTGTTAAGCCTAGATCATCATGGGATAAGAAGTAATATTTGCTTATATCTGATAAATCTGTATTTTTATTGTAAAAGCCTTTCCTAATTAAATTTGCTTTAGGTTTTGAATCAATAAAATATTTTGATAAGTTATAAATGGCGCTTCTACCAAACTTCCAACTGCCAAAAAATTCTAGAGTTTGCTCCATATCTTTTCTTGTTAAATAGGATGGCATATGTGTTGCGAAGTTTTTACAGGGTTTGCCTTTATTTTTTAAAAATAATAAATTATCAATGACTGCTAACTTCCAGTGCCAGTAATTCTTTTTCTGATTTGTTAATAGTGAATTCTGGGTACTAATTAATTGTTTTGTACTTAATTCTTCTAACCATATTTGTTCATTTAAAAAGAAATTTTTTTTAATTGGTTTAAGCCAGTATTGGTCATCATTTTGGTAAATAAATTCCGTAAGCCCCAAATCCAAAACACATTTATATATTTTACGATTCATATGTTCCGCTAAAAGCATATAGTTTATTTTACTTCCAACCTCTAAGTCAGGATAAGGAAAATGAATTGTACCTGGTACTTTGGGGTTTGTTTCAGAAATAATAATTATGTGGTCTAAATCTAGGTAATTGCGCTTGATAGAGCGAACACTAAAAATGATTTCCTGCCAGTTAGACGGGATCCATGGAATCAATACATTCATTATAATTTGATTTTCTGCTATTGAATTATGTAGTATGTTTCATTAATGTTAAAAAAGATTAATATATGAGCGAAATAATAGTCAATAAACCCATAATATTTGTAGCCGGACTTCCAAGAAGTGGCTCTACCTTATTTATGAATATTCTGGGACAAAACCCTAATTTTCATGTTACACCAACTTCAGGTATTTTATCGTCTTTAGTACAAATAAGAAATTCCTGGGATCAAAATGATGCCTTTAAATCTCAACCCAAAGATTTAAGCGAAAAAATTAAAGTTAATGTACTAAGAAGTATGTTAAATGGTTATATGGCCCATAGTGATAAACCCGTTTTTATTGATAAAAACCGTTTATGGCTAGAGCATATTGAATTAATTTCTGCATTAATTGGTCGGGAAAATATCAGAATTTTGGTGACTGTTAGAGACTTAAGAGATGTCATCGCTTCATTTGAAATGCGAAGTCGAGAAACCTCAATGACTAGTCAATCTCCATTAGAACGAGTGGATGCCGTAGCCGCAAAAACAGCCCTGGGAAGGGTTAAACTCTATATAGACAATATGCAACCCATTGGCAGAGCCTATAATGCTATTCGAGATGCTATGACACGAGGCTGGGGTGATAAAATATTTTTTATTGAATATGATGCTTTAACAGGCAATCCTAAGGCGACTATGTCTGCTTTATATCCCTTTATACAACAAGAAAACTTCCAACATGATTTTGATCATGTTGAACAGGTTACCTTTGAAGATGATTCAGCTTATGGTTTAGCGGGGCTTCATACCATTCGTAATAAGGTTGAACCTCAAGAATCAAGATGGCCTAGCGTTTTTGACGAGTTTGTAACTCAAGATAAAGTCTGGATGGATATAGAAAAATTAGCATATTTTTGGCGCAATTATTTACAGTAATTATTAATCTCACAAATGAATTAATGCACTCCCTATTTTGAAAAATTATTTTATAAAATATCTGGCTTTTTA
>JADGAU010000182.1 GCA_015231865.1 Gammaproteobacteria bacterium | reverse complement strand
GTTCAGGAGTTCGATTGCTATAGCCACTTTCCTCTGAGCGAATAAGTTTTGCACGGAGTAATTCTAATTCTTCCTGTTCTTTTCTGGCTCGGCGGATTAAGTCATTTACAACATCACTTTTTGTGCTGTATTCATGACTAGTGACCTGTGCTTTTATCCATTCATCATTTGGGGGAGTAAATGTAATACTTTGGCGAGACATAGTTTTTCCATAAATATTGATTTAACCTGCACCAATTATGCACCAAATCTGTGATATTCACAATAGAGATATCATGAACCTGAGGAAAGATTGGAGTCAGAGAAGTTGACACAGCAAATCCTAGAATTGATGAAATCAGCTGAGGAATATTCCTCAACTAAATAATAATTTAGATATATCGTTGAAATTCTAAATCACTCAGAGGGTATCGCTCACCATCGCAGTATTCGTAACCTTTAACACCTCTGCTATTTGCATATTTTACCTGAGCCCTATTCCTTAATCTCTTTTTTACGCTATGCTTACTCACGGTTAGATCCTCTACTTCGTCGGCTAAGTTAATTTTGTAAGCCTTAAATTGTGCTCTATTTTAATAGAGCAGTGAAGATTGGAGCGGACCATTCCATTACGGATGATGAAAATCTATCATGAAGCTGGAAATGCTGGCGCCTGTGTTATACTTTGATAGAACATTTAATCATAGCAATCAATTATTGGACTAAATAGCTATTAAAACAACAAACAATTCGACTCTATCCCATTTATGAAAAATAATAGTATTTTCAAATATCAAAAAAGCCTCTTTTTGGGGTTGAGTCTTTGTTCTATTGTCATCACTCTTAATGGGTATTTCCTTTATTTTAGCTACGAACAGTCAAAACGTTCTGCTGAAGATAGGATCTCTCGAACCAGCTATTTAATCGAAGAGTGGGTCAAGGGGGCATTTAAACAGTCCGATTACGTTTTGAGAGATATTATCTCAGCAGTCGATGTTGACGAACTCCAGCTTCCAACCTTAGACGCAGAAAAACATGAAAGGCGTAATAACTGGCTTGTAAAGAAACGCTCAACGATAACAAATGCAAGCTTGGTTGCTTTGTACGATAAGAACTGTGTTATTACACACTCTCCTGGAAATCCCAAAGCGAAGGGTTTTGATGCTAGTAGTCGTGATTACTGCCATAAATTTAAGTCATCACCTTCACTTGATACATGGGTAACAAGTGCTTATGTTCCAAAAGGAAAGAAACAGCTTCATGCCGCTCAATTTCGTCGTTTCTCCAGTACATCTTCTGAACTAGAAGGATTGGTGGGATTTGCATTAAATTTAAATTTCTTTAATGAATGGGTCACAAGGTTGAAAGTTCCACCCAACGGCCTAATTGGTATTTTCGACACCAATAGCAATCTACTAGCATTTAGATCGAATGATTCAGAAAAAACCAGTCTAAAGGTTAACGACTTAATATTAGAAAAACTTCAATCCATTCATACAAGACACACATTAATACATCAAGTTGATCTAAGCGACGATAAAAAAAGACTGGTTAGCTATCGAAAGATTAATGAACTTCCGTTTATAGTGGTTGTTGGTGAAGCTGATATGGATTGGTTGAGTGACTGGAAAATCCAGATATGGATATCGTTAGTCAGTCTTCTTATAATTTGCTACCTGATAATTATCAATGCCACTGAACATGATAAAGTCTTACGGCAACGGGATCTCTTGTCTAAAGCTGCAAATACAGATTCCCTAACTAATCTCATTAACCGACGACACTTTAATGAGTTAGCTATTCGTGAAATTCAACGTGCTCGACGCACAAACAGACCACTTGGGATTGTAATGTTAGACATTGATTATTTTAAGAATATTAACGACACACATGGACATGCCATTGGTGATCAGGCACTTATTGCTTTCGCTAATGCCTGTTGTGCTACTCTTCGTAATATAGATATAGTTGCACGTTTTGCTGGTGATGAATTTATAGTATTACTACCTGAGATTTCACAAAACAATTTACTGGAAATAATAGAACGATTACGTTTAGCCATAAGTGAAATAAAACTGAATGTTGGCAATGATAAAGAACTTAGAATGACCACGAGTATCGGTATTTCCTGGGCTATCGGAAATGGTGTGCCTAAGTTAGATGAGTTTATTTTACAAGCAGATAACCAGCTTTATCTTGCAAAGCAACAAGGGCGAAATAAAGTTGTAATGCATGATTAATAATTATCCATATTGTTTCTAATTTATCATCTAAGCTAATGTTAGTTCGCATAGCGGACGTATTTACAACACATTTATTCATCACTGATGAACATGATCTTAATTGGACCGTTATTCTCCACCACCATCACAACTGTTGGGCTTCCATCGGAATCATAGTTATCAATTCTTACTGGATATTCATTTACTGTCACATTTTTTTTCATCATGACAGTATTTATTCAGATATTAACTGTTTGTAATGATATTTGAGTTATCAGAGGAGTATTCCTCAGTGAAGTATATTCAGATTATGACGATTGACGCCATTATCAAATAAGAGTAAACTTTCTCAATAGCTGACGTTGTAAAAATAACATTTTGAATAGGACTGACCTACCGCCTTTTATACAAAATTGTCATTGGGTAATTTTTTTGGCTTACATTAAATATCAAGATTTAGGATATATAAGCTAGGAAAATAACAACCATAAAGGTCGAGATCGGCAAACAAGAGTCATTTGACTTGAGTCCTTATTCAACAATACAATTGACTTTTCATTATACTAATCTGAATTTCATAATTTCAAGACTCCTCAAATTATCGGTTTTACACCCAATCATTTTGCTTGCTATAATTACTAAAACTTATCAATAATATTTGTAATGAGCTCTATGAAAAACCACTTTCTGATTATCATTGTATTTTTTCTTATATTCTTCTCTCAAGAAGTAATATCAAAACAAAACCGTATTGCATTAGTTATTGGTAATAGTGCCTACAAAGATGCACCTTTAAAAAATCCTTCCAATGATGCAAAAGCAATGGCAAAAGAATTGAGTAAGCATGGATTTCAAGTTGATTCACTAATTAATGCAACTCAAAGACAAATGGAGGAAGCAATTAGAAAGTTTGGCAAGCAGCTCAATCAAAAAAATTCAGTTGGACTATTTTATTTTGCTGGTCATGGACTTCAGGTTAACAATCGTAATTTCTTAGTACCAGTAGATGCAAAAATTGCAAGTGAAGCAGATGTTCAATATGAATCAGTTGATGCAGGTCGTATATTAGGTCAAATGGAGCTTGCAGAAAATAACCTTAATATGATGATATTAGATGCTTGTCGAAACAACCCATTCACACGTAGTTTTAGAAGTTCAACTAGAGGTTTGGCTAAAATGCATGCTCCTAATGGGTCAGTTATTTTGTATGCAACTTCACCAGGTGATGTTGCTGCTGATGGTGATGGAAATAATGGTTTATTTACTGAGAAGTTATTAAAGTTTATAAATAAAAAAGGTTTAAAAATTGAAGACGTATTTAAGCAAACTGCTATTGAGGTAAGCCATGCATCTAATAAAAAGCAAGTACCTTATTTTGAAGGCGTTATTTTAGGAAACTTTTATTTTACAGATAGTATTGTATTCAATAACAATACAGCTAAAGAGAATAAAGATACTATTAATAGAATCAATATTGGTCAGGAAGATAAATTTTGGGATACTGTAACAAAAGATGATTCAAAAGAAATGTATCAGGCTTATGTAGAACAATATCCAAATGGAAATTATAAAAGTCTTGCTTTAATTAAAATAAACCAAAAATCATTAAAGAATATTCAAGGTAAAGAACCAATTATTGAGCAAACACAACTCACTGGTGAGCAGATAAAAAAACTTATTGTTGGCAATACTTTAAAAGGAAATCATAAAAGAAAGAATTTTGATTTTGAAATGTATATTGGTGCCGGTGGTGATTTTAAAGAAAAACGAAGTAATTCAAGAGATCGCTTTGGCACATGGCATATCAATTCTCATAGTGAGTTTTGCTTTAAATTTATTGATCATGAAAAGACATATTGCCGAATCATCGAACCAACTAGCAATAATAAATACGGTATAATTAAGAATGAATCTACTATAGTTCGAGAGTTTGAGGTAATACAAGGAAATAAACTAAGTTGGTTTTAACCATACAAGCTTATAATATCAAGTAAAGATAAAATGATAGTTACGGGAGATAATCATAAGTTAAATGCCCATTGCTATTTTTAGATTTTAGCCAATGCCTGCTTCGGTCGCACAATTGTCATATTAGACATCTTGCCACTAATGGAGAAAAATACCAATGAGAGGGCAACGATTTATCACCTTCCAGCATAATATGCATCCCAACTAGCATTTTCTTCTTCGTTTGCTCCATTTTGATAGTTTTTATATTCTTCTATGATTTCTGAAGGACTTTTAATTTTTGGACTAATAATTCCAACATACTCTATTGGAAAATCTTCTTCTTTAATGGGTAATAATTTAACACCGTCTATTAATAGATTACCTTCACTTTCTTCTACTTTATACAATAACTCTATTCTTGGCTCATCTATATAAAATATATGTTCCTCAACTCTTTGAGAACCTAATGCAGCATTATTATAAGCCATTTCTGACCTATACAAAGTCCATGTTTTTAATCGCTCTATTGGTAGAGATATTATTTTTCCAAGATTAGTCCAATTTCCTGCTTTTTCCAAAGGACATACTATTATTGTCTCACTTGTTTGAGGATTTATTAAAATTCTCATATGATAAGACTTTAAATGTGTATATAGTTCATTATTCCATTCTACTAATGATTTTTCATTCATTTTTATCCTCCATTACTTTGGATAACAAAGTCTAACCTATTTCTTTGACGTTTTCAGAAAGCCTTTTACATAATGAAATATCATCTTCGACAACGAGAAGAATCAGTGAATCAGAAGATATTGTAACAAATATAAATGATGTATTTTATTCTAACTAATTTCAATATTAACCGTAAAAACCAATTCAGTTTTTGTAAAATAATATATAGATAAAGAAATTTATCATTGATGAAAACCCAGTTAGGAGTCATTGTCCAATGGTAAATTCAGCTGACCTTAAATGACAAAAAATCTCCTTTAGCTGCCTTTCATGATGTTGTTTTGTTTAAATTATGAATTAAACAGATGCGACCTT
>JADGAU010000181.1 GCA_015231865.1 Gammaproteobacteria bacterium | reverse complement strand
TCTTGGTTTAGAGAGAATTAAAGCCGGTTTTTCAATTAGCCCTGCAACCAGCAAAATGATTTATGATTTTCATAGCGTGATCCATAAGTCCGTGTCTGGAGCAGTACATGCCGTTGCACAAAACAACGAGGCTGCCGCAAAATCAGTGGTGAAAATGAAAAATCATATTAATGAATTAGCAACACAGGCTGCTATTCATCATGCCGAACGATTAATTGCTGATGAACCTAACCGGGTTAAAGCCTATACTATCGAAGTGGATATCGTCGAAAAACAAAAAAGAATTTATTATTTCGCTAAAAGAATGGCTAAAACTGTATTAACAGGTGATAATTTATCAACAGAAGAAGAATCGATCACTGAAGATGCACAGCCATCTGAAGTTTAATGTTGCTTATTATGCGATGGGGTTATTATGTCTATAGAAAAATTAATTAAGAAATTATCGAATTATCTGAATGGCAAGAAAAAAACGATTAAAGAACATTGTGATGATATTCATGAATTAATCGATGAGCTAGAAAAAAAACAGACAAAGATACAAAAAAAGGTAAATACTGAAGACAGTAAATCTAAAAGAAAACAACTGAAAATAGAATTAAAAATTATTAAGATTGAACTCAAAAAAGCTCAGGAAAAATTAGCAACAATAAAAAAATAACCTTAGTTAATAGCCTTAAGCCCAGTAAAAAATTTTGGCTAACATAAAAAGCTAGAGCAAATCTTTTATATTAGTTAGAAATGACCACAGCGTAAAACAAACAATAAGCTCGAAACGTTGAGTAACAAAATTAAGAGTTTAAAAATTTGTTACTCAAGTATAACCTAATTAGCTAATAGCTCACCAAAATCATGGACGGCTTCGAATTCATTGATAATTTTTTTCTCTTGTTTTGAGTCGGGCTTCAATATTGCAAGATGATGTTTGATACCATATTTTTGTGCTGAGCGTAAGATATTAACATTATCTTCAACCAACAAAGTTGTTTTAGGATTGTAACTAACGATACTTTGCAATTGTTGCCAGAAACCTATTTCTTCTTTCGGTAAGCCTAATTCGTGTGCGCTAATAATCACGTCTAAATGTTCAGCTAAAGGCGTTTTTCTCATTTTCAAACTAAGACTTTTTTGATGGGCATTAGTGACTAAAACACGTTTTTTTCCATCCATTTTTAATTGCTCAAGAAAATCAAGAACATGAGGATGAACTTGAATCAGGTGAGCAACCTGCTCTTTAAGCAAGGCAATGTCTAAACCTAACTCTTCACTCCAATAATCAACACAATACCATTGCATGGTACCTTCAACCTTTTGATAACGATTCATTAACTCTAAATGGGCTTGCTCAAAAGTGATGTTATTTTTCTTAGCATAACTTTCTGGTACATAGTGAAGCCAGAAATAATTATCAAAATGTAAATCCAAAAGTGTGCCATCCATATCTAATAAGACGGTTTCAATATTTTGCCAATTTAATTTTTTCATTCTATGAACATTTATCTTTGTATAGTTAATTTAAAATTTAAGTTGATAAAAATATCGCTTATACTAGCCTTATTGTCAAGTCGAATTATACTGCCATCCAATTCAGGTAATCTCTCATGTCTAAATTAATTGTCAAAAATACAGAAGGAATGAAAACTCCATTTTTGCGTGGGATTGTTACCAGTTCCCTACTCGATTCCGGCGTATCATTTAATATTGCCTATCAGATTGCAACTGAGATTAGAAACTCGACACAAAATATAAATGAAATAAGATCATCTGATCTTCGCCAGCTAATTGCAGAACAACTAAAGCATAATAATGTTAGTCAGCTAGCGATAAATCGCTTTCTATCTGATAATCATAATACTGATACCATATTAGTTAGACGTGAAAACCAGCAGGCAGAACCATTTTCTCGTGGACAGCACCGGTTATGTTTGGAAGCCTGTGGTTTATCAGTAGATGCTGCCACTAGTATTACCTCAAAAATCTATGAGCATTTATTAAAATCAAAAGTTACAGAAATCTCCAGTAATGATCTTGGACTGCAAACTTATTACATGCTTCAGGATAGATTAGGAGAAACAGTTGCACGGAGTTATCTGGTCTGGACTTCCTATGTCAGAAGTAATAAACCACTGATTCTGCTTATTGGTGGTGCTGCCGGAGTTGGTAAAAGCACCATAGCAACTGAGGTTGGACATCGAATGAATATTGTTCGAACTCAGTCAACAGATATGTTAAGGGAAGTCATGCGTATGATGACACCAAAAGCACTATCTCCAGTGCTGCATACTTCTTCATATAATGCCTGGAAAGTTTTGCCTGATGTCAGCAATAGCACAAAATTTGATGAGAAACTTCTGCGCTCTGGCTATTTAAGACAAAGTGAACTTCTTTCCGTTGCCTGTGAAGCAATTATCAGTCGCGCCATAGAAGAAAAAGTATCACTAATATTAGAAGGGGTGCACATACATCCTTCATTACAGGAAAAAATTACCTCTAATGAAGGTGTCATACTGGTGCCTGTTTTGCTTTCTGTTTTAAAAGCCAGTAAATTAAAAGAACACTTTCAGGGGCGAGAAGGTCTAGCTCCTGGTCGATATTCAACAAAATATATCAATAATTTTGATGCAATTTGGGAGTTACAATCATTTTTAATGGGAGAAGCTGATCGTTACCATGTCCCTATTATTTCCAATATCCGCAAAGACAGTGCCATACAAGAAGTCATGAAAACCATAAATGATTCACTTTATTCCTACTTTCCTCATGAAGTTGAAAAAGTATTTAAACAGGCATAATAAAGAGGTATTTAAACGTGTACAATAAAGCCATAATTATTATACTTGATGGTCTTGGAGATCGCCCTGTTGCCAGTCTAAATGCCTTAACGCCACTCGAAAAAGCCCATACTCCTAATATGGATCGATTAGCATGCTCGGGGTTAACCGGTCTGGTTGATCCCTTAAAGCCAGGTGTTCCTGTCAGCACTCATACTGGCATGGCCTTACTAATGGGCCTGGCACGAAGTAATATTCATAAGCTGGCCCGTGGCCCCGTAGAGGCTGCAGGAATTAATCTGCAAGTAGATAATGAAGATGTCATTATGCGCTGTAATTTTGCCCATATTGAAAAGGATAAGGAACAATTCAAAATATTGGATAGGCGTGCGGGTAGAATATCAAATACCAAAGATTTATCAGCAGTACTTCAAGATATCGAATTGCCACATAATATCTTGGCCAGTGTACATTCAACCACCCAGTATCGAGCAGTACTGCATCTTAAAGGCAAAGAATTATCCAGTAAAATCACTGATACTGATGCTGTTCGTATTGTTCCATCCATAATACAACACTGTGTTGCTCTTAAAAATAAGACAACTACAAAAAAAACCGTTGACGCGGTCAATTATTTTACCCAAAAAGCGTATGACATTTTAAATAAGCATCCCTTAAACAAACAACGCATTGAACAGGGGTTGACACCCGCCAATGGTCTCATCTGTCGCAGTCCGGGACGGATTGAAGAGGAAGATCAGGCCAATGTGTTTGAGAAATATACTCAATTTGCCAATGCCATACATTCGCCAAGGGAAAATATCTTAACTCGAAGCGGGTTAGGTCTGGCCATCACTAAAGAGTTATTAGAAAAGTTGGGGGGAAGTATTTCCCTGCAAAGTATTCCAAAAGTCGGTACAACTTTTACGTTCACCTTGCCGGTAAGAAAAAATTTAAAAGAAAATGAACTAATCAAAGAAGATAAAATTACATCTGAATCGGTGTTACCCATGTTGATTGTCGAAGATGATGATATCAATGCTTTGATTATGACTCAGTTTTTAACGGATCAAAATCATGAAAGTGAGCGTGCTGCTGATGGTGAAACTGCTCTGGAACAGCTTAAAACTGAAAAGTTTTCCCTTATTTTTATGGATTTAAATATGCCGGGTATTTCAGGTATTGAAACCACTGAAAAATTAAGACAAATGGGCATAGAGACACCCATAGTTGGATTAACGGCTAATGCCACAGACGAACAAAAAGCCGAATGTTTTGAAAAAGGCATGAATTATTTTATAACGAAACCGGTGACGCCGGAGAATATCAGAAAAGTTGTTGAAAGACATGTTTAAGCGCTAGAATATTAGTATGAAGAGTATTGTTTGGACAAATTATTTTAAATATAAAGTAAATCTTCGTGGCTTTAATCTGGAAACAATTGAAGAAATATTAAGATATAGTAACGAAAGATATTATGATACTTCGACTGATAGATTGGTGGTTATTGGAAAAGATGCTAATATTATAGTTATGATCCCGCATGAAGATGATGGAAATAATATTACACCAATTACCGTTCATGCAACGAGTCGTCAACAAATTAATAATCGTGTAAAAAATGGAAGGTTTCAAAATGAATGATTCAAAGTTATCTTATTTTGAAAAAGAGGATATTTTACATTTAAGTATTTCTGATGAAAGTGAATCTGGCAGTGTTGAAATAAGTCCCAATATTACTGCTGAACTCAATGAAAATGGTGAGCTTATTGGAATTGAAATTATTGAAGCTAGTTCATTTTTAAGAGATTCTATCCTCGAGTCTACTCAGGCGAAACTATTACAGTTATCAACAAAAGTTGCCTGATTTATTTTACTGAACAAGGTTTTTTATAACTGGACAAATCATGAGCATTAGACAAGCAATAATCACCCGCAACACCAATGAAACTCAAATTGAAGTTAGCATTGATCTTGATGGAACAGGTAATAGTCAATTAGAAACGGGCGTACCTTTTTTAGATCATATGATTGATCAAATTGCCCGCCATGGTCTTATTGATATTACAATTAAAGCTCAAGGCGATTTGCAGATTGATGCCCATCATACGGTTGAAGATATTGGTATAAGCTTAGGTATGGCCATTAATCAGGCAATTGGGGATAAAAAAGGAATTACCCGTTATGGGCATGCTTATGTTCCTTTAGATGAGGCATTAAGTCGGACCGTAATTGATTTTTCTGGCAGACCAGAATTAGCCGATACTGTTGAATATCCTAAATCAAAAGTTGGTGAGTTTGATACAGAATTATTTCATGAGTTTTTTCAAGGCTTCGTTAATCATGCGATGGTTACCTTGCATATTGATAATTTGAAGGGCAGAAATACTCATCATATTGCTGAAACGGTTTTTAAATCGTTTGGGCGGGCATTGCGCATGGCAATTGCAGTTGATCAAAGAATGGAGGGGATTATTCCGTCTACCAAGGGGAGTTTATAATAA
>JADGAU010000180.1 GCA_015231865.1 Gammaproteobacteria bacterium | reverse complement strand
CAATAGGAGATGGAGAGTTATTTGAAGAACAAAGCAAAGATAATGAAAAATTATCGCTTGCAGCTTTCTGGGCACAATTAAATTTAGCTAGCCAAACTAGTACGCAATCTTCAGGAACATTGAATAATGTCTCATCCGTAAATTATAGCGAAATATTAAAAAATCAAATAAATAACGGTTTTTCTGAACAGAAAAATAACCCAGGAAATCAACCAGGGAATAGTTTTGACGGACAAAAGCAGTTTATAGATCAGGAAAAACTTTTATCTTCAATGAATGAAAACAAAAAGGTTGATGCTGATGCTGCTAGTTTCAAATTAGCTAATGTAGACAATAAAGTAGCGCCAGCTGACTCAGCAAATAAAAGTTTATCAATTAAATCCCCGGTAGCCAGTAAAAACTGGAATACCGATTTTAATAATCACATAGCTTTGATGGCCAAAAATGGTGGAGGCAATGCAAGGATTAAATTGAATCCAGCACATTTAGGTCCGGTTGAAGCAAGTATCAAAATCTCAAATGAAGTTGCAATAGTCAATATTACGGCAAGCCAGGCACAGACTAGAGATGCACTGGATGCAGGTATTTTAAGACTAAAAGAAATGTTGCAAGAGCAAGGGTTTTCACAAGTAGATGTGAATGTATCACAGGATGAATCAGCACATAGTAGTCAAGAATCTGACACAAAAAAAGGTTCTGGCATGAAAAATGCTAGTTTAGAAGGTGAGGAGAAAGGGGATGTTTCTGATATAGACGATAAGGCTATTGAAGAACCATCTGTAATAAATGGTGTTGTTGATCTCCATGTTTAAAGCAAATAGTTAAACATGAAAGTTAATAGCATAATTTAAAAAGGGAGAGGGAAAATGCCTCAAGTAATTGGAACTAATGTGTATTCACTGAATGCACAAAGAAATCTGGACAGAAATGGTATGGACTTGCAGCAAGTCATGCAACGCCTATCTTCTGGGTTACGGATTAATAGTGCTCGGGATGATGCTGCTGGTTTAGCGATTGCTGAACGCTTTACATCTCAGGTTAGAGGTTATAACCAAGGTGTAAGAAATGCAGCTGATGCTATTTCTTTAGCACAAGTAGCAGAAGGTGCTTTGGGTGAAGTCGCTAATAATTTACAGCGTATGCGTGAATTAGCGATACAAGCGGCAAACTCAACTAATAGTTCAACAGATAAAAGAGCGTTAAATCTTGAAATCATGAACTTAAAGAGAGAAATTACCCGTACAACGCATACTCAATTTAATGGCGTTCAAGTTTTGGGTACAGGTGCGGGTGATTTTTATTTTCAGGTTGGGCCAAATGGTGATAGATCGGTAGACGGTATTACAGTAGATACAACAAATGTTCGTAATACAAGTGCTTTTAATAATATGATGGGATGGACTGATAAACGTGTTGCTGCAAATGATACATTTTTAGAACTGAATGGGAAAACCTTTTCACGAGAGGAAATGATACTTCAAAATGCAGGCGGTGGTGTTTGGTATTCCGCAGATTCATATTATGCTACTCAAGATATAGCTGAATTTAATGCCAAGACTGGAGGCGTTTATACTGAATTAAGTTATCAAGCTTATAGGTTTAATGAATTAACTAATAGAGCATTAAGTCTTATTAGTCTATGTGATCAATTTCTGGTTGAGGTCAACTCACAACGTGCTCATCTAGGTGCTGCACAAAATCGTTTTGAAGCGGTGATTAGAAATGGTCAAAATGTATCTGAACAATTATCTGCTTCTCGCTCCAGAATTATTGATGCAGATTTTGCAGCTGAAACAGCCAGATTGACTAAAACTCAGATACTACAACAAGCTGGTACATCGGTGCTATCGCAAGCGAATCAGGTACCGCAAAGTGTATTGCAATTATTGGGCGGTTAGACTCGGCATAAAAATGCAAACTATTATTAAAGTTTTAAATTTATGTGCCGAGATATTGGATAGAGTGATGAAAAGTAAAATTTTTTGTTATACTGAAGTTATTCAATAAACACTTTAATTAGCAAATAATGTTCTGAGTGAGGTAAACATGGTATCTGAAGAAATGGATGAAGGTGCAAAACAGTTTTTGGCAGTAGCTTCTGTACAGGCTGAACTATTTGCTGTAACTCATATATCCAAACGAATTTCTTTAAGTGCAAAAAATGCAAAAGCAATTGCAGCCAGAGCAGGAAGCCAGGCTTTAGGATTTCATCCAATTACTGATTTTATTGATGATGTGGCAACCAATATTACTTTGCTAGTGGAAGAAATAAATGTAGATGCCTTGAGATTATCAAGTTTTGCTATTGCAAATCGAAATAGAATGAAGACAATTGGTCGAGTAAAAGATGCACAGGAAACACTTGGTCTAAGAGCAGATGATTGTGGTTTAACGAATAAAATTAAAGAATTAGAAAGTACTAAAGAAAAGTTTTTAATTGAATACGGACGTAAAAGTAGTGATGTTTTAGAAGCATTAACTGAAATACGTACCCAACTACAAGCAGCAGAAATGATTTGTACAACATCTAGAACAGAAGCAACTCGAGCAGGTGATTTTCAGTCAAACCTTGAAGTTGTTGCTGAAGAAGTTTCTCAAGCAGTAATGCAAATTAAAGATGTGCTTCAAACCAGCAAATTACACCTTTCACAATTAACCGTAAGACGTCGCTAAATAAATTAAATTACTCATGAACTATTTAAGAGTTTATTACAGTAGGTTTATATATAGGTTTATATAAGTACAAAATAATGAGTTTATATATAAATAAGTTGTTTAGATTTTTAAATATGAAAGTCAAAGTGATTAGTAGATTAGCCCCGTAATACAATCCAGGAAAAGGGTATAGATTATGAAAACACAAAAGATTTATGATGAAAATTATCAATGGATAGTTATGGGACGTGACCCTGATAAACCAGAAAAAATTATTGATACTAATCAGTATATTATTAGAGATGGAAAAAAGACTATGCTACTTGACCCAGGTGGTATCGAGATATTTTCTTCTGTTCTAGCTGCAACCTTAAGTGAAACTAATATTGAAAATATTACAGATTTATTTGCCTCCCATCAGGATCCAGATATTATTTCTTCCTTAGGTTTATGGAATGAAATTATTCCCGATATTAATCTATACGGACCATCAATTTGGGAAGGATTTATTCGTCATTTTAGCAGTGGTGATGTCAATTATATTGGTATTCCAGATGCTGGTAGTTCGATGGTGCTGGAAACAGTTGAACTTCAATTTATTCCCGCCCATTATTTACATGCATCTGGCAATTTCCATGTTTATGATGCAACAGCAAAAATATTAATGAGTGGTGATGTTGGCGCAGCACTTGAGTCACCTGGAGCGCCAATATTTGTTGATGACTTTAACGAACATAAAGAAAAGATGAGAATGTTCCATCGTCGCTGGATGCCATCAAACGACGCTAAAATAGACTGGATTAGACGTGTCCGAGATTTAGATATTAATATGATGTGCCCACAGCATGGCAGAATTTTCAAAGGAGATGACGTAAAACGTTTCCTTGATTGGTTTGAAGCGCTTGATGTTGGCGTTGCGATACATGGATAAAGGGTAGTTATCAGTATACAGTTGTCAGTTTCGAGATTAAACTGCCAACTGCTAAGTGCCAACTTTATTCTATGATTTCATAACAAGGGATATATTCATCAACCGCTAATTTCATGCGGTGTTGTTCTACGTACATCTGTAGTAATTCGTCCATGGCTTGCATAATCTGTTTGTCACCGCTTAATTGGAATTTTCCATGCTCTTCAATAGCTTTAATGCCATCTTCTTTAACATTACCAGCAACAATTCCTGAAAACGCTCTTCGTAAATTTGCCGCAAGGTGATGTGTTTCCTGATTTTTATCTAATTGTAATTTACTCATATTTTCATGAGTCGGGTTAAAAGGACGTTGAAATTCTTGGTCGATATGGAGCATCCAATTATAATAAAAGGCATCACTTGTTTTGCGGCGATACAGTTCAACATCTTTTAAGCCTTTCTTCATTGTACGGGCAACCATTGCGGGATCATCAATAATTATCTTATAATTTTGCTGGGCTTTATAACCTAAGGTAAGGCCAATAAAATTATGGATACTTTCAAAATATGCTTTATTGTCCCTTGTACCGGTTAAAATAACGGTGAATGGTATTTCTTCATTTTTAGGATGCAGTAAGATTCCGAGAATATATAGAAGTTCTTCCATTGTGCCTGGACCTCCAGGAAAAATAATAATTCCATGTCCAGCTCTAACAAAAGCTTCTAGTCTTTTTTCAATATCCGGCATAATGATAAGTTCATTAACAATTGGATTCGGGGATTCAGCTGCAATAATACCTGGCTCTGTAATACCAATATATCGTCCATCATACTTTCGTTGTTTGAATTGACCAATAGTTGCACCTTTCATCGGGCCTTTCATGGCGCCAGGTCCACAACCAGTGATAATATTTAGTTCTCTTAAACCTAATTGGTAACCAATTTCTTTAGTGTATTCATATTCATCATATTGAATTGCATGCCCTCCCCAACAAACAACTAAATTTGGCATAACGCCGCCGGGATAAAAAACCTGGGCATTTCTTAAAATATGAAAAATAGCATTGGTGATATTTTCGCCAGACTCTAAATCAAATTGTGAATTGGAATTAATCTCGTTATGAACATAAATAATATCTCTTAGTACGCAAAATAGCTGATCTTTAATACTGGTTATAATTTCCCCATCAATAAACGCACTAACAGGAGCTTTATGGACTTCTAGTTTAATTCCTCGTTCTTGTTCGATAACCTGAATATCAAAGTCCTTGTATTTTTCATGCAGTAATCTGGCATTATCACCATGGCCACCAGAGTTTAATACCGCAAGAGAGCAAGCCCTGAAAACTTCATGCAAGCCACCAATACTCGTATTTCTTAATAATTCCACTTCCTTTTGTGAAAGTATATCCATATTACCTTCCGGGGTAATACGGGCACTAAAAGTTGCTATGTCATGGCTTTCATCAGTCATATGGTTTATCTCTATTATTAGCTATCCAGGGCCTGTTGAATTTTCATCTATTGCCGGTTTTTTGTAAAATTGTCTAGCATTTGAAAGAACAACTGGCCCTAATTAATCGTAATATATCTTTTGCTTTTTTGTAAAAGGGCATATAAAGGATAGTTTCACTGCTCGTAAAGCAAGTTGTTTTGTATTACTGTTTGTATTATAGAGTCTATCTCCAATAATTGGAAAGTCCAGACTCGCAAGATGTTTTCTAATCTGAT
>JADGAU010000017.1 GCA_015231865.1 Gammaproteobacteria bacterium | reverse complement strand
TCGGTTAGCGATTCACCTCGAAGGTTTTTGGCAGAACTCTCGCCCATAACCCAACGCACGGCATCAATCACATTAGATTTGCCGCAACCATTGGGGCCAAGCAAACTAACCAAATGACTTGGAAAGCTTATTGAAGTTGGATCTACAAAAGATTTAAATCCAGATAGTTTGATTTTATCCAGGCGCATATAAAAGCAGGTATTTGTAGTTAGTTGTTAGTTGAAAGCTCAACTTATATGAAAATAAAATGGCATATTATACTTTAGCAGGGTAAAATTTGCGCTTATATTTTTCAGTATCTATTCAGATACATTTTAACAAGGTGATTTTATGCCAAGTCAACCCAGTAAAACATTAGAAACTTTTGAAAATCCTCATTCTCAAAGAGATTATACCATTCGTATCAAAGTACCAGAGTTCACATGTCTTTGTCCTAAAACCGGGCAGCCAGACTTTGCCACCATCCATATCGAATATATAGCAGATAAATTATGTGTTGAACTTAAATCGTTAAAAATGTATATGTGGTCATTTCGTGATGAAGGGGCCTTCCATGAAAAAGTCACGAATGATATTTTAGGTGATTTAGTCGCGGTAACCTCACCGAGATTTATGAGAATAACAGCTGAATTTTATGTGCGCGGTGGCATTTATACCACTGTCGTTGCAGAGCACCGGGCAAAAGGCTGGAAGCCTGAAATACCGGTTGTTTTAGCATAGGTTTATGTGAATTTATCAAAACTTCAAGATTAATTGCTTTCGTTTAGATTTGACCACCTTTCGTTTAGATTTGACCACCTATAGTGCAGCCTGATCTGGCTCTAAATCTAAACAGTGTGTTCAGTTACGAAAAACCTTTCTTATTATCCATTCTCTCTATTGAAAATGGCACTTTTAGATTCGTGCATATAACCTCATGTTGAAATGCAAGTTTTTAGAAAAGAGGTACAATCAATATAACCGATTATTTACGCTTGATATTATTGATTCATTTTTTTATAGTGAAATGAAAAAACTGGGAGAGCAACTTGTCTAAATGGTATCAAATAGGTACTGAAGAAGTACTAAAAGAACTGAATACATCTCCTGATACGGGGCTTTCAAATAATGAAGTGAAAGCTCGTCAGGACCGACATGGAAAAAATGAGATTGTTTTCAAGAAGACGCCTAAATGGATTAAATTTCTTCTACAGTTTAACGATCCCATGGTTATTATTTTACTGTTTGCGGCGGCTGTTACCGGAACAATGAGTGCTTTTGGTGCTCATATGCTACCGGACACACTGGTTATCCTCGCTGTCGTATTCTTGAATGCCGTCCTTGGATATATACAAGAAGAAAAAGCAGATGCAGCAATCAATGCGCTAAAAAATATGATGGTTGCTAAATGTCTGGTCATACGTGATGGCCAGCAAGTTCAGATTGAATCGACTGATTTAGTGCCCGGGGATATTATCCGACTGGAAACCGGGGATAAAATACCGGCAGATATCCGATTATTATCAACCAGCAATCTCCACGTTGATGAAGCAAGCCTGACTGGTGAATCCAATGCCGTATCTAAACATACTAATGCTATTGATGGCGAAGACTTGGTTCCCGGTGACTGCCTGAACCTGGGATTTTCCGGTACCAATGTCGTACAGGGTACAGCAAAAGCAGTAGTCATAGAAACAGCCAGAAATACGGAGTTTGGCAAGATAGCAACCATGGTTGCCGCCGCTGAAGGCAATAAAACCCCATTACAAAAAAAAATGGGCGAATTTATACACACACTTATCAAGGCTATCCTTATCATTGGTTCTGTGTGTTTTGCCTATAGTCTGTACCTTGGCTTTGATTCTGGCTACTCTTTTCTTGGCGCTGTCAGTCTGGTTGTAGCAGCAATTCCGGAAATGCTGCCCGCGTTATTAACAGCAATTCTGGCACTGGCCGGCACGATTATGGCTAAAAATAAAGCCTTGGTTAAAAGCCTTCCGGCGGCAGAAACACTGGGGGCTGTCTCTTATATTTGTTCAGATAAAACTGGCACGCTGACAGAAAATAAAATGACTGTAGTCAAGGCTTATGCTGGTGGTCAAGTCTTTGATATTTCAGGAACAGGTTATGATATTAAAGGGGAGTTCCTACATAATGGATTGAGTCATGAAATTACCCCTGAACTTAACAAACTATTGCAAATTGGCTTTCATTGTAACAATTCACATATAAAGAATAATGGTGACATTCAGGGAAGCCCGACAGAATCAGCTATAAAGGTTGCTGCGATAAAGGCAGGTCTTTCAGATGAACGAGCAACCACCTTAGAGACAATTCCATTTGACTCAAAATGGAAGTATATGGCAACACTTACCCAGATTGGCGAGAAAAAATATATTTTTCTTAAAGGAGCTGCTGATGTCGTTTTAGCCATGTGCTCCGGTTCAGAGAATGTTGAAAAAGTTATTGATGAATTTGCTCATCAGGCACTTAGAGTCTTAGGCTTTGCTTTTAAGGAAGTAGAGAATACTCAGGAAGACTTAGATCATGAAAACTTAACTGAGTTAACTTTTGCAGGTTTACAGGGCATTATCGATCCGCCAAAAGAGTCTGCGATCGAAGCAATTTCTCAATGCAAAAAGGCAGGGATCAGGACCGTAATGATTACTGGCGATCATCCCAATACTGCTCTGGCAATTGCCAAACAACTAGGTATTTCAGCCGAACGGGCAATTACTGGAGCCCAATTGTCAGAAATAGATATGGCTGAACTTCAGGAAAAGGTAAAATCGGTTTCAGTCTTTGCCAGAGTAGCACCAGAACACAAGCGTGATATCGCCATTGCACTTAAACTCAATGGTGAAGTCGTGGCCATGACCGGTGATGGTGTCAATGATGCTCCAGCCTTAAAAGAGGCTGATATCGGTGTTGCTATGGGTATTACCGGCACTGAGGTGGCAAAAGAAGCATCTGAAATGATACTGACCGATGATAATTTTGCAACCATCGTAAAGTCCGTTGAATATGGTCGTCATGTCTGGGATAGCATTCGTCGCGCTATTCTCTACACGCTACCAACAAATGCCGCGCAATCTCTATTAATTTTTGGAGCCCTGGTAGCAGCAGGTTTTTCCATTCAAGTATTTAGTGTCCGATTTGTGCTAGAGCCAGTACAAATCCTATGGATTAATCTGGTTGATAGTATTTTATATACCATGCCATTAATGATGGAGGCAATGAGAAAAGATCTGTTATCCGTTCCCCCTCGAGATCCAAAAATTAAAATCATCGATCATCTATTTTTAAAAAGAGTCATATTAATTGGTATTGCTATTTTTGCCCCGGCTTTTGCCATTTACTACTACTATGGCTCAGCGGCAGTGGTCAATAATGAAATTGTTGATGCACTTCTGCTAACACAGTCTCAGACTGCTGCGTTTTGGGCTATAATGTTTGCTCATGTCGGTTATTTAATTTCTGCTAGATCAATAGATAAGTCAGCCTTTACGATGAATCCATTTGGAAACTTATGGATCATCGCCGGTATTAGCTTGGGAATTTTAACCCATGCCATGGCTACCTATATCCCGGTTGTAGCTGAAGTTATGAAACTTGCCCCCTTTCCGGTCGAGTGGTGGCCATGGGTTTTATGCAGTTTCTTCATGCCTTTGCTGGCAATTGAAGTATTAAAAATGCTACGTTGGTAACTATTAATGGTAACCATGTAACCTGCAACAGGGGAGTTCCTATTGTGAGTAGGATATAAACAATCTGTAACCGCCTGTCTATGTTAATTCTTATATGTCTTCAATGATCCCTAGCAAAGATTCAATTTAATAAGAATAATAAGTATTGAGATTATATAACCATACTGCATTATTTGTGTCGATGGGTTTTATTTTTTATAAGAATTAATTATTGGAGTCCATTATTTTTTCAATTCCTAAACGTTTTTGATATAATTTTTCTTTATTACTAATTTTTTTAAAACTTATCATGTCATTAAAATATATTAAAATTGAACCTGAACACAAGGCTAATGCCTGTATTATCTGGCTACACGGTTTAGGTGCAAATGGCCATGATTTTGAAGGTATAGTACCGGAGCTTAATTTACCACCTACACATGGTATACGTTTTATATTTCCTCATGCGCCAAACATGCCGGTAACTATTAATAATGGCTATATTATGCCTGCCTGGTACGATATTCTTGAAAATCAGCTTGAGAAAAAGGTAGATGAAGAAGGCATTAAACTTTCAAGCCTGGCAATAAAAGAAATTATAGATGAACAAATATCTCATGGCATCGCAAGTGAAAGAATTTTACTCATAGGTTTTTCTCAAGGTGGAGCTGTAGTCTATGAAACCGGCTTGAGTTATTCAAAGCCTTTAGCTGGTATTTTCGCTCTATCTACCTATTTTGCCACGGCGGATACGATTAATATTCACCCATCGAACCAAGATATAAAAATTAATCTCTACCATGGTGAATATGATCCCGTAGTGCCAATTCAACTGGCGAATCAAGCTTTAAATGATTTAGAAAAACAACAAATACAGGCAGAGTTATTAAGCTATAGAATGGAGCATAATGTTTGTCTGGAAGAAATTGAAGATATCGCTAGAATCATTAAACAAAAGTTAACTGATATCTGATAACTTTTTAATTTTTTGCCATTCGTTTTCCAATTCTTTTATGGAAGCATTTGCCATTTGTTCATGATCAAAAGCATATGCTTCTTCCAAAGCTGAGAAACGATTAATAAATTTACTATTGCTATTGCGTAAACAGGTTTCAGGATCAAGATTCAAATGTCTGGCAAGGTTGACACAGGTAAACAAAATATCGCCTAGTTCATCAGCCTTTTTGTCCTGGTCATCACTATTACTTACTTCTGACAATTCTGATACTTCTTCTTTTAACTTTTCAATTAGATCTTGTTGATTTGACCAGTCAAACCCCACTCTAGCAGCTTGTTGCTGTAATTTTTTTGCTCTGATGAAAGCAGGCAATGCCTTGCTAACAGATTGCACCCAGCTTTTATTAATTGATTTATGTGAAGAAGACTGTGCTTTTTTATTCTCAAGTGATTTTTGTTGATACCAGGCTTCCTTGAGTTCACTTATATCTTTAGAAGGATTATTTCCTGACTCAAAAACATGAGGATGACGATTAATCATTTTCTCAGAAATAGTCTCTGCGATATCTTCTATATCAAATAAATTTTGTTCTTTAGCCAATTGAGCATAAAACATTAAATGGAAAAAAATATCCCCCAGTTCTTTTTTAATAAGTTCTGGATTACCTAGATCAATTGCTTCAACAAGCTCGTATATTTCCTCAAGACTATAAGTTGTTAAACTTTTAAAATCTTGTTCTAAATCCCATGGGCAACCATTGTCTGGATCTCTTAGAGCAGACATAATATTTTCCAAACGTTCTATAGATGGATATTTTTTCATTATTTTCTCTTTTATCGTGATAATTAGTCTGTATAATTTTATTAATATTTTTAATTACGAGAATAAGTATGTCTGATTTATTATCCGAACGTGTCACTGAACTTGAAATAAAATTAGCTCATCAGGAACTTACAATCGATGAATTAAATCAAATTACTATTCAACAACAAGCAGAAATACAAGTTTTAAAGGAATATGTAAAAATCGTAAATCATAAGTTAAACACATTTGAAGAACAATTCGGTAGCAAAAAAGAAAATGAATTACCCCCACATTACTAAATATACCCGTGGCCATCCAAACATGCTAGATTTTAGCATTTGTCAGGCAAGTGTCCGTAGGATAAGGCATGAACAGCCCTTCTCCTGCGTTATGAAGATTAAACATAGGACAGCTATGCTATAATCTTCATGCCTTAAATAAGAACTGTTCATGACTTTCTAAAACTTGTATTTTGAGTGGTCACAGGTATATAGATAATTAATCATAAAAAACAGTAGTAAATAATTGGGATTTTATCTAGAATCATTTAATATAAAAACTTTTAAAAATTTTCACAACCAAAAAACAACTGGAATTACATTTATGATCTTGTCGGGTTTAGCTAGGCAATTAGTACAACAACAATATATTGCTGAAGAAGCTGCTATTGAAGCATTAACTGAAGCTCAGAAGAATAAAATTAGTTTTGTACAACAAGTTGTTAATAAAAAGTTAGTTAAAGCAATTGATGTTGCCATGCTGGCATCTAAAGAATTTGGAATACCTGTTTTTGATATTAATGTCATCCATATTGAACGAGAAGTAATAACTCTTGTCAATGAAAAGCTCATTAATAAACACATGGCTCTACCTGTTTTTCAAAGAGGCAATAAGTTATTTGTTGCCATTGCCGATCCAACAAATGTATTAGGCCTTGATGAAATCAAATTCCAATCCGGTATTAATACAGAAGGAATTTTAGTTGAAGCAGACAAATTAGGAAATGCAATAGAACGGGCATTAGCTGCTGCAGATGATAGCATGTCTGACTTTGATGATGATGGTTTGGGAGATTTAGATTTTGAAGATCCTGATAAGGAAGAAGTAGAAGAAAAAGGTGGTGACGAAGCACCTATTGTAAAGTTCATTAATAAAATGTTAATGGATGCGATTAAAGCAGGCGCCTCTGACTTACATTTTGAACCTTACGAAAAATTTTATCGTGTTCGTTTTCGTATTGATGGCATATTACAGGAAGTGGCCCGTCCCCCGGTCAACCTTGCCGGGCGTATTTCTGCTCGTGTTAAAGTTTTATCGAGACTGGATATTTCTGAGCGCAGGGTTCCTCAGGATGGTCGCTTAAAAATGCGAATATCAAAAACCAAATCAATTGATTTTCGTGTCAGCACCTGCCCAACACTCTATGGCGAAAAAATTGTTATGCGGATCCTGGATTCAGATAGCGCGAAACTTGGCATTGATATGCTGGGTTACGATCCAGAACAAAAACAACACTATCTGGATAATTTAGCAAAACCTTATGGTTTAATACTCGTCACTGGTCCTACAGGTTCTGGAAAAACAGTTTCTTTATATACCGGACTTAATATTTTAAATACCGAAGATAGAAATATCTCAACAGCTGAAGATCCATCCGAAATTGTTTTACCCGGTGTCAACCAGGTTAATGTCAATCCAAAAACAGGACTAACGTTTGCCAAAGCATTAAAAGCCTTTTTGAGACAAGATCCCGATATCATCATGGTTGGAGAGATTCGTGACATAGAAACCGGTGAAATTGCTATTAAAGCAGCTCAAACCGGACACCTTGTATTGTCTACTTTACATACCAATGATGCTCCCCAAACACTGACTCGTTTAATGAATATGGGCATAGCGCCCTTTAATATTGCCACATCTGTCAGTTTAATTATTGCCCAACGGTTGGGGCGCCGTCTATGTGAAAAATGTAAAACAGTGGCAGATATACCGCCTGAAACATTAATTGAACAAGGTTTCTCTGAAGATGAAGTGGATGATTTAGTTATTTACCAACCGGTAGGATGTGACGCTTGTAATGATGGATTTAAAGGAAGGGTTGGTATTTATCAGGTCATGCCTATTTCTGAGGAAATGGGTAGAATTATTATGGAAAGTGCCAACTCTATGACGATTGCAGAGCAAGCCGCCAAAGAGGGAATACCTGATCTGCGTCAATCCGCACTGGAGAAAGTTAGACAAGGTCTCATTAGTTTAGAAGAAGCCCACAGGGTAACCGTAGAATAGTCCAGCTAGGAATAATTATGGCAAAAGCAAAAACTAAAGCAAAAGAAAATAAACCATTACCAACGTTTATTTGGTCTGGCGTTGATGCCAAAGGCAATAAAAAAACTGGTGAAATTGTTGGGCAAAATATTGTAACTGTAAAAGCTCAATTACGTCAGCAAAAAATTCGTGTCGATAAAGTAAAAGCTAAACCAAAACCATTGTTTGCTGCCCGAAAGAAACCCATTACACCTGCTGATATTGCCATTTTTTCCAGACAAATGGCAACTATGATGTCTTCCGGGGTACCGTTGGTTCAATCTTTTGAAATTGTTGGAAATGGCCATGAAAACCCATCAATGCAGGAACTTATTTATAAAATCAAAGATTCTGTAGAAGCCGGTAATTCATTAACTGATGCTTTAAGAGAGCATCCACTACAATTTGATGATTTATATTGTAATCTGGTGCAGGCTGGTGAACAAGCCGGTATTTTAGATGACATTCTGGATAAAGTTGCAGTTTATAAAGAAAAAAGTGAACGTGTTAAAGCTAAAATTAAAAAAGCGATGATGTACCCAACTGCTGTTATTGTCGTTTCTGCGGTTGTTGTCAGTATTTTATTATTATTTGTTGTACCTCAATTTGAAGCTATTTTTTCTGACTTTGGTGCCACATTACCTGCACCAACGCAAATAGTAGTTGGCATGTCTCGATTTCTTGCCGAATGGTGGTGGCTTATTTTTGGTGGTATTGGTATTGCCTTTACAGTTTTTTCATATTACAAAAAACGCTCCCGAAAATTACGAGAGGTTCTTGATAGAATCGTATTAAAAGTGGCTATTGTTGGGCCTATTCAGGAAAAAGCGGCAATTGCTAGATTTGCCCGAACACTTTCAACGATGTTTGCTGCTGGTGTTCCATTAGTAGAAGCTCTTGAAGGTGTTGCAGGTGCAGTGGGTAACATAGTTTTTGAAGATGCCGTAAGAAATATGAAAGAAGAAGTTGCTACCGGAACACAGGTTCAGGAATCCATGAGAAATACAAAATTATTCCCTAATATGGTTGTACAAATGGTAGCTATTGGTGAAGAATCCGGCTCATTAGATGCTATGCTGGCAAAGGTTGCCGATTTTTATGAAGCTGAAGTTGATGATATGGTTGATGGCCTTTCCAGCCTGATTGAACCAATTATTATGGCCGTATTGGGCGTTATTATCGGTGGTATTGTTGTTGCGATGTACCTACCTATCTTCAAAATGGGTGAGGTTGTTTAAAAATTTTCAGTTTTCAGTTTTCAGTTTTCAGTTTTCAGTTTTCAGTTTTCAGTTTTCAGTTTTCAGAAAGCTTGACATAATAGAAAAATCTACTCAAAATTTTCTGGCAACTGGCAACTGGCAACTGGCAACTGGCAACTGGCAACTGGCAACTATTTCCTAACAAAAACTGTTTTATGGCAGGAAGGACAGGGAGGGATTCTTCCTGATTTATGGAAATGCATTTCCTTGCCACAACTTTTACAACTTATAACGCCTAGAGAAGTCACTTCCCCAGTGTGCAAATCATCTGCCGTTTCAGCCAAATGATGCAGTTTATCAAGCTCTATTCGTGTTTGATCTGCCATATCTGAAAAAACTGTCAATAGTTTATCTTCAATAATTTTAATATCCAAATCCAGCCATTCAATCAGCTTATTGTTATTTTCTTGTAGCTTTTGTGCCGTATGATGAAGATCACGCTTTACATAAAGTGATAATAAATCAATCTCTTCCTTAGTCCACTGTCCCATTTCAGATAATAATTTAGCAGCATCTTCAAGACCCTGCATTAATAATGGCCCAGTACTTTCATCAGATTTTTCCGACCATTCGTTTAGTTTTTCTAAAAGCTGATCATACCCATGAGTTAAATGATCCGTAACTTTATTTTCGTTTTGATTTGACATCACATTCTCCCATCCTAGTATATTTAATCTACATTATAACTATAGCACAGACTACTCATATTCGATGCTATTTTTGAATTTTAATGATTCATAATACATCAGATACTTAATGAAAATTGACTTTAACTCTTATATAATCAATTTCAGTATTTAGCGGCCCTTTTTGTAAAATTCGGACTTCATGCAAACTCAAAGAATTAGCTCACCTCATTTAAAACCTCCCATTCAAGTCACTGACATTATGAAGGGAGTTATCTATGCACTAATACCTGGCATAGCTGTTATGTTCTGGCTTTATGGCTGGAGTTTCATCATTAATATTTTCATTGCTATCTCATCTGCTTTAATTTTTGAAGCCATTGCTCTTTATTTAAGGCAGCGGCCTGTCAAAATTTATTTATATGATGGTTCCGCTTTGTTAACGGCCATTTTAATTGCATTAGCAATACCTACCCTAGTTCCTTGGTGGATAGTCGTTTTAGGTAGTTTTTTTGCTATTGTAATGACGAAGCAATTATATGGAGGCCTTGGTTATAATGTTTTTAACCCTGCAATGGTTGCTTATGCTATTTTATTAATTTCATTTCCTGAGCAAATGAGTATACTTTGGCAAAACATCTCTAATGAAGGACAATCACTCAATTTAATCGATAGTATTAATTTTAAATTTTTTAATGAATTACCTGCCGACATAAGTATTGATGCAATAACTTCTGCAACGCCATTAGATTCAATAAAAACTATTTTATCTTCTGGTGCAGCCACTGTCTCAGAACTGAAATCGCAATCTTTTGACAATAATATTTATGGTGTAATTGCAGGCTCTAATGTTGAATGGATTAATTTAGCCTTTCTTGCAGGCGGTCTTTGGATGATTTATACGAAATTAATCACCTGGCATATACCTGTTTCAATGCTTTTAAGTTTACTCATCTGTTCATTATTATTAGGCTATGGAATTGACTCCGATCTTCACCCATCCCCCTTATTTCATTTATTTACCGGTGCAAGTATGCTGGGAGCATTTTTTATTGCTACAGATCCTGTTAGTGCCAGTACCACGCCTAAAGGAAAAATTGTGTTTGGTGCTGGAATTGGCTGTTTAATCTACGCAATTAGGACATGGGGTGGCTATCCTGATGCAATAGCTTTTGCAGTAATTTTGATGAATATTACTGTTCCAGTGATTGATTATTATACTCAACCTCGAGTTTATGGTCATGACAAATAATTCAACTAATAATCAAAAACCTGACGATAAAGTGTTGACGACAAGCTTATTTAAAGCTATGTTTTTAAGTGCTATTTTATTGGGTTTCTTCGGGGTAATAGGAACGCTTTCAGTTAGTAGTGTTTATAACTTAACTGCGCCAACTATTGAAAAAAATATCCAGCAAAAATTATTAAAAACATTAAGTTCTGTTATTCCAGATAATTCATATGATAATGACTTATTAAGTTCAACCATTGAAATTGGTCCTTCGCAGTTACTTAGTAGCCAAAATAAAACTATCGTTTACCAGGCGAAATTAAATAATGATATCGTCGCTATTGCTTTTAAAACAACTGCTCCTGATGGCTATAGCGGCAATATCTCGATATTAATTGGCGTACTAACAAATGGCAATATATCTTCTGTTAGAGTTATCTCTCATAAAGAAACACCTGGATTAGGTGATAAGATTGATATTCAACGTTCTAACTGGATTCATAGTTTTGAAAATACCAATCTGGATATACCTGATAAAAAACATTGGAAGGTAAAAAAAGATGGCGGATATTTTGATCAGTTTAGCGGTGCAACAATCACACCTAGAGCGGTTGTTAAAGCCGTTTATAAGGCACTGGTCTATGTTAAAAAAAATAAACAATTACTATTTGAAGTTAACAACCTGGAAACTGTTAAGGAATGATTTATGAGTGATAGTAAATCTTCAAAGGATAATCAACCTACAAAGTCAGAAGTCTACAAAAATATCAGCTTCCAAGGTCTTTGGAAAAACAACCCGGTTTTAGTGCAAATGCTGGGCTTATGCCCTCTACTTGCAGTTTCAAACACAGTTATCAATGCACTAGGACTTGGACTTGCAACCATGTTAGTATTAGTTATCTCAAATGCCTGTGTTTCAAGTATTCGTCATATTGTTCG
Source organism: Gammaproteobacteria bacterium (assembly GCA_015231865.1). Lineage (GTDB taxonomy): Bacteria > Pseudomonadota > Gammaproteobacteria > GRL18 > GRL18 > JADGAU01. The sequence goes on along the minus strand of JADGAU010000017.1, from coordinate 23,412 downwards.
GCAAGATGTCCGCTTACCTGTCTTTGTCTTGATCATTGCTTCAGCCGTTACCATAACAGAGTTGTCTATGAAGGCCTGGTTCTTTGAATTGTATCAAATACTTGGAATATTTATACCTCTTATTGTTACCAATTGTGCCATAGTTGCCAGAGCCGAATCATTTGCATCAAAAAATTCCATTCTGCCATCTATTTATGATGGTTTAATGATGGGACTAGGTTTTACTCTGGTTTTAGTTACGCTTGGGGCAATCCGTGAAATAATTGGAATGGGCACTTTATTTTCACATGTTGAACTTATGTTTGGTGAACAATCGTCCTGGGTAACACTACAATTATTTGACGATTATCAGGGCTTCTTACTCGCTATTTTACCACCGGGAGCTTTTATTGGTCTGGCACTAATACTTGCAACAAAAAATTATATTGAGATAAAAAATAAAAAGACTAAAAAATTATCTTTTGAGTCAAATCAAGAAGTGGAGCCTTAAAATGATATTTATTAAAGCGTTAAAAAATCTTAAATCTTTCAACTTAATATTAATCCTATTATTTAATTTGCCACAAACGGTATCTGCTGCTAATTATACAATTGGTGTAGAGAAACTCGACTATCTCCCTTATTATAGCATCAAAAACAAACAATATATTGGCTTTGCAAGAGATTTATTTGACCAATTTGCCAAGGATAAAAATCATACGATTACATATCAGCCTTTACCTGTTTCAAGATTAATTCATGCTCTAATAAATAAAACCATAGATGCTAAATTTCCTGACAATCCGAATTGGAAAAAAAATTTAAAACAGAATCATAATATACTATATACACAGCCAGTCGTTTCCTATACAGATGGAATTATGGTTACTGCTAATAACTTACAACTTGATAGCCATCAATTTAAAAAAATTGGTACGATTAGAGGATTCACGCCATGGGTACTCCTTGATGATGTAAATAACGGTAAAATACAATTATTTGAGCAAAATAATATCCATTCATTGATCAATAAAACCTTGGTTGGACGTCTAGATGGCTCTTTTATTAATATCGCGACAGCAAAATATTTTCTAAAATATTCGCAACATAGTAGTAATGCTCTTGTCTTTAACCCTAAACTAAAGAAAACAACTGATTACTATTATTTATCGAGTGCTAAACAGCCACAACTTATTGAAGAGTTTAATTTATGGTTACAATTCAACTCTGAATTCCATCAGTCTTTACTGAAAAAGTGGGATCTATGAGTTATAAACAAAAATTAGTTTTTTATTTTGTCTTTTTTATCAGCCTTGTTGAAGGTATTTCACTAAGTTTTGATGTTTATCATTCTTATCAAATTCGTCTCAATTTTTTAAAAGAAAGAACTGAACTTATCTCATCCACTTATGCTCAATCGTTAAGTATTCCAATTTGGAACCTCGATCAGGAAACGATTCAAAATATTACGAGTAGCATGTTAAAAGATCCTTATATCGTCAGTATAGAGATTCAATATATTAATAATATTTTGCCAAAAGTTTTATTGACTCAATCACCAACAATTAAAAAACAAATATTAAAAGCACCCAATCATTACAATTCTTACAAGTTTCCAATTTATGAACCTGAATCAACAAATATTATTGCCGAAATTATTCTAGATAATGATTTAACAAGCTCGTTTGAATTTCTCAAAAACCGAAGCTCTCTAGCATTATTAGAGTTTTTTATTTTAATAATAATAAACATTCTAATTGTCACACTCTTAATGAAGTGGATGACAACACCATTAATTAGCTTAAATAAGGTTATTCAAAAATTAGCCACTAATGATATTGAGGTAAAGATACCTTATTTAAATCGTGATGATGAAATCGGAGATGTTGCCAGGTCCATCGAAATTTTTAAGAATAATAAAAAAGAATTAACCATTCTTCAAAAATCCATGGAAGATAAAATTACAGAACAAACTCAAAGTCTTCGTGATGCAAAAGAAAAAGCTGAAGCCGGCTTATTATCTAAAACACAGTTTTTATCAACTATGAGCCATGAAATAAGAACGCCATTAAATGGCATTATGGGAATGGCTGATTTACTTAAACTATCTGACTTATCAAAAGATGATCAGGAATATCTTGATATTATCTTACAGTCTGGAAAAAACCTTACTTACATCATTGCTGAAATACTTGATTTCTCAACAATTGATTCAACTACACTTGAAGCTATTCCATTTAATTTGCTTGAGTTGACTGAAAATATTATCAATGAATTTAATCAAAAGGCTCAACAAAAATCACTTGAACTGAAAATATCATATGAAAGTGATAATCGTTACTTTATTGGAGATCCAATTAGAATTAAGCAAATTTTAGTTAATATTATCGATAACTCGATCAAATTCACACATCAGGGACATGTGATTGTATCTGTAAAATCGCCCAATCAAGTTCAACATATTGCTTCAAACTTAGATCATAAATGTTCTGTCATTATTACTATTGAAGATAGCGGTATTGGAATTGCTCAACAAGATCAAGAGCGAGTATTTGATGCCTTTACACAATTAGATCAATCCAACACTCGAGAATACGGTGGTACAGGACTTGGTTTATCGATAAGTAAAAAAATGGTTGATTTGATGCAAGGCCATATTACTCTTGATTCTCTATTAGAAAAAGGAACCTGCATTAATATATATTTACCATTAGCTACTCAAGAAAAAAATGCGATAAATAATGAATAAAGCAATTAGAACAGAAATATTCAAACGATTTCAAACTCAAAATCCTGAACCTAAAACGGAACTAAATTATTCGAGTACATTTGAATTACTTATAGCAGTAATTTTATCCGCACAGGCAACTGATAAAGGCGTTAATAAAGCGACTACTAAACTTTTTCAAATTGCCAATACTGCTCAAAAGATCCTGGATTTAGGAGAGGATGGTTTAAAAATACATATTAAAACAATAGGTTTATATCATTCAAAAGCACAAAATATTATGAAAACCTGTGAAATCTTAGTGAACCAATACGATGGTGAGGTACCTGATAGTAGAACGGCTTTAGAGTCTCTTTATGGTGTTGGAAGAAAAACGGCCAATGTTGTATTAAATACTGCATTTGGTCACCTTACAATGGCTGTAGACACGCATATATTTCGCGTATCAAACAGAACTAAAATTGCCGTAGGGAAAAATGTCAATGAGGTTGAGAAAAAACTATTAAAATTTATCCCAAAAGAATATTTATATTATGCACATCATTGGCTAATTTTACATGGCCGTTATACCTGTATTGCAAGGAAGCCCCGTTGTCATTCATGTTGTATTGAAGATTTATGTGAATTTAAAGATAAAATAAATGAATAACATAGAAAACCAACGACGACAATTAAGACAAATCTATCTTAATGTTTGGCAAAAAATGACTCTAGGTCATGCACTTGAACCAATGGAAGAAAGAATATCAATCATTATACAAATGCATCCTGAATATCATGAAATAATGAAAAATAAAGAAGTTTTGAATATGGATTTTAATTCAGAAGGTATAATGAATCCATTTATACATATGGGCCTCCATATTTCTATTCATGAACAAGTTGGCTTAGATCATCCTGCAGGGGTACAGGAAATATATTATCAATTAGCTCAAAAACATCAAGAACCACATAAAATTGAACATCTAATGATAGATTGTTTAAGTAAAAATGCAAAGATACACACACAAGAAATTAATACATCAGCTTATTTAGAATGTTTGAAATTACAAATTTAAGCCCAATATATTAAGCTAAATCTTTAATTATCATATTTATTATAATTTAAATATAAAAAAGTAAACAAGGACATCTAATGACTAAAAATAATTTACTACTACTTTCAATGGTATTGATCAGCTCTAACTTGTATGCAAGTAAGGATGATCCTGTAGTATGTTTATCTAATGATACAACACCTAAACATTGTAAAGCAGGAGACATACTTGTTGTAAGGCCCAAAGAAGTTGCAACTTCTTGTGATTTCACTCAGCAAATAGTCAGACTAAAACCCGCTAAAAATAAAGTAGAATTTTTATGTCGATATACAGGAAAAGTTCTAAAGATAAAGCCTAATATCAATCGTCCAGCGAAACCAATGAGCGCTCCTCCTCAGATGCCACCGATACAACGCAGTAGAAGAAAGAGTTCATTTGGAAGTATGCCATTTTTTGATTAATAATGTATATAATTTAAAAGTCATCAACCAATAAATATTAGTGCCCGAATATAATTATTAACAAAAAAGGCAATAATTTTATGTTAATAAAGAGCCATCAACCTAAAATATTTTTCCCGTTTTCTATAAATAACTAAAAAGTAAGCGAAAAATATTTTGTTATTTAAGAGTATTGTTATGAATAAATTAGTTAAGCTGTTTATTATTTTATTTTTATTAATATCACAAACTGCTTTAGCAGCTAACCCTAAAGTAAAAATAGAAACTAGCGAAGGTGTTATAGAAGTCGAATTATTATCGGAAAAGTCACCAATAACAGTCAGAAATTTTTTATCCTATGTAGATAGTGGATTTTACGATGGGACAATTTTTCACCGTGTTATACCAAACTTTATGGTCCAAGGCGGTGGTTTTAATAAAAAATTTGAAAAAAAACAAACTAACAAAGCGATTAAAAATGAAGCTGATAATAATTTAGTAAATATTAAAGGTACAATTGCTATGGCACGTACATCTGAACCACATTCTGCAACAGCACAGTTTTTTATAAATACAAATAATAATTACTTCTTAAACCACCGTTCAAAAAATTACAAAGAATGGGGTTATACAGTTTTTGGTAAGGTTACAAAAGGATATGATATAGTAGAAAAAATTGAATCCGTTAAAACTGGACGTAGAAAACATATGAAAGATGTTCCATCTAAAACGATTGAAATTATAAAAATTACACAAATAACTCAAAAATAGGAAAATTTATGATTACATTAAGTACAAATTTTGGTGATATTGTTATTAAATTAGACAAAGATAAAGCGCCAATAAGTTCTGAGAACTTTGAGCAATATGTTAAAGATGGATTTTACGATGGTACAATTTTTCACCGTGTTATTGATGGCTTTATGATTCAAGGCGGGGGAATGACTGAAGACATGGTCGAAAAAGAAACCAGGGAAACCATTCAAAATGAAGCCAATAATGGTCTTAAAAATGAAATTGGAACTATTGCCATGGCAAGAACCCCAGATCCACATTCTGCATCATCACAGTTTTTTATTAATATTAAAGATAATCACTTTTTAAACTTTACTAATGAATCACCTCAGGGTTGGGGTTATGCCGTATTTGGTAAAGTTTCAGCTGGTATGGATGTAGTTGATGCTATTAAAGCTGTTGCAACAGGCAACAAAGGAATGCATCAAGACGTTCCCGTTGAAAATGTCATTATACAATCTGCAACTATTAATGAATAAAATTTCAATATTTCTATCTGATATACATTTAAGTGAACAATCACCACAGATAACAAAGAACTTTGAAAAGTTTTACCAATATTGTCTAGACAATAGTAGTCAAATTGAATGTATCTATATATTGGGTGACTTGTTTGAATTTTGGATTGGCGATGACTTCCTAACTGAGTTTAACCAGTCCATATTCGATAAATTAAAAGATCTGTCAGAAATAACTAGTGAAACATATTTCATGCAAGGAAACCGTGACTTTTTGACAGGTCACCATTTCGAAAAAATGTCTGGTTTTAATATTATTCATGATCCTCATATAATTACAATAAATAAACAACAAATTTTACTCTCACATGGCGATATATTATGTATTGATGATGTCGCTTATCAAACTTTTCGGAATCATGTCCGTAATAAATTATGGCAGAACGATTTTCTAACAAAAACAATAAATGAAAGAATTCAAATTGCTTTAAATGCCCGCAAGGAAAGTATTAAGAACCATACTGAAAAAGAAGAATATATAATGGACGTCAATGAGGATGAAGTAAAGAAAATTCTAACTGATAATAAAGCAGATATCTTAATACATGGGCACACTCATCGTCCAAAAATCCATTCATATACTTTTGGAGATAAAACTACGTGCCGATATGTACTACCTGCATGGTATAAGCAAGCAGGTTTTTTAATATACATTCATGAAAAAAAAATATATAAATATATAAATATATAAATATATTTATATTAACGCTATAAAGCAAAAAGTCCCCTTACGGGGACTTTTTTTAATCATCTGATGATTCAATGTCATCATCAATTTCTTCAACGATTGGCCTATCTACTAATTCTACATAAGCCATCGGAGCTTTATCACCAGTACGATAACCACATTTAAGAATGCGTAAATATCCACCTGGACGATCTGAGTATCTAGGTCCTATCTCAGTAAATAACTTTGCAGTTAAGGCATCACTACGTGTTTTAGCAAAGATAAAACGACGATTAGCAATGGAGTCATTCTTTGCTTTAGTTATTAAAGGTTCAACAACTCTTCTTAACTCTTTAGCTTTAGGTAAAGTTGTTTTGATTAATTCATGCTCAATCAAAGAATTTGCCATATTTTTAAACATGGCACTACGATGACTACTATTTCTATTTAATTGACGACCACTTTTACGATGACGCATGATAATTTCCTACATTAATTTCAATTTAACTTATAAGTATAAATATACTTTAACTACCACCTAAAATTGATGGTGGCCAATTTTCCAGTTTAATACCAAGACTTAATCCTTTAGAAGCTAGTACATCTTTAATTTCAGTAAGAGACTTTTTACCTAGATTAGGCGTTTTAAGTAATTCAACTTCTGTACGTTGAATTAAATCACCAATAAAGTAAATCTGTTCAGCTTTTAAACAATTTGCAGAGCGTACTGTTAATTCAAGGTCATCAATTGGTCTTAATAATACTGGGTCAATCTCAGGACCTTTAGGCTCTTGCTCTTCAGGTTCTCTTACATTAAGGTTAACAAATGAGTCTAATTGATCTGATAAAATTGTAGCTGCATGTTTAATGGCTTCTTCAGGATCAATCGTACCATTTGTTTCTAAGTCAATAATCAACTTATCTAAATTTGTATTTTGTTCAAGGCGTGCACTTTCTACATTATATGATACTTTAATAACTGGGCTAAAACTTGCATCTAATTTTAAGCGACCAATTGATGAATCTTCTTCTTCAGAATAGCGCGTATTAGCGGGTTGATAGCCTAAACCTGTTTCTATTAATAATGACATATTAATTTCAGTATCACTAGAAAGGTTACAAATAAAATGTTCAGGATTAGTTACTTCAATATCACTACTGACAGTAATATCTGCAGCAGTAACCGGACCTTCACCTTTTTTATTTAAGGTTAAATTAAAAGGACCAACTGACTCAACCTTAAAACCAATACCTTTTAAATTTAATAAAATATCTAAAACATCTTCAGAAACACCCTCCATAGAGGAATATTCATGTAAAACACCATCAATTTGAACTTCTGTTATAGCAGCTCCGGTCATAGATGATAATAAAATTCTACGTAAAGCATTACCAATTGTATGACCAAAACCTCTTTCCATAGGTTCAAGTACAATCTTAGCATGTCTGTTGTTAAAAATTTTAACATCAGTCAAATTAGGTCTTAAAAAATCTGAAATTGGTCCTTGCATTTGCTAACCTTAATATAAATAGTATGAGTATAATTAATTACTTAGAATAAAGTTCCACAATTAAATTCTCCTGAATTTCTGACGGCAAGTCTGAACGTTCAGGTAACGATTTAAGTGTACCTTCTAATTGTGATTCATCAACTGACAACCACTCACTTGGCTCACGTTGTTTGCTTAATTCTAATGAATCTTTAATACGCTGTTGTTTTTTAGCTTTCTCTCTAATTGAAATTACATCACCTGGGTTACAAATATATGAGGGGATGTTTACGGATTGACCATTAACTAAAATTGATTTGTGACTTACTAATTGTCTGGATTCGGCGCGAGTTGAACCGAAGCCCATTCTATATACTACATTATCAAGACGAGATTCTAGTAATTTTAATAAGTTTTCACCAGTAGAACCTTTTTGAGCTGAAGATTTAACATAATAAGAATGAAATTGCTTTTCTAAAAGGCCATACATACGTTTAACTTTCTGCTTTTCACGTAATTGAAGACCATAATCACTTAATCTACCACGTGCAGCTCCATGAACCCCGGGTGATTGCTCCATATTACATTTTGTATCAAGTGCTCTTAGTCCACTTTTTAAGCCTAAATCAGTTTTCTCTCTACGAGATAATTTACATTTAGGTCCGATATATCTTGCCATTGTCTATAAACTCCAATTCACACTTAAATAAATTAAACACGTCTCTTTTTAGAAGGGCGACAACCATTGTGTGGGATTGGTGTCACATCATTAATGCTATTAATTTTAAAACCAAGACCATTTAATGAGCGTACTGCAGATTCCCGTCCAGGACCAGGCCCTTTAACATTAACATCAAGATTTTTCATACCAAATTCTAATGCCACTTTACCAGCACGTTCGGCAGCAACCTGAGCTGCAAATGGCGTGCTTTTTCTCGAACCTCTAAAACCTGAGCCACCAGCTGTAGCCCAGGAAAGTGCATTTCCTTGTCTATCACTTATTGTAACGATTGTATTGTTAAATGATGCATGAATATGTGCAACACCTTCAACAACGGTACGTTTAACTTTCTTAGTTGTACGACTTTGCTTTGCCATAATAAATCCTGAACTTTATATAACTAGGTTTGATATGAAATTAAATTTTAATAGAGATAGCTTTACTTTTTGATAGCTTTTCTTGGGCCTTTACGTGTACGTGCATTGGTTTTAGTTCTTTGACCACGTAATGGTAAACCTCGACGATGTCTTAAACCTCTATAACTACCCATATCCATAAGACGCTTGATATTCATTGAAACTTCACGTCTTAGATCACCTTCTGTTGAAAATTTGGTAATTTCTTGTCTAATAGAATCGAGTTGTGCTTCAGATAATTCAGCAATTTTTGTAGTTTCAGCTACACCAACTGTTTTTAAAATATCACGAGAACGACTTAAACCCACTCCGTAAATCGAAGTCAAGGCAATAAGACTATGTTTTCTATCTGGAATATTAACTCCTGCTATACGAGCCATTTATGGCACTCCTAAATTCTTATTGTTTAAAACTTTATTAATTTAATTTAACTACTTAGAAAAGCGCGGAATTTTACTTTCTTTTACCATTCAAGTCAAGTTAAATTTATTGGTTTGTAATTAACCTTGTTTTTGCTTGTGTTTACCATCAACACAAATAACACGGACAATTCCTTTACGTTTAATAACCTTACAATTACGGCATATTTTTTTTACTGAAGCTCTTACTTTCATTTCTTACCCCTGTTGCTTTTAGGATTCTTTCTTAAATTAGCTTTTTTCATAAGTCCTTCATACTGATGTGACATAATGAAAGTTTGGATTTGAGCCATAAAGTCCATCGTTACAACAACAATAATCAATAATGACGTGCCACCAAAATAAAAAGGAATATCCCAATTTAAAATTAAAAATTCTGGCAATAAACAAACACCTGTAATATAAACTGCACCGATAAGAGTTAAACGACTCATAATTGCATCAATAAATCGAGATGTTTTTTCCCCTGGCCTAATCCCTGGAATATAAGCACCAGAACGCTTTAAATTATCAGCAGTTTCTTTTGGATTAAACATTAATGCTGTATAGAAAAAGCAAAAAAAGAATATACCAAGTGCATAGAATAATATATAAAGAGGTTGTCCTGGCGATATAGCAGATGCAATATCCTGCATCCATTCAAATCCAGGAGAAGAACTAACTAAGTCTCCAATCGTTGCAGGAAACAAAATGATACTAGAAGCAAAAATTGGAGGAATAACACCTGCCATATTAACTTTTAAAGGCAAATGAGAAGTCTGTGCAGCATACATTTTATTACCTTGTTGTCTGCTTGCATAATTAACTGTAATTCTTCTTTGACCTCTCTCTACAAAAACTACAAATGCAGTAACCGCAAAGATTATAACAATTAAAATTAATAGTAGCCCTGAACTCATTGAACCTTCACTAACTAACTCACCTAAACTACCTAGTGATGAAGGTAATCCGGCAACAATACCAGCAAAAATGATTAATGAAATTCCGTTTCCAATTCCTCTTTCAGTAATTTGTTCCCCAAGCCACATCAAAAATAAAGTACCTGTAACTAACGAAACTACTGTTGTAATTCTAAATATAAACCCAGGATCAACAACAACAGTAGAACCACCAGCAGATTGAGATTCAAGAGCTATTGCTACGCCAAGTGATTGAAACGTAGCTAAAACCAATGTACTTAATCTCGTATACTGTGTTATTTTTCTTCTTCCTGCTTCACCTTCTTTACTAATTTGTTCTAAAGTAGGAATAACTTTTGTCATCAGTTGTATGATAATAGAGGCAGAAATGTAAGGCATAATGCCTAAAGCAAAAACTGATAAACGTTCAAGCGCTCCACCTGAAAACATATTAAACATACCAAGTATGCTATTACGTTGCTGGTCAAATAAAACACTTAGAGCTTCAGGGTTAATTCCTGGAACCGGGATGAAAGAGCCGAGACGAAAGACTAGAAGCGCACCAATTACAAATAAGATACGATTCTTTAATTCTGAGAGTTTGCCTCCGCCTAGAGAACTTGCTAGCGCGCTAGCCGAAGTCGACATTTTTATTCTACCTTACCGCCAGCAGCTTCGATAGCAGCTTGAGCACCTTTAGTTAGCATTAAACCTTTAACCGTTATTGCCTTAGTAATTTCACCTGAAGCAATAACTTTTACACGTTCTATATTTTTAGTGATAATATTTGCTTTTTTTAGTTCAAATATATCAACAACACCATCAAAACGATTTAATTCATTTAATCTAACTTCATCTGTAAGTTTAGACACACGTGAGCTAAATCCAGTTTTAGGAAGTCTTTTTTGTAATGGCATTTGACCACCTTCAAACCCAGGCATTATTGTACCACCTGTTCTTGATTTTTGTCCTTTATGTCCTCGGCCACATGTTTTGCCTAAACCAGAACCAATACCACGACCAACGCGTTTAGCTACCTTAGTTGAACCCTTAGCAGGTTTAATTGTATTTAGGTACATTACTTAACCCTCTACTTTTAAAAGATAAGAAACTTTGTTAATCATGCCTCTGTTTTCAGGAGTATCCTGTACTTCAACAGAATGATTAATTCTTTTTAAACCTAAACCAGCTATACAAGCTTTATGTGATTTAAGGCGTTTTGCAGTACTTTTAATCTGTGTAATTTTAATCATGTGATTACCACTGTTTTACTTATATGAACTATTTAGTTAATTCTTCAACACTTTTACCGCGTTTTAACGCGATGCTTTCTGGCGAACGCATTTCTGAAAGACCTTTAATGGTTGCTCTAACAACATTAATAGGGTTATTTGTACCAATGCATTTAGCAAAAACATCTCTCATACCAACAGCTTCAAATACTGCTCTCATAGCACCACCAGCAATAATTCCAGTACCTTCAGGGGCAGGTTTAATAAATACTTTCGCAGCACCTAATTCTGTAGCAAATGGATATTGAGTTGTACCTGAGGTTAAGGCCACAGCTTTCATATTATTTCTAGCATTATCCATAGCTTTTTGTATTGCAGCTGGAACTTCTTTTGCTTTACCACGTCCGAAACCTACGCGACCATTACCATCACCGACAACAGTTAATGCAGCGAAGCCGAATACACGACCACCCTTTACAACTTTGGCAACACGATTAACATTAACTAACTTTTCAATGTAATCATCTTTAACAGTTTCTTTTGTGTTATTTTTTCCAGCCATAGTATTAATTCCTAAAATTTAAGTCCATGCTCACGAGCTGCTTCAGCTAATGATTTAATTCTTCCATGATATTTATATCCACTTCTATCAAAAGCGACTGTTTCAATACCAGCTGCTTTTGCTTTCTCTGCAACAAGTCGACCAACAACTGTAGCAGCATCTTTATTTCCTGTATAACCTACTTCACTTTTAACATCGCTTTGTAAAGTATTTACAGCAACAAGAACTTTTGATTCTGTTTGTGTATCAGTAATTATTTGTGCATAGATATGCTTAGCAGTTTTATAAACACTTAAGCGATCAACACCTAAATTTTTAATTTTAGCTCTAGTCTTTTTTGAACGACGTATACGAGATAACTTTTTATCCATTTGCTTATTCCTTTAAGCTTTCTAACTTAAAACTTTTGCCTTAAAACCTTTCATTAAAACAAGGTGGCCTATAATTTAATGTTTATTTCTTCTTAGCATCTTTTCTTGCTACATATTCATCTGCATAGCGTACACCTTTGCCTTTATAAGGCTCAGGTGGACGATATGCACGAATATTTGCTGCAACTTGTCCCACAGCTTGCTTATCAATACCACGTATCACTAAATCAGTTTGACTTGGCGCTTCTGCAGTAATCCCATCAGGTAATTGATGTTCTATTGGGTGAGAAAAACCAAGATTTAATGTTACTTTTGATCCTTGCACCTGAGTCCTATAACCAACACCAATTAACTTTAATTGCTTTTCAAAACCAACACTAACACCCGTCAGCATATTATTCACAATAGCTTTAGTAGTACCTGTTAAAGGTATTAACTTTTTTAGTTCTTTATCAGAAATTCCAGATTTAGGTTCAAAATGAACACCTTCATCACTTTTAACCATTTCTATTGATTCATTTAAAGCAAAGTTTAATTCACCTTTGGCACCTTTAACTGTTATTTTTTGTCCAGAAAGGTTTACTTCAGTACCTTTCGGAATATCTATTTTATTTGTAATTCTAGCCATTATTTAAATCCCAGATAGTTAGTTGATCAGTTTTATAAATTGCAATTAAGCAATATAACAAATGACTTCACCACCTTCATTAATTGCTCTTGCTTGTTTGTCAGTCATTACACCTTTAGATGTTGACATAATAACAGTACCTAAACCACCCCAAACATCAGGTATTTCGCTTGATCCTTTATAAAGTCTCAAACCAGGTCTACTACCTTTATTAATCATTTCAATAACAGGCTTACCTGAAAAATATTTAAGATCAATAACTAAAGTTGATTTGCCATTATCTTCTGATTTCAATTCTGTTGAAGAAATATAACCTTCATCAAGTAGGACTTTAGATATTGCATACTTATATTTAGATCCAGGCATACTAACGGATTTCTTTTCTGCCATTAAACCGTTCCTAATTCTAGTTAGCATGTCAGCAACAGGATCAGTCATACTCATTTTATTTCTCCACTTAAAATTCTATATCAAACATCTATAAATTTTTTAGATGTCGTTACCAACTACCTTTGCGTAAACCTGGAATATTACCCAGCATAGTATGTACACGTATCATATTTCTAGAAAGTCCAAACTTTTTAAATACACCATGAGGACGACCAGTTATACGACATCTATTACGTTGCCTTACAGACGATGAATCCCTGGGTAGCTTTTGTAAAGCATATTGGGCTTCAACCTTTTGCTCCATGGTTGATTCAGTACTATGAATAATTGCTTTTAAAGCAGCACGAGTTTCCGCATACTTATTTACTAATTTTGTGCGCTTCAGCTCACGGTTAATCATTGCACTTTTAGCCATTTTTAATTCCTTGCTTCTTTTAATGGAAAACTGAATTTTTGTAATAAAGCCTTAGCTTCAGAATCAGTTTTAGCAGTAGTGGTAATGGTAATATCCATACCTCTTAATTTATCAATTTTATCATAATCAATTTCTGGGAAAATAATTTGTTCTTTTATTCCCATACTATAGTTACCCATTCCATCGAATGAATTTGGGTTTAAACCACGAAAGTCACGAATACGAGGAATTGCAATTGCAATTAAACGCTCAAGGAATTCATACATTCTTTCTTTGCGTAACGTAACTTTACATCCAATCGGATAATTATCACGAATTTTAAACCCAGCAATTGATTTTTTTGCAACAGTAACTACAGGCTTTTGACCAGCAATTTTTGTCATATCAGACACTGCATGTTCAATTACCTTTTTATCACCTATTGCATCACCCAAGCCCATATTCAAAGAAATCTTAACTATTTTAGGCACTTCCATATTGCTCTTATAGTTAAATTCCTTTGTTAATTCTGGAATTATTTTCTCGTTATACAAGTTCTTTAAATTTGCCATAACCAACTCAACTATTTACCTATTTATAAAGCCACGAATTTACGCGATGACTTCATCATTTGACTTAAAATAACGAACTTTCTTACCATCTTCCAGGAACTTATAACCGATGCGATCAGCTTTGTTCGTTTGCGGATTTAATATAGCAACATTCGAAGCATGAATAGGCATTGTTTTACTTACAATACCACCAGTAATACCACGATCAGGATTTGGTTTAACATGTTTCTTTGCTATATTGATGTTTGTTACTAATAACTTATCATCTTTAAGAACTTTTTCAACTTGTCCTTGCTTGCCTTTGTCTTTACCAGCAACAACTATAACTGTGTCACCTTTTCTTAGCTTTGCCATTTTCTTTCTCTACTTTTTTCTACAGTAATAGTTTGTGAATTAAAGAACTTCAGGTGCTAATGAAATAATTTTCATAAATTTTTCATTACGCAACTCACGAGTAACCGGGCCAAAAATACGGGTGCCTATTGGCTGCTGTGAAGCATTTAATAATACTGCCGCATTATTATCAAAACGTATTAATGAACCATCTGGTCTACGTACACCCTTGCTAGTTCTAACAACAACAGCATTATATACATCGCCTTTTTTTACTTTACCACGAGGAATAGCTTCTTTTATACTAACCTTAATGATATCACCTATGGCTGCATATCGACGGTGTGAACCACCTAAAACCTTTATGCATTCAACTTTTTTTGCGCCACTATTATCGGCAACGCCAAGTTCTGTTTGCATTTGTATCATTGTTATCTCCAGACGATATATGTATCAGAATATTCGAGCGGCGTATTATATTCCAAAATTATAATAATAGCTACTCAAAAATTGACTAAATTAGTATTATGCTTCAGATTTTTCTAGAATGTTGACAATATTCCAAGATTTACTCTTAGAGATTGGACGACAAGAAGCAATTTCTACAACATCACCTTCATTACATTGGTTATTTTCATCATGTGCATGCAACTTACTTGAACGCTTAATATATTTACCATATAAAGAGTGTTTGACTTTTCTTTCAATTAAAATAGTAACAGTCTTATCCATTTTGTTACTAATTACCGTGCCTACTAATGTACGCTTTTTATCTTGTTCGCTCATATCGATATCCAATCAAATAATTTAAATCATATTTAAAGCTGTTTTAACACGTGCTACATTACGTCTAACAGCTTTGAATTGATGTACTTTAATGTCTTGATCTGTACTTCTAGACATTTTTAAAGAAAATTGCTCTTTACGAAGATTAATCAATTCTTGATTTAACTCATCTTTAGTCTTTGCTTGCAAATCCTTTATATCTAATTTATTACTCATTACATCACCGTCCTTTTAACAAAAGTAGTACTTAATGGTAATTTTGCAGAAGCCAGTGCAAATGCATCTCTTGCAATTTCTTCTGAAACGCCTTCCATTTCATATAACATTTTACCAGGTTGTATTTGAGCAACATAATACTCAACACTACCTTTACCTTTACCTTGTCTAACTTCTAATGGTTTTTTAGAAATTGGCTTATCAGGAAATATACGAATCCAAATCTTTCCGCCACGTTTGATATATCTAGTCATAGCACGACGAGCAGATTCAATTTGACGGGCTGTAATACGACCTCTAGCAGTTGCTTTTAGGCCATACTCACCAAAACTTACTTTATTGCCATTTAAAGCCAGACCTCTGTTACGGCCCTTCATTTGCTTACGAAATTTTGTTCTTTTAGGTTGAAGCATGTTCCTGCACCACTGTTTATTGTTGTTTTGACTTATTATTTAAATTAAGACGATCATTGATATAAGCCGAACTATCATGAATTTCACCTTTGTAAATCCAAATCTTAATTCCAATAACACCATAAGTTGTATTTGCTCTTGCAGTACCGTAATCAATATCAGCACGTAGGGTATGAAGAGGCACCTGACCTTCTCTATACCATTCAGCACGAGCAATTTCTGCACCATTTAAACGGCCTGAAACAGTAATTTTAATACCCTTCGCACCTAAACGCATTGCATTAGTAACCGCACGCTTCATCGCACGTCTAAACATGATACGCTTTTCCAGTTGTTGTGCAATATTGTCAGCAACTAATGTCGCATCTAATTCAGGCTTACGAATTTCTTCCACATTAATATGAACAGGAATTCCCATAATCTTAGATGTTTCCTGTTTTAACGCTGCAATATCTTCACCTTTCTTGCCAATAACAATGCCAGGTCTAGCTGTATGTATAGTAATTCTGGCATTTTTTGCAGGTCTTTCAATTTGAATATGACTAACGGAAGCAGATTCTAACTTCTTCATTAAATATTCACGTACTTTTATGTCATCATTTAGAAAATCTGCATAGTTTTCTGAACTTGCATACCAATTAGAATTCCAATCTTTAACGATACCTAAACGTATACCGGTTGGATGTACTTTTTGTCCCATAATTATTCTCTACTCTTATTCTTTTCGCTAATAGTTAGCTAATAGCTCGTTAAAGGATTAGTTATCACTTAAGGTAATTGTTATATGACTAGAACGCTTAAGGATACGGTTACCGCGTCCCTTAGCTCTTGGCCTCATACGTTTATAAGTTGCACCTTCATCAACAAATATACTCGAAACAAGTAATTCATCAATATCTGCACCTTCATTATTTTCTGCATTAGCTATAGCTGATTCAAGAACTTTTTTTACAATTCCCGCCGCTTTCTTATTACTAAAAGTAAGAATTTCAATAGCTTTTTCTGCTTTTTTGTTTCTAATTTGATCAGCGACTAAACGCATTTTTTGTGCTGACATCATTGAATTTCTAAGTTTTGCTGAAACATTCATAATAGTAATCCTTTATCTTTACCTTTTAGCTTTTTTATCAGCTAAGTGACCACGGAATGTTCTTGTAGGAACCATTTCACCTAACTTGTGACCGATCATATTTTCATTGATCAATATGGGTACATGTTGCTTACCATTGTGAACAGCAATCGTTAATCCGACCATATTAGGCAGGATCATGGAACGACGTGACCAGGTTTTGATAGGTTTTCTATTATTTTCTGCTACTGCTTTATCAACCTTCTTAACTAAGTGATGATCGATAAATGGACCTTTTTTAATTGAACGAGGCATATTTATAATCTCCTTAATTATCGTTTGCTACGTCTACGAACGATAAATTTATCCGTTCGCTTATTCTTGCGTGTTTTAAATCCTTTCGTTGGAGTAGCCCATGGACTTACTGGATGTCTACCACCAGAAGTTCTACCTTCACCACCACCATGGGGATGGTCAACCGGGTTCATCGCAACACCACGAACAGTAGGACGCACACCTAACCATCGTTTAGCACCTGCTTTACCAAGTTTTCTCAAACTATGTTCAGCATTACTAACTGTACCTATGGTAGCTTTACAATCTAAATGAATTTTTCTCATTTCACCTGAACGAAGTCGTAAAGTAGCATAGTTGCCTTCTCTTGCAACAATTTGAACTGAAGCTCCTGCACTACGTGCAATTTGAGCACCTTTTTCAGGCTTCATTTCAACACAATGAACTGTTGTACCAACAGGAATTGATCTAAGTTGCAAACAATTTCCTGGTTTAATATCTGCTTCATTACCTGACATAACAGTATCACCAGCAGAAATAGAACGTGGCGCAATAATATATCTACGTTCACCATCAGCAAATAAAACTAATGCAATATGTGCACTTCTGTTTGGATCGTATTCAATTCTTTCTACAGTTGCAGGTACACCTTCTTTATCGCGTTTAAAATCAACTAAACGATAATGGTGTTTATGACCGCCACCACGATGCCTAACGGTAATACGTCCATTTGTATTTCGTCCACCATTTTTACTTTTCTTTGTTACTAAAGGCGCATAAGCACTGCCTTTATGTAGTTCATCTCTTGTTGTTCTGACAACAAAACGTCGCCCTGGAGATGTTGGCTTTGTTTTTTGTAATCCCATAACGTGTATCCCCTGCTACTCTGCTGTAAACATATCAATAGTTGAACCACTGGATAAAGTCACATAGGCCTTTTTCCAATTTTTTCTTGTACCCATGAATTTACCAAAACGTTTTGATTTACCTTTAGTAATGCAGGTACAAACTTTATCTACAGAAACTTCAAAAAGACTTTCTACTGCTTCTTTAATTTCTTTTTTGTTTGCATTTTTTGCTACTTTAAAAACATATTGGTTATTGTTTTGAGCAACGATTGCAGCCTTTTCACTAATTCTAGGTGATAGAATAGTAGTATATATTTTTTCCTGGTTCATGATTAAGCCTCCCCTTGAAGATTAGACTCAAATAGCTTAATGGCATCTGCAGTCATAATCACTTGCTCATAAGATATTAATGAGACGGGATCAAGATGTTGAACATCTGCATATCCAACTTTTATGAGATTTCTTGATGACAAATAAACATTTTCATCATGACCACCAGTAACCAATAAAACGTTATTAGCATTTAATTTCTTCAATTTTTCTGCTAACTCTTTCGTCTTTGGTGCTGTTAAAGCTAAATCTGCAATGACAGATAAACGTTCTTTACGTACTAACTCAGAGACAATAGATTTAACTGCTGCACGATACATTTTACGATTAACTTTTTTACTAAAATCTCTATTCTTAGCCGCAAATGTAGTACCACCGCTACGCCATATAGGGCTACGTATAGTACCGGAACGTGCACGACCAGTACCTTTCTGTTTCCAGGGTTTTGCACCGCCACCACTAACAGCTGATCGATTTTTTTGACCTTTGGTACCAGATCTGCCACCAGCCAGGTACGATGTAACAACTTGATGAATTAAAGCTTCGTTATACTCTTTATTAAATATTTCGTCTGCAACTTCAACAGTTTTCTTAGAAGCATTGCCTGTTGCAGTAATCATATTAAGTTCCATGGCTAACTCCCTTTCGTCTTAACAGCATGTGATACAGTAACAAAACTACCTTTTGCACCTGGTATACCACCTTTGACTAATAATAGATTATTTTCTACATCTACCTTAACAACTGATAAGCTTTGAACTGTTTTTTTAACTGAGCCCATATGTCCTGACATTTTTTTGCCCTTGAACACACGTCCTGGAGTTTGGTTTTGACCAATTGAACCATTTGAACGGTGTGACACCGAGTTACCATGTGTCATATCCTGACGATGGAAATTATGTCGTTTAATACCGCCCTGAAATCCTTTACCTATTGAAGTACCGGAAACATCAACTTTTTGACCAACTTCAAAAATATCAACTTTAATTTCTGAACCCGACTCATATGAATCTGGATTATCAACACGACTTTCAAGTGTTTTAAGACCTGCTTTTACACCTGCTTTCGCAAAGTGTCCTGCATTTGCTTTATTAACCTTAGATGATTTCTTTTCACCTGCCGTTAATTGAATCGCATTATATCCATCAGTTTCAACAGTTTTTTTCTGTGAAACACGATTGGGTGACATTTCAATCACTGTAACTGGAACTGATTCACCAGTTTCCATAAACAGGCGAGTCATCCCTACTTTATTACCAAGTAAAGTAATAGCCATTTTTATATTCCTCTGCTACTTATCAATAGCATGAAGCCACTAATTTCGGTTGATCAGTGGCGGTAAAACAATGAAATATCAAGATTTTTCTGATATTCACTAAATATTTCTATTAGACTTATATACTAGAAATTAATAAAAATGCTAATTCCTTCAAGCCTTAAAAACAAGAGCGCGTATTTTAGTTCAATTTTATCTGAACATCAACACCTGCAGCTAAATCTAACTTCATTAATGCATCAACAGTTTTATCTGTAGGCTTAACAATATCCATTAATCGCTTATAAGTACGCAATTCATACTGATCTCTTGCATCTTTATTAACATGTGGTGAAGTTAAAATATTAAAACGTTCTTTACGAGTTGGTAAAGGAATTGGACCTTTAACCATTGCACCAGTGCGTTTAGCAGTTTCAACGATTTGCTTAGTACTTAAATCAATAAGTCTATGGTCAAATGCTTTTAAACGAATTCTTATTACTTGATCTTCTGTCGCCATGGTTATTTCCTTTTCTTAAAGAGCGAACCCAATATTATTTTGAGTATATTAATTTATATTTATTTTTGACAAATTCCTCCCTTCAAAAAGAAGGGAGAATAAATCATTTATGCAATAATTTTAGCTACAACACCAGCACCAACGGTACGGCCACCTTCACGAATCGCAAAGCGTAAGCCTTCATCCATCGCAATCGGTGCAATCAATGTCACAACCATCTGTACATTATCACCAGGCATTACCATCTCTACACCATCAGGTAATTCACAGGCACCCGTAACGTCAGTGGTTCTGAAGTAGAACTGTGGACGGTAGCCTTTAAAAAATGGTGTATGACGTCCACCTTCATCTTTACTTAAAACATAAACTTCTGCTTCAAATGTCGTATGTGGGTTAATTGAACCTGGCTTAGCAAGTACTTGTCCACGTTCTACTTCTTCACGCTTAATACCACGTAATAAAATACCAACGTTATCTCCAGCACGTCCTTCGTCTAGTAACTTACGGAACATTTCAACACCAGTACAAGTGGTCTTGCTCGTATCTTTAATACCAACAATCTCAATTTCTTCACCAACTTTAATAATACCGCGTTCAATACGTCCAGTTACAACCGTACCACGTCCAGCAATTGAGAATACGTCTTCAACCGGCATAATGAAATCACCATCAATCGCACGCTCTGGCTCAGGAATGTATTCATCCATTGCTTCTACTAATTTAATAACCGAAGGTACACCAATCTCAGAGGTATCGCCTTCTAATGCCTTAAGTGCAGAGCCAGTAATAATGGGTGTGTCATCACCTGGAAATTCATACGCGTCTAATAATTCACGTATTTCCATTTCGACTAATTCTAATAATTCTTCATCATCAACCATATCTGCCTTATTCATATAAACAAGGATATAAGGGACACCAACCTGGCGTGATAATAAGATATGCTCACGTGTTTGTGGCATTGGGCCATCTGCTGCACTACAGACTAAGATAGCGCCGTCCATCTGCGCCGCACCGGTAATCATGTTTTTAACATAATCCGCGTGCCCTGGGCAGTCTACGTGTGCGTAGTGGCGTGTCGCTGATTCATATTCAACGTGAGCCGTTGCAATGGTAATACCACGCTCTCTTTCTTCAGGTGCTGAGTCAATTTGATCAAATGCTTTTAACTCGCCACCATGGGCTTCAGCCATACACTTTGTCAGTGCCGCTGTTAGTGTTGTCTTGCCATGATCAACGTGTCCAATTGTGCCTACATTGACATGGGGTTTCGTACGTTCAAATTTTTCTTTAGACATAATTATTCCTGCTTTTAGCTTATTTATAAATATTTATTAATTATTAAATCGGTAATCTTCTTGGGAGCTTCTTCATATTTCTCAAACTCCATAGAATAACTTGCTCTACCTTGTGTTGCAGAACGTAAATCTGTTGCATAACCAAACATTTCAGATAAAGGTACACTTGATTTTAATACCTTACCCGTAGGCGTATCATCCATACCACTAACTAAGCCACGACGTTTGTTAATATCTGACATCACATCACCCATATATTCTTCAGGAGTGACAACTTCAACTTTCATAATGGGTTCTAGTAAAACTGGCGCTGCCTGTAATGCACCATCTCTTAGAGCCATTGATCCTGCAATTCTAAAAGCTACTTCATTTGAATCCACATCATGATAGGACCCATCATACAAAGTGACTTTAACATCGATTAATGGATAACCGGCTAAAACGCCATTATTTATTTGTTCTTCTACGCCCTGCGCAACGGCAGTAATATATTCTTTGGGTACAACATCATCCGACACTGTACTTTCAAAAATATAACCAGCACCTCTTTCATTTGCTTCAATTTTAAGAAGCACATGAGCATATTGGCCACGACCACCATGCTCACGTTCGTATTTACATTCGTAGTTACATAATTTAGATACAGTCTCTCTATAGGCAACCTGTGGCGTACCAATGTTTGCATCAACACTAAACTCACGTTTCATTCTATCGACAATAATATCAAGATGAAGCTCACCCATACCAGATATGATTGTTTGACCGGTCTCATTATCGGTTGCAACTTTAAACGAGGGATCTTCACGGGTTAGCTTAGCTAAGGCCGCAGCCATTTTATCTTCATCTGCTTTAGTTCTAGGCTCTACAGCAATCGAAATAACAGGCTCTGGGAAATCAATTCTTTCTAATAATACACTTTGATTAACTTCGCATAATGTATCACCCGTGCTTACTTCTTTTAGGCCAACTGCTGCTGCAATATCACCTGCTCTTACTTCTTTTATTTCTTCGCGTGAATTAGCATGCATCTGTAACAGGCGTCCAATTCTCTCGCGCTTTCCCTTTGCCGGGTTAAAAACTACTTTACCAGCTTCTAATACGCCCGAATAAACGCGAATAAAAGTTAAACTTCCAACATAGGAATCTGAAGCAATCTTAAAAGCTAATGCCGCAAATGATTCATCATCATTAGCAGTATGTATTATCATTTGTTCCGTTTTAACATCAATACCTTCAACAGCAGGAACATCAGCTGGAGAAGGAAGAAAATTAATCATTGCATCCAGTAAAAACTGGATACCAATATTTTTAAAAGCTGAACCGCATAGGCATGGAATAATATCTCCAGACAAAGTTCTAATTCTTAAACCTTGTTCAATTTCCTCCTGGTTTAATGCTCCAGTTTCGAGGTATTTTTCCATTAATTCATCATTAGCATCAGCAGCCGTTTCAATAATTGCTTCTCTTAGAGATTCAACAGTATCGACAAATTCTTCTGGTATATCGCTTTCTGTAAAGTTCATACCTAGACTTTCAGATTGCCAATAAATGGCTTTCTGACTGATTAAATCAATAATACCACTAAAGTTTTCTTCAGCTCCAATTGGTATTTGAATTGGTAGAGGATTGGCACCTAATCTATCTTCAATCTGTTCGATGACACGCTCAAAATTAGCACCTGAACGATCCATTTTATTAACAAATGCAACCCGTGGAATACTATATTTATTAGCCTGATGCCATACTGTTTCTGATTGAGGCTCCACACCTCCAACACCACAGAAAACTGCCA